>JBARHO010000081.1:0-9189 GCA_049799275.1 Thermoplasmata archaeon
ACCGGTCCGTCCGGACCGCTCTTGCGGGCATGGGCCGGCCGGTATGGCATGTCCGCCGCGTACGCCGCACCTCCGGAGGATCTGAACAGGCCCTCGATCGAACCGAGCCAGATCCCCGTGGACCGACTCTTGCGCTATTGGTCTCACAGGCCCGCGCCGCTCTTCGCGGTCATCGGTCACCCGATCGCCCATTCGAGGTCGCCTCGGATCCATTCCGAGTGGATGCGAGCGGATCAGCACGCCGGCTTGTACGTGGCGCTCGAGATCCTCTCCGACCAGGAGCTCGCGGACTCGCTCGGACCACTGGTCGAGGGAGGGCTCAAAGGGCTCAACGTCACGCACCCGTACAAGGTCCGGGCGCTCGAGCTCTCCACCCACGTCAGCCCCGGCGCGAAGGAGTGCGGCAGCGCGAACACGCTCACTCTTGACGAGGACGAGATCCGGGCGGAGAACACCGACCTGACCGCGTTGACGCGGAGGATGACCGAGCTCCGGTCCAGCCGTGCCTGGAACGACGGACCCGTGCTTGTCATCGGTAGCGGGGGGGCGGCCCGCGCGGCGTTGGCCGCTGCCCATACGGTCGGGGCCCGCAGCGAGATCCTGGCCCGGAACGATGCGCGGACCGATCACCTGGCCGAGATGTTCCGGAGCGTTCGGGTCGATCCCGCTGCTCCGCACCCTGTGTCGCTCGTCGTCCACACCACGCCGTCGGGTCAGGCCGGCGCGCACCCGCTCCCTTGGGACCTGACGGGCTGGATCGATGCCACCACGTACGTCCTCGACCTCGTGTACTCCGGTGTCGACCCTTGGCTCCATCTCATGGCCCAAGCCCATGGCGCCCGGTACGAGGACGGCTATCGCATCCTCGTGTACCAAGCGGCCGCCAGCTACGAGCTCTGGTGGGGACATGCGCCGGATCCGCGGGCGACCGGACGGCTCCTTGCGGAGGGCGGATGCGCGGCGTAGGGAGGGCCAACGGGGCGATCACGATCGTGAACGCGCTCGCGACCGGTGTCGGGTGCGCGTGCGGCATCGAGCTCACGGCCGAGGCGGAGGTCGAGATGTCCCGGACCGGCGCTCCCACGGCCGGACGACACGAGCTGGACCCGGACTGTGATACCCCCCTCGCCGGGGCCACGCTCCGGTCCGTCCTCCATCGCTACGCGCCGGAGGAGAGGTACGATGTTCATCTCTCGGTGCGGTCGCAGATCCCGACCGCCCGCGGACTGAAGAGCTCCTCCGCCGTCAGCTGTGCGATCGTCCTGGCGGTCCTGAACGCCCTGCGCCATACGGCCACGATCGAGGAGGTCGCCGGACTTTCGGCGGAGATCTCGCAGGAGATCGGCCTGAGCGCTACCGGGGCGTTCGACGACGCCATGGCGGGTCTCTCCGGCGGCCTTGTCGTCACCGACAATGCCCGTCGGACGGTCCTTCGCCGGGATCCGGTCGATCCCGAATGGCTCGTCCTCTTGTTCATCCCTCGTCGTCCGCACCAGCCGTCGACCGAGTACCGGGATCGGTTCTCCCAAGCGCGGCCGGACGGTCTCGCGGCCTCGGACGCGGCCCTCGAGGGAGCGTACTTCGAGGCGATGCGTCGGAACACCGAGCTCGTCGAACGCCTGCTCGGCTACTCCTACCGCCCGCTGCGCGCACGGCTCGGGCAGTGTGGCGCGCTCGCGAGCGGAGTGAGCGGGATGGGACCGACGCTCGCGACGGTGGTCGAGCGCGGAGAGGCGGACGAGGTCCGGGACGCCCTCCCCGTCGGCACAGCGGACCGGATCACGGCCGCGTTCGCCCGGAGGACCTACTACTCCACATGAGAGGCATCCGACCGTGAACCGCGCGCTCGCCCCCGGATCCGTGAAGGGCACGATCCGAGCTCCTCCTTCGAAGAGCTACACGCACCGTGCCCTCGTGGCCGGGTTCTTGACCGGTTCACCCTACGTGGTCCAATCCCCGCTCGCCTCCGACGACACGCTGGCCACGGCGCGAGGACTCGTGGCCCTAGGGGCGACCCATCGGGCCTCGCCGGACCAGTGGCGGATCACCGGACCCGCGAGCCTCGCCGGATCCGAGAGCTCGGCCCTGGTGCGCTGCGGAAGGTCCGGTACGACCCTCCGGTTCCTGTGCTCCCTCGCCGCCGCCCGCCGCGGGACGACGATCTTCGTCGGCGACGCGCAATTGGAGCGGCGACCGATGGACGGACTGTTCGAGGCACTGAGGCAAGGGGGGGCCCGCATCGTACCGCCCCGGTCCGGTCGATCGTTGCCGACGAAGGTGACCGGGCCCCTCCGGCCGATCTCGACCGCCCTTTCGACCGATATCAGCTCCCAATTTCTGTCGAGCCTGTTGTTCATGCTGCCGACCCTTCCGGGACCGTCCCACCTGCGGTTCCACGGACCCATCGTGTCCGAACCGTACGTCCAGGCCACCGTGGCGGTGCTCGCCGCGCATGGGATCCGGATCGATCTCCAACGAGCGGGGGCGAGGGTCCGTGGGGACCAGGTCTACCAGGGCTCCTCCTTCCGGGTCCCCGGGGACGCTTCGTCCGCGGCCTACCTCTGGGCGGCCGCGGCGATCGGGCACGGGAAGGTCCGGATCCGGAACATCCCGTCGGATTGGCCGCAGGCCGATCTGGCGATACTGAACGTATTGGAGGAGATGGGGGCGGAGGTCCAGCGTCACGCGGACGGGGCGACGGTGCGCGACGGCCCGCTGCACGGCATCGATGTCGATCTCACCTCCTCCCCCGACCTCTACCCCCTGGTCGGCGTGCTCGGCGCGTTCGCTCGGGGAACGACCCGTGTCCGAGGAGCGGACCATGTGGTCCACAAGGAGTCCGATCGCCGCGACGCGACGGAACAGCTCGTCCACGGGCTCGGCGCCCGGGTCCGTCGACGGACCTACGGGCTCGAGATCGAGGGTACGTCCACCCCGCAGGGCCTCCGCATCACGAACGTAGAGGACCACCGGGTCGTCATGAGCGGCGCCGTGGCCGCGCTCGGGGCCCGATCCTCCTCGCTCATCGGGGACGCTCGCTGCGTACGGAAGTCGTTCCCCGATTTCTGGCGCGTGCTCGCCCGCTTGGGCGCCGGGGCGGCCGCATGATGAGCTTCGGGCAATCGCTCCGGGTGACGATCTTCGGATCGAGCCACGGCCCGGAGGTCGGCGTCGGCGTGGACGGACTTCCGAAAGGGCTCGTCCTCGATCTCGGACGCATCCAGGACCAGCTCGATCGTCGCAGTCCCGTGGGGCGAAAGCTGGCGACGAAACGTCAGGAGCCCGACCGGATGGTCGTGGACTCGGGTCTCGAGGACGGACGCACCACCGGGGAGCTCTTTCGGGCGCACGTGGCGAACGTGGACGTTCAACGAACGGCGTACGACCGCCTCCGGGACGTTCCCCGACCCGGACACGCCGACTACCCGGCCCGGGTGCGGTACGGACCCGAAGCGGACCTCTCGGGGGGAGGGATCTTCTCCGGTCGGATGACGGTCGGCCTCGTGATCGCCGGGGCGCTCGCCGCGCAGGTGCTCGCGCTGCGCGGGATGGACACGGTCGCCTTCACCCGATCGATCGGGACCGTCGAGGCTGAGATCCCGGAGGCCAAACCCCTCGAGACCCTTCGCGAGCTCGTGCGACAGAACGAGGTCGGTTGTCCGGATATCGAGGCCGCCCAGCGGATGGAGGAGGCGATCTCGATGGCCCGTCGGGAGGGGGATAGCGTCGGGGGGATCATCGAGTGCCGGACCACAGGAGCGCCGGTCGGCCTGGGAGAGCCGTTCTTCGATTCCATCGAGGGCGTCCTCGCGCATGCGCTGTTCTCTATCCCGGCCGTCAAGGGGGTGGAGTTCGGCTCCGGCTTCGCTGCGGCCCGCATGCGAGGGAGCGAGCACAACGACCCGTTCGATGTGCAGGACGGACACGTCGTCACCACGACGAACCACTCGGGGGGCATCCTAGGTGGACTGGCGACCGGGATGCCCATCGTCTGCCGTGTCTCCGTCAAGCCGACCTCCTCGATCGCACGCCGCCAACGTTCCGTCGATCTGGCCCACCTGCGTCCGACCGAGCTCGTCGTGACCGGTCGGCACGACCCCTGTATCGTTCCGCGGGCCGTCATCGTCGTCGAGTCCGTCGTCGCGTTCGTGCTCCTCGATCTCCTGCTCCGCGGAGGGTTCGCCCCATGAGCGCGGACCGCCTCCCGTGCGCGATCCTCGGCGCGAGCGGGTACATCGGTCAGCACTTCGCTCGCCTGCTCGCGGATCATCCCTTCTTCGGCCCGCCCTTGTTGATCGGGAGCGAGAGGGTCGTCGGACGCACATTGGATGAGACGTGGCGATTGTCGGAGCCGCCCCCGGCCGAGCTGGAGGGTTCCCGCTACGTCGAGAGGAGCCCCGGCCAACTGGTCCGCGATGGGGTAGAGGTGGTGTTCGGTGCGCTGCCCTCCGGCGTCGCGGGACGGATCGAATCCGAGTGCGCACGGCGAGGGATCTCGGTGTTCTCGAACTCGGCGGACCATCGGATGGATCCGAAGGCCGCGCTCCTGGTCCCCGAGGTGAACCCGCACCACCTCGGTCGTGCGCGTCGGCCCGGGGGTACCGGTCTTATCGTCACCAATCCGAACTGCACTGCCACCGGGTTGGTCCTCGCGCTCGCTCCCTGGATGCCTCTTCTCGAGCCCGAGTGGATCTCCGTGACGACGTACCAGGCCCTCTCGGGTGCTGGGTATCCTGGGGTACCTTCCTTGGCGATCCAGGACAACGTCGTCCCGTTCATCGAGGGCGAGGAGGAGAAGGTCGCGCTGGAGTCGGCCCGCATCCTGGATCTCGGATCGGCGGGCCGCCGCGGTCCGCGGTCGACCCGGTTCCTTGTTCAGTGCGCGCGGGTCGCGGTCCGGGAAGGCCATCTCGAGGCTGTGACCCTGCTCGCCCGTCGCAGCCCGACGCTGCGGGCGCTCGACTTCGCCGTCCGGTCGTTCGATCCTCTCGGTCCCATGGATCTGCCGACCGCGCCCCATCCGCCGGTCCTGCTGAGGGAAGAGAAGGACCGTCCCCAGCCGCTCCGGGACCTGTGGGCCGGCAGTCCCACCCGCGCCCGCGGGATGGCGGCCACAATCGGCCGTGTGCGATGGGAGCCTCCCTTCCTGCGTTTCTTCCTGCTCTCGCACAATGCGGTGCGCGGAGGGGCCGGTGGCTCCGTGTTGAACGCGGAGCTCGCCTTCCGAAGGGGCCTGCTCCCGCAGACCGGGGCGGTCCGATGACGCCACGGCCGCCGGTGGTCCTCAAGTTCGGCGGCGCGGCCCTGTCCGATGTCAAAGGGATCCTGACCCGGATCCGCGCCGTCCAGACCGAGGGGGCCCCGGTGGTGCTCGTGGCCTCCGCCCGGGAGGGGGTCACCGACCTCCTCAGCCGGGTGCTGGCCCATCCTCGGTCCCGCGTCGACCATGGCCAGATCCTCCGACGCATCGAAGCGCGCCATCCGGAACTTCCGCCGGCCGGTCGGGCGCAGGCGCGACGATTGGCCCGACTGGTCTCGCTGGTCGAGGCCTCCTATCCCGCCGACCGGCCCTTGGGGGACCGCCTCCTGAGCATGGGGGAACGATTGTCCGTCCACTGGTTGGCCCAGCGGCTCGTCGAGGAGGGGATCCCCTCCACGGCCGTTGAGGCCGACCACCTCGGCATCGTGACCGACAACGCCTACGGCGCGTCCTGCATCCTCTTCGATCGCTCCGAGCTCGCGGTGCGGCGCGGGCTGCGCCGGATCCTCTCGAGCGGGCGGATCCCGATCGTGACCGGCTATTTTGGTCGCAGTCTCGAAGGACGCGTGGCCGTGCTCGGGCGCGGCGGCTCGGACTATTCCGCGAGCGCGATCGGCGCCATCCTGCACGCCGCAAGGGTGGAACTGGTCAAACGGTACGTGCCGATCCTGACCGCGGACCCGCGGCACGTCGTGGGGGCCCGTCCGATCGATCATCTCTCGTACGAGGAGGCGGAGGAGCTCGCCCAGTTCGGCGCACGCGTTCTCCATCCATTGACCATCGAACCGGCCCGGCAGGCGGGAGTGGAGCTGTGGGTGCGCTCGCAGGAACACCCCGACGTCCTCACGACCATCGCCGCCACCGACTCCGAACACCACACTCGGGCCGTTACGCTCCTGCGCCCGCTCCGGCTCCTGCGCCTGCGGGTCCCGGGGGGTCGCCAGCGGCCGGGGATCGTGGCCGAGGTCTCCGACCGGCTCTCGAAGGCGCGGATCAACGTGGTCGCGCTCTTCACCTCCTCCGCGCTCCTATCGCTGGTCCTGGAACCCCCGCACGTCCGAGGGGCGTTGCGGGCGCTCGCTCCGGTGACCCAGGACAGTGCCGCGGTGGTCGAAGGGCCGTACTCGGTGGCCCTGGTCACGGCGATCGGCGACGGGATCCTGGCCGAGCTCAATCGTCTTCCGTCGGAGGCGCTCGTCGACGCGCGCGGGTTCTCGGCCACACCTCGCTCGCTCTCCCTCGCGGTAGAAGCGAGATCGGGCCCGTCGGCCCTGAGAGCCGTCCACCACGCCTTGGTGGAGGGGGCCGCCGCGTGAGCGATCCACTCGAGCGCCTCCTGGACCGTGCCGGATCGACCGACACCGCCGGGTACTTCGAGATCGCTCCGCCGGAAGGTCAGGCCGAGGGGCGCGCGTTCTCGTTCGTCGATCCCGGGACGACGATCCGCCTTCGCCGGACCACCCACACCGAGGATCTCGCGAACCAGGTCGCGGACCATCTTTCGCGGGGTCGGGGCGCGACGCTCGTCGGGTACCTCGGCTTCGACGCGGTCGGCCTCTTCGAGCCCCTGCTCCGGGACCTGCCCGCCGGCTCCCCGTTCCCTCTGGGCGAGTTCGCTCTCGTGGACCGGGTCCGCTGGGAGAAGGTGCGCGTTCGCCGGCGGCGGTCCGCGCGTCCGTCCCGCGCGGCGCTCCCCACCCCGACCGCCGACTCGATGGATCGCGACCGGTACTGCCAAAGCGTCACGCGACTGCGCGCAGCGATCCGGGACGGAGAGGCGTTCCAGGTGGTATTGGCCCATCGCCGGTCCTGGACGAGACCGGACGACCTCTACGAGCGTGTCCGCGCCCTCCGCGAGAGCGAGCGCTACGCGTACTTCTATTACCTCAAGTTCGGGCCGAACGAGATCCTCGGGGTCTCGCCGGAGTCCGTCGTGGAGGTGCGGGGCCGTATGGCCTATCTCAACCCGATCGCCGGTACCGTGCCGCTCGGTCGCGGTAGGTCGGGGCGTCAGCGACTGAAGGAGGACCCGAAGGAGCTCGCTGAACATCGGATGCTCGTCGATCTGGCCCGGAACGATCTGGGCCGGATCTCCGAGCCCGGATCCGTGAGGCTCCTGTTCCAGGAACGGCGGGAGCGTTTTGCCCGGCTGGAGCACTTGGTGAGCCGGGTCCGGTCCCGGCTCCGTCCCGGAGTGGGGCCCTTGGAAACGCTCGCGGCCGCCTTCCCCGCCGGTACGGTCTCGGGCGCCCCCAAGATCCGCGCCACCCAACTTCTCCGAAAGGAGGAGGGCAGTTGGAGAGGTCCGTACGCCGGGGCGGTCGGGGTGGTCAACGGCCAGGGAGAGGCGAACTGGGCGCTCGCGATCCGGTCGGCCTTCGCGCACGGGCAGCAGCTCTACACGGCGGCCGGCGCCGGTATCGTGTACGGTTCGCGACCGGCCCAGGAGTTCCAGGAGACGCTCACGAAGCTCGAACAGGTCGAGTCCAGCCTCGTGGGGACGATGCGCACGTGAAGGTCCTTCTCATCGACCATGAGGATTCGTTCGTCTACAATCTCGCCCAGGCCTTCGGAACGCTGGGCGCGGACGTTACCGTCCTTCGCTACACCGAGCCGCGTCGGAGCGCCCTCGCTGTGCACCCGGACTTCGTCGTCCTCTCTCCCGGACCAGGTTCCCCTGCGGATCAGGCGGTGACCGGACTGGCCCGGAGCTTTCTCGCGGACCCGAAGGGTCCTCCGATCCTCGGCGTCTGCTTGGGCCATCAGTTGATCGGGAGCTTTTTTGGCGGCCGGGTGACCCACGCGGCCGCCCCGGTCCACGGCGAGGTGGCGCAGGTGAGGCACGACGGCTCGGGCCTCTTCCAGGGTCTTCCATGCCCCTTCGCCGCGGCACGCTATCATTCGCTCGTCGTGGACCCGGTACGGCTCCCTGCGGTGCTGCAGATCACGGCCCGCACGAGCGATGGGGTCATCATGGCGATCCGACATCGAGATCGCCCTATCTACGGTGTCCAGTTCCACCCCGAATCGTTCCTCACCCGACCGGGGCCCCGCCTTCTTGAGAACTTCCTGGACGGGAGCGGTCGATGAGCTCGCCCCTCCTCGGAAAGCTCCTTCGCCGGGAGGAATTGGGACCTCGGGACGTCGGACGGCTCCTCGACCTACTGTCCGATCCGGAGGGACCGGAAGCGATGCGGGCGGCGCTGCTGGTCGCGCTGACGGCCAAGGGCGAGACCGAGGAGGAGCTGATCAGCCTGGCCCGCGAGCTCCGGCGCCGCGCCGTCCCGTTCGCCCTGAACGGGTCCCGGGACGCGCTCGATCTCTGCGGTTCGGGAGGGGCGGTCCGCCCCTCGTTCAATGTGTCGACGGTCAGTGCGTTCGTCGTCGCGGCCGCGGGTCAGTCCGTCGTCAAGCACGGCAATCGGAGCGCCCGCGGCCAGACCGGCTCCAGCGATCTGCTGGAGGCATTGGGGCTTCCGGTCGTCACATCCCGCGCGTACTCGGAAGAATCGTTCCGGCGGCATCGGCTCGGTTTCTTGCACGCCCCCTTGTTCCATCCCTCTACGCGTTCCGTCGCCTCGACGCGCAGGGAGCTGGGGATCCCGACCGTGTTCAACCGCCTGGGACCGCTATCGAACCCGGCCCACGTCCGGTACCAACTGGTCGGGGTCGCCGACCGGGCGGCGGCGTTGCGGACCGCGCGGGTCCTGCGGCGCCTCGGGGTACGGAGGGGACTCAGCGTGACAGCAGCGGAGGGATCGGATGAGTTCTCTCCGCGCTCCCGATCGACGGTCGTGCGGTGGGATCTGAACGGGACGCGTACCGGTTCGGTCCGGGCGAGCGATCATCTTCCGGCCGATGATCGGAGAGGACCGTGGGGCCCGTTGCCGCCACGCGACGCCGCGCGGGAGACCCAGCGCATCCTGGCC
>JBARHO010000082.1:0-3814 GCA_049799275.1 Thermoplasmata archaeon
GGACCGCCTCGTACCCTTCCGCGAGCAAGCTCTTCGGTGTGTAATCCACACCCGCCCTCTTTCCGAGTACGAAGGTGATGTTGAGGTTCTTCCACCGGGCGATATCGGTGTCCAGATCGTCCGGATCAAGGTGGTACCGCGGGATCGTGTTGACCTGCCCACCGAGGAAAGGTTCGTACTCGTAGACGGTCACGGGATGGCCGCGTATCCCGAGGTCCCACGCGGCCATGAGGCCCGTGGGGCCCGCGCCGATGATCGCGATGCGTTCCTCCTTGCGCTTCGAGGGGACGTAAAGAAGGTCGGACTTCCCAAAGTCGAGGGCCGCTCGCTTGAGGTGCCGGATCGCGATCGGCACCCCCCGACCGGTCATGATGCAGTCGTCCTCGCAGAAGTGATAGCAGGTCTTGCAGAGCACCGTCGCCAGAGGGTTCTCGCGGAGCACGAGCTTGGCCGCGCCGTCGAAGTCCCGCTCTCCGACCAGGATGTTGTAGCCGCGAGCATCCTGGGTGATCGGACATCCTTGGACGCAATAGGGCATCGCACACTGCAGGCACCGCTGACCCTCGAGGACCGCCTCCTCGAGCGTGTACGGCTCGTCGATCAGCGCGAACTTATGGATCCGCTCCTCCTTGGTCTCCTCGCGGATGGGCACCCGGTCGTATCGATGCATGATCGAACCAGCTCCCGTGGTAACGGTGACTTCGCCCCATTGACCGGCGCGCCACCTTAAGGCTTCACCGTCGGAGTGCGAGGGATTGTCACGCGATCCCGGGCCGAACCGTCCAAAGAAAGGATGTCCCCGGGTCACCCAGTCGTTCGAGCTAGCAATGACGGGTGCGGTACTCGGAGCGGTCGGCGATGGGGTCGAGGTCGATCCCTGGCGGGGCGCGGTGAAAGTACAAATAGGACGGCTGCGGCCGTTGCGCGAGGGCCCAATGACCTCGGATGTCAAGAACACGGTCGCACACCTGGACGACGAGTACCAGGCGGCGGTAGCTAGGAATGACGCGGGAGTCATGGACCGCATCCTCGCGGAGGATTTCGTACTCATCTCGAGCACGGGGAGGACGTACTCCAAGGCGGACCTGCTCGACGAGGCGCGGCAAGGACGGACGATCTACGAGCGGCAGGACGACACGGATCGGACGGTCCGAGCTTGGGGAGACACCGCGGTCGTGACGGCTCTCTTGTGGGCAAAGGGGACCGAAGATGGGAAGCCATTCGCCTACCGGGTGTGGTTCAGCGACACCTACGCTCGAGTAGATGGGGTCTGGAGGTACGTCCTGGGCCATGCGTCGGGACGATTGCCGTGGCCGGACTGACCAGATCATCGCGAGGGGGACGGGGATCCACCCGCCCAGCCCGGGCCCCACCCACCGTTGATCGAAGGTTCCACGCGGTCCGTTGCGGAGCCCGAGGTTGCCCGGGGAGCCTCCGTGGGGCAACCGGATCCGGTGGTCCTGGCGCACGGCCCATCATCCTTGGGGCTTTGAACTCACTTCGAACAGCCTCCATGCCCTGCCGGCACCCTTCAGGACGTGTCTGCCTTGGTCATGGAAGTCGATCCCAGACCCAGAGACCAGGTCCTTGAGGGTGCTCGTTACGAGCACGTTCGTGCCGTCGGACTTCCCGGCTACCCGCGAAGCAAGGTGGACGGCCAGGCCCCCGATGTCCTCGCCCATGACCTCGCACTCCCCGGTATGTAGTCCGATACGGATAGAGAGCCCCAGGTCGCGAGCCGCCCGCTGAATCGCAAAGGCACACCGGATGCCCCGTGCCGGCCCGTCGAAAGTGGCCAGGAAACCGTCGCCCGTGGATTTCACCTCGTGACCGCCAAATCGGGCGAGCTCCCTTCGGATCACCTGGTTGTGACGGACGAGGAGGTGGGCCCACCTTTGGTCCCCCAAGGCCCTCGCCCGCTTCGTCGAGCCGATGATGTCGGTGAACATTACGGTCGTCAGTACCTGATCAGCGGCACGCGGGGATCGGGTCCCGGTGACGAACTCCTGAACCTCCTCCAGGATCGAGTCCCCGTCCCCCACGAACCAGACATGGTCCTCCCCCGGGAGCTCCACCCACTTGGCCCCGGGGATGCGTTGGGCCAGGAAGCGACCGTTCCCGACCCGAACGTCCCGATCCCCACTTCGGTGGATCACGAGCGTCGGAACGTGGATAGAGGGGAGCACGGAGCGTATGTCGATGTCGGTGTTCATCCGGGCGAGAGCCACGGCGGCCGACGGGCTGACGCTCAGACGACCGTACGCCGCGAACCACCGCCGGAACGCAGCATCGTGAGCGGCGGAGGGCGCGAGCGCGTCGAGCTCCACGTCGCCCCCCCAGCCCGCTTCCAGGTGGCGGATCCACGTTTCCCGTTCCGAGCGCGTGGGCGCCCAAGGATAGTCCGGGGCCCGAAGGCGCCTCGCGAACGCCCCGTACAGAATGAGGGCGCTGACCTGGTCCGGGTAGGTCGCGGCGAAGAGGGCGCTCATCGATCCTCCCTCGCTCACTCCGAAGACCGCTGCCCGCTTCACCCCGGCCGCTTTCATGACGGCTCGGAGGTCGTCCATCCGCTCCTCCAATATCGGAAGACCAAAAACGCGATCCGACAGGCCCGTCCCTCTCTTGTCGAACCAAACGACCCTTGAGAACGAGCCAAGTCGTTCCATGAACCGGGCGGCCATCGGTTCCTCCCAAGCATACTCGATGTGCGAGACCCAGCCCGGCACGAACACCAGGTCCAGCGGGCCCCGACCGAAGACCTGGTACGCGATATGGACCCCGTCGCTCCGCGCGTACCGGGTTTCCGGTATCATTCGAGGAGCAAGCATGCTTCGTGGCCATTAGGTCTCCGGGTCGGGTCCACACCACACGCAACGGATCACCAATATCGGGCTCGCTCGGACTTCTTCGGGCCGGTGTTGTTTCCCCAGCTGGATACCATCCGAATGGAGTAATGTACGAATTCGAGCTGTTCGGTCAGGAGTTCCGACGAAAGATGACGACCCCTTGGGGACCGCGACCGCGATGATCGATCATGTGATCCTCACCGTCAGCGATTTCGACCGCTCTGTGGCCTTCTATGTCAAGGCCCTGAAGCCGCTCGGGATCTCGAACTTTGTGAACTACGAAGGCCACGACGGCCATCCTGACCTGAAGGGCTTCGGTGACGGCAAGAGAGCCTTCTTTTGGCTCAAGGAAGGAAAGCCCGATCCTGACGCGGTCCACGTTGGATTCGAGGCGAACAACCCCTCTGGGGTAGATGCGTTCTACGCGGCGGCTCTAAAGGCAGGGGGCCAGAGCAAGAGGTCTCCCAGTGCCCGGCCCGAGTACTATCCCGGCTATTATGCGACGTGGGTTCTTGATCCGGACGGCCACGATATCGAGGTCGTGCACAAGAGCTGATCTGGTCATCGAAAGCCCGTATCGTCCGCGAGGACCCGTGGACCCACCAACCGGCGTTCGCGGACGAGCCGACACGAGCGGACGAGAGGCCTCTCGAACCAAAAGCGGGCCGAGGCCCGCCGGACGGGCCCCTGGCAGGGTGCTCGCCTAGTCCCCGGCCTCGGGTGCGGGCTCGGTGGCCGGCTTGGGTTGTCTTCCGCGTAGCGCCATCGGGATCAACGAAAGAAGGATCAGCGCCGCGGACACCAGAAAGATCAGGTGGATGGAATCGAGGAAGCCGGTCGCGACGCTCGCGGACGAGCCGGTCACGGTCCCCCCGGTGAGGATCGTCTCGAGGGCGGACCGGGATACGACCGACGACATGATCAGGAGCGTCACCCCGAGGCTCACCGTGGCGCCGGTGTTGAGGAAC
>JBARHO010000083.1:0-5363 GCA_049799275.1 Thermoplasmata archaeon
CCGCATCCGCTCGGGGGCCGCCGGCGGAGCGGTCCCAGGCCCTGGGCCCCTTGGATCAACCGGTGGTGCAGCCGGGGATGGCCGATCCGTCAAAGGTCATGTTCCCCAGAGCCGCTTGGTCCAACGAGAGGAGCGCCGACGGGACGGGGACATAGTTGAGCCCCGACGCAAAGGTCTGTCCCGTCGTGACCACCCAGTTCAACCATTGGACGATCACCTGGGCCTTCGACTGGCTCGGGGAGTAGCCGATGTCCACCGCCTTGTAGACAAGGAAGTAGGAGAACGTCGCGAGCGGATAAGACCCCGCGCCGGGCGCGTTCACGAGGCTCACATTGGCCCAGTTGCTGGTGATCGCGGGGAAGTGGATGGTCGCCGAGGCGTTCGCGATGGCCGAGGCGGTATCGTTCACGGTCGGGAGCACGAAGGTGCCCGCGGGGTTCTCTACCTTCGCGTAGTTGAGCCCGACGGTGTTGAGCGTATCGGTGAGATCGACGTAGCCGATCGTGTTCGAGGTCGTGGAGACGGTCTTGGCCAAGAGCGAGTTGCCCTTCACCGCGAGCTCGTTGGCGACCTTGGGCCAGCTGACCTGGATCCCGGTACCGGGTCCGGTCGCCCAGGTCGAACTGTCCTCCGAGAGGAAGTTCGTCAGCACGAACGTGGTCCCGGCGGCATCGGACCGAACGACCGGGACGATCGAGCTGCTGGGGAGGGATACGCCCGGATTGATCGATTGGATCGGGGTCGCGTTCCAAGTGGTGATCTGCCCCAGATAGATCTCCGCGATGATCGGACCGGTGAGGTTGATGTGGGAGGTGACCCCGGGGATGTTGAGGACGACCGCGAGGGCCCCGCCGGTGATCGGTAGGGTCAGGATCGTGCCGGGCAGCGAGTTGTACTGAGTGGTGTTGAGCGGTTCATCGGTGGCGGCGAAATCGACCAGCTTGTCGGTGAGGGCCGTGATCCCGGCGCCGGCCCCGGCGGGGTCGTAGCTGACGAGATTGGAGGTCGAGGACTGGTAAGAGGCGGCCCAGGAAGTGACGAGCGGCAGGATGAAGTTCGCCCCGTTCCCATCGAGCGTGACCGCGGTCGGACAGCTCCCGGCCGCGGCCGTGCTCTTCTTCGCCGTGAACCAGCCGGCCGCGGCCCCGACCAGGACCACGAGGATCACGATGATCACGACGGCCACCGCGACGTAGATGCCGGTGCGGTTCGATCGGCGAGCGATCGTCGGTCGCGGGGTCGACGCGCTCCCCCCGGATGGTGCGTTCGGATCGGTCTGCGATGGGTTCCCGGACATGTTCGATCGTGATCCTCCCTATCTCGGGTCTCGATTCAGAGCGTTAAGCGCGCCCGGTCCGTAGATTGCGCCCCCGGATCGTGAAACGTCCATCGGCCGCGGCCCACCAAAGTGGAGTATATAGGCGGACGGAAGGTCGCAATACTCTCGAGGAGGTGCGACAATGGCGCGCATCGACGGGATCAGCTCACGAGCGAGCGGATCGGGGGAACCCGTTCGATCCCGCTAAGGCCGGATCGCGCCGGGGCGGCTCTGCCGCGGCATCCGAGCAAACGCTTTTGCATGATCGAGAGCTCACTCGGACCGAATGATCTCGGACAGGAAGAGCACCGGAGACGGGTTCGTCGTGTGGATCGAGGGCCTGCCGGGTTCGGGAAAATCCACCCTCTCCAAGGAGGTCGCGACGAAACTGCGGGCCGAGAAATGGAAGGTCGAGGTCCTCGATGGCGACGAGGTACGCAAGACGTTCTTCCCCGAGCTCGGATACTCCCGGAAGGACCGGGAGACGCACGCCCGTCGGGTGAGCCAGATCGCTCGCCTCCTGACCCGACAAGGGACCGCGGTCCTCGTGGCGATGATCACTCCGTACGAGACCTCGCGCCAGGCCGCTCGCGCCGAGTTCCCCAAGCGGTTCACGGAGGTGTGGCTGCGATGCCCGCTCGAGGTCTGCCAACAGCGGGACCCGAAGGGTCTCTACGGAAGGTCCCGCGCCGGTACATTCCCGAAGATGACCGGCATGGACGATCCCTTCGAGGAACCTCTCAACCCGGATCTCGTCGTGGACACTGCCACGCAGTCGATCGAGGCCGCGGCCCGACAGATCATCGACCATATCGGTACGATCAAGTTCCTCGCCGTTCCGGCTCCCTGAGCGCAGGACATCCGTTTCTTACCGACACGCCTCGTAAGTAGAAGCACTGCCCATCTTGGTGCGGCCGCCGTGGTGCAAGGAGCCTGCCGGTTCGGGAGCCGCTACGACCGGGCCCCGGACGGGGGGGCCCGAGCGGGAGGGGTGGTATCTCTCCGAAGAGCAGCAAGGAGCTTCGTGCCGTCGGGGCTCCCCCAACCCGTGCAGGGGTCCCACCCTGGGCCGGCAGAATAGCCATCATTGTTCCCCGACGTGATGTCGTGAAGGTCGAGAGAGCCCGCGGTCCGATAGAGGGGCGGGTCGAGGTAGCCGACCGGGACGCCGATCGACTGGCCGATGCGGGCCAAGAGAGCCGCCCAGAGCGGGGCGACCGCGCTGGTCCCCCCGATCACGGTGTTCGAACCATCTACCCGAACGTTGTATCCCGAGGACGGGTCGGCATTGCCGGCCACGTCCGGGACCCCGCGACCGGCGTATCCCGTGGCGCTGGGCGGCACCTTGGCGTTGGTCTGGAACGAGGGGAGCGGGAACACCTCGCTGATCCCGCCCCCGGTCGCGCCCTCCCCGGCGGCCAGCTCGTTCCAGACCACTTCCGACCGTATCTTGCCGCCGGAGAGCACCAATCGCGTCCCGCCGCAGCCGAGCACGAACGGGCTCGAGGCGGGGAAATCGACGTGGAGCGTTCCGTTACTGGCCCCGTCGGTGGCGCCCTGATCCCCCGATGCGGCCAGGACCGTGATGCCCATCGTGGACGCGTCCTCGCAGGCCCCGCTGAGGGCGTCCCGGGCCTGGGCGGTCCAGGAGCTCTCGGGGCCCCCCCAGCTGATCGAGATGATGGACGGTCGGTTCGTCGTATCGTGGATGGCCTGCGTGAGGCCATCGATGAACCCCTGATCGGTGTTGGGGGCGAAATAGACCACGAGCCGCGCCCCGGGCGCGATCGAGCCGGCCACCTCGATGTCGAGCTCGACCTCGCCGTCCGGGCCGTCGGGATTGCCGGTCGGGGAGTTGGTCGCGCCGTCGACCGGGACGTTCGTGATCGACGGGACCGGGATCCCCAGCGCGCCAAAGTAGGACGCGAGATCGGCCGCCGCGTAGCCTCCTCCAAGCTCGAGCAGGCCGATCGTCTGACCGGTCCCGTCGGTCCCTCTCGGAAAGTCGTACGCCTCGGCCACCTGGGGCGGTGTGTAGGAAACGTCCGACGCGGCCGCGGTCCGATGACGTCGGAAGTGCGCGCGGGCCTGGATCCGGTCGTCCAATCCCAGGACACCGCGCACGATCCCGTCCAGCTCCTCCGGGATCCGCACGGGGCCCGCGCGTCCTCGATAGCTGCCGCCGGCGTGGATCCAGCGCTGGAGCGTGACCCCGAAGGCCGATTCGAGGGAGCGCACCGGCCCGGCCACGTGCATGGTCCGCGCCCCGATCGACTCGGAGACCACTTCGAGACCGCGCGCCCGCGCGAAGACCCGGACCCTCTCGACGTCCTCCGGGTGGGCCCCATAGGCCTTCGCGAACTCCTCCCGGGTCAGATACTTGCGGGAAGCCACGGGTAGGCGGGTGATCTCCTCGAGGAGCGGAAGTTTGTGCGCGTCCGGCCGACGCCGAAGGATCACCGTGACGTCGATCCGCTCCGAACCTTGGGCCGGTCCCCCGACGATCGCTCCAGGGACCGGGATCCGCTCGCTGCCGGGGAGGTCCATGCGGACCCAAGGTCGAGCGCTTTCTTTTACGTTGCCGGGTCCGGGTCCTCTTCCTCGGCCGTCTCACCTGGAGGGTCCCGCCTCCGAGCCGGACGGCCGCGGGATCGGACCGAGGTCCGGAGGGTCGCTCGTGTCACCTGGGTCTGGTCCACGATCTCGATCGCCATCGGTAGCCGTCGGGCGCGGTCGAACTGGATGGTACCTTGGATCGACCCATTATCGCGATCCTCCTCGAACTCGAGCAGCCACTCACGCCCCGGTCGGTCCCGGCTCCTCGACCACGAGAGCCGGATCTCCCCTCTCACGAAATCGAAGCTCGGCTCGAGCTCGAATCGGAGGATCGGCATCGCCTCCCTCGCTCCGACCCTCGGCGCGCCGAGCCGACGGACCAAGGGGATGTAGGACGCGAGGCACGGCACGAGCAGGATACCATCCGGCTCGAGGACACGGCGCAGGACCTCGCGCTCGCGACCCGGTCCGATGACCAGCGTCTCCCGAACGCCCGACCGGCCCTTGACCCGGACATCGAACGAGCCCTCGGAGCGACGGGACGAGAACCGCGCTTCGCGGATGCGGAACGAGCGGTCGAGGTCCGTCGTGAGATGGTACCGATCGAGCATCGGAGCGTTGTTCCAAACGGCCACGGATCGAAGCCGGGTCTGGTCGTTCGAGCGCCTCTCGAGCGCCCAGCGCTCGGAACCGAGGTCGAGGTCGGCGAGGCGGATCCGGTAGTCCCCGCCCTCGGCCGTCCGGGCGCTGGACGGTCGTGGGACCATCGTCGCGAGCTCTGCGTTGGATAGGAGCTAGGACCCGACGAGACGGCCCAGCGTGGATCGGATCTGGCCCCGGGAGAGCCAGCGGCCCCGGACCATGACCCCGGCGATCTCTCGGACGTGCGACACATCCTCGAGCGGGTTCTGATCGACCAGCAAGAGGTCGGCCCGTTTCCCGACCGAGACGGTGCCGAACCCCTCGGAACGGCCCAAGAACTCCGCGGCATCCCTCGTTCCCGCGCACAGCGCCTCGAAGGGGGTCAGCCCCGCCTGGGTCAGCAGGGCGAGCTCCTCGTGCACGGAGATCCCCGGCACCACGAAGGGGCTGGGCGCGTCGCTCCCGAGGAGGAGGCGAGCCCCCGCGTCCCGGAGGGCCCGGGTCATCTTCGCCCGGACCTGATTGAGCCTTCCACGGAGCCACCAGTCCTCTTTGGTCGCGCGCTGCACGCGGAAGTTGCGCCGGTACTCCTTCCATCCTCCCAAGAGCATCGGCGGCAGGAACCGGATCTCGGGCCGCTCGAGGAGGCGGCTCGCCTCGGCCACCGGGACCAGCTTGGTGTTCACGACCAAGGTAACGCAGTTCCACGAGCTCGAACGGGCGGTCCGGCGCGCCAGGGTCGGGATCTTCCCGAGGTCCAGGTGCTCCATCGCCCGCCGACGCGAGGAAGGGTCCCCCCGGGGACGAGCGGCAGGATCCCGATCCGCGATCGCGGAGAGGTACCCGC
>JBARHO010000084.1:0-19029 GCA_049799275.1 Thermoplasmata archaeon
CGGTGCTGTTGTTCTGGGGCACGGGTGGGGAGATGCTGTTGGTCAGACCCTCGAACGGAGCTCCCCAGGAGATGTTCGCCGGCACGAGCACGTGGATCGGGAAGAAGTACGCGTAGGTCGCATTGAACCAGGCGTCCGTCGGCAGCGTCGCATCATTGGTCAGTAACGAGACCGCCCCGAACGAGGTCAGCGGGACGGAGATCGTGAGCGGCACGCTCTGCGTCAGCCCCCCCGAGATGTCCAAGGGCGTGGAGTTCCCGTGCAGGGAATCGCCCGAGGTCGGCAGGACGATATTGACCGCCAGCTGTACGTTCGTGAGCGGATAGAACCCCGGGTTGGAGATGTTCACGAGCGAGGTCAATCGGACCGCCCCGTTCGCTTCGAGCACATCCGACGCGCCGTTGGCCGTGGATACGTGGGGCCGGATCTGGCTGGCCGAGTAGACCGCCGTGGCGAGGAAGATGACGATCACCAACAGGACGCCGGTCGATGCCCATCGGACGTACCGGGCCGCGCGGTAGAGCCGAGGGCGACGGACGGCCATGCTATTCAATCGCTTCGGGGGGGTCTTAAACCCGAAGGGCGGACCCGCCCCCCCACGGAGCATCGCCCCAACGGCCCGCGAGGCAGGTCAACGATCGCCCGGGGCACCACGGACCGTCCCGGGGATCCGGATCCCCGAGTGACCGTCGGTCCGTCCGGCATCGATCCGGCGCGCCCCCGATCTGCGGCGGATGTCGTCCGACGGGCCGGACCAGCAACCATTTGAGCCCCCTCTCCGAGGGGTCGTGCCGATCGCCGCAAGGGCGTTGCATCATGGGACGGATACTGGTCACCGGGGGAACGGGGTTCCTTGGCTCCCACATGTGCCGATACCTGGCATCCCAGGGCGACGAGGTCGTCGCGACGTTCACGGGCAGCCGTCCGAGACCCGTGGACGCGCGCGCCGACGGGATCGAGTATCGTCCTCTCGAGATCACGGACCGTGCGATGGTCACGCGGCTCGTGGAAGAGACGAAGCCGGACGTCGTCTACCACTTTGCCGGCCAAGCGTTCGTCATCCAGTCCTGGGCGGATCCGCTGAACACGTTCGCAGTGAACCTGACGGGCACGCTCCACCTGTTGGAAGCGCTGCGATACACCCGACCCCGGACCCGGCTCGCGTTCGCTGGGAGCGGCACGGAGTACGGAGAGCCGGACCAGATCCCGACGCCCGAAGAATCGCCGCTCCGCCCGACCAGCCCCTATGCGGCCAGCAAGGCGGCCGCCGACCTGCTGTGCTACCAGTACTTCCGATCGTTCGGGATCCCGGTCTTTCGGTTCCGCATCTTCGGAACGACCGGCCCCGGCAAGCGGGGCGACTCCACGAACGATTTCGCCAGCCAGATCGTCGCCTGCGAGAGAGCCCCGCCCCCGCACGTCATCCGGGTCGGGAACCTCGACAAACGCCGGGATGTGGCCGACGTCCGGGATGCCGTTCGAGCGATGATCACGGCCGTCGAGAAAGGCCAGCCCGGAGAGGCCTACAACATCGCGAGCGGGGAGGCGAAGATGGTCCGTGAGATCCTGAACACGCTCTGCTCGATGGCCAAGAGCCCGATCACCGTCGATACCGACCCTGCCAAGCTCCGGCTGGTGGACGAGCCCGTTCACCTGGCGGACGTCAGCAAGCTCCGCGCGCTCGGATGGACGCCGCAGGTCCCGTTCCGGCAGACCCTTTCGGACATCCTCGAGAGCTGGCGGTCGGTGGGCCCGGCTCCCGGCGCCCCCTAGCCCGGTCGACGCTGCTCGATCCGTTCGGTCGGCCGGGGGAAAGTGCCGGGTGAACCGGATCGCACTCCCTACGCTGAGAGGCGGCTCCCGTCGGCCACCCGGGCGCTATCGTCCCTCAGCTCGGACCGTGAACTCGGATCTCTAGCCCCGGCTTCGTTCATCTAAGCGGGGGAGGAGGATCAGTAGAACCGCCGTCGCTGGGCATCCACCGCGGGGGTGCTCCCGGCGACAGAATGGCGTTCGCGATCATTCCAGGGCCACGCACGTGTCGCATAACTCCGGCCTACGGCCGATGTTTCGACAGGAATATCACCCCCTCGCAGACATTCTATCGATCGATCGAAATGTCAAACTCGAACATCGCTCAGCGGTTCGCGGACCCTCGCACCTCGACCGGTCAGGTCGACGACGTCGTCCGTGCCGAGCCGGCGCCCCAGGGTCAAGCACCGGTCGTCGCGAGAAAGGGCCTCGTGGCCCGCCGGCTCCCGGGGATCGAGGAGAGCATGCCCTTCATTTTCCTGGGCGCGAGCGCCTTGTTCATCGCCGTCCTGCTCGAGGTCTCCGGCACCGGGATCTACCTTGGTCATGCCCCGCTGTGGGTCTATCTCGTCGGCCTTGGGGTGATCGCCCTGGTGGGAGGCCTGATCGCCGCCACCGTCGACGCGGACGGGCCATCCGAACCGAGACCGGGGGATGTCGTCGGCCCCGGGCTCATCGCGGTGCCGCACTCTCAATGGAGGAGCTTGGTGGCCCGCCATCGGGACATCGCCCACCATGTCGCCGGCTCCTCCGCGGCGTCGTCACCGACCGATCGCTCCCGAGCGGTGAGCCGAACGGCCGCGGTCGAGCCCCGACGCGAACCAGTGCCACCCCTCGCGGGACCTTCGGTCGCGCCAAGCGCGACGCCGTCGTTCCCCGATCTTCCCGCGTGGTCGTCGGATACGGCGGTGCAGACCGCGTTCCCCCCTCAGAGGGACCTACCGGGATCGATCCCTGATCCAACGATGTCCACGACGTCCGCGTTGGACCGTGAATACATGGAATCCGATATGCGCGGTGACTGGAGCGAGGACCCCGTGATGGTCTCGGACACATCCCGGACCGGCAGCATGGGCCTCGCGTTCGCATCCTCGTCATCCTCTCAGGGGCGGCCCGTAGGAGCTTCCACGACCGGATCCCTTCCGGAAATGGATCTATCGTTGACCAATGCCGTCCGGGACTTCCAAGCCGTCATCGATTCGGCCATCCACCCCAAGGACGAACCCCACCACGCCCCGGTCCTCCTGAAACCGGAACCTCACCCGTTCCGTTGCATCGGATGCGAATCGTCGTGGGCGGACAGCGACCCCGAGTTCCGGTGCGCGTCCTGCGGCCGGGGGATGTGCGCCCAGTGCGTGGATCGATGTTCGCGACAGGGTCATGCGGGCCTCTGTTTCGTCTGCGCGACCCTGCTCGAGATGAACCCGGCCGAGGGTCCCGAGAACGTTGCGGCCTCGTTGAAGGATCTCGCGAAGTGACCGGGTGAATACAGGCCGTACCCGTCGATCCGGGGGCGAAGCGGCCAAAAAGAAAGGGTTGGAGGTACCTTGTTCCAGACAGCTAGCCTATAGTGCCCTAGACACGGCGATCAGGATGATCGCGATGATCAGGTCGATCACGAAGGTCAACAGGCCGAACGTGAACAAGGAGAACACCGCAAAGATCAGGAAAATGATCCCAATGATCAACAGGATCAACTTTGCAGCACCAATCAGCCCCGATTCGACCCTCGCGGTGGTCATGTTCCCCTGAAGCGACGCGGCTTCTTGTGCTTATTGCCCTCGGTGAGCGATGATGTTTTATCACTATCCCATCGGATCGAGATCGATGCTCGCCGATTAGGGCCACGCCAGGACCATATGCGTCGCGTTCGACAGGTGGCAGGCTATGCGTGATCGGTGGGCGGGTCGTCCATGTGCGCCCCTCGATGCGCGGTGACACCCAGAGACCGACGGATGTAGCCTTCGTCAAAGATATCGGCGAGCGGACGAGCGGTCCGATCAGCGAACACCTCATCGGCGTACCACTTCGCGCCGAACTGGACCATCGTCAGCAGGATCGGCACCACGTCCGCGCCTTTGGCCGTCAACTCCCAGCGCACGTAGCCCCTTCGGGTCTCCGCGCGCGCGATGAACCCGGCTCGCTCAAGCTCCGTGAGGCGCATGGCGAGGAGTCGCTTCGATAGACCTGGCATGGCGCGGAGCATGTCGTTGAAACGGTTGGCCCGGAACAACGCGATCGAGGTCAGGACCAGAAAGGCCCACTCGCGCCCGAGGGTCTTGAGACCCGCTTGGACCGGGCACGAGAGGAACTCGACCTTCATCGGGGCCGCGTAGTAGCGGAATCGCTTCGCGATCATGGTCGCCCCACTTTCTTTCCCCTACACGACTAAATCATACCGGTCTATCTTCTTGACTGGAGTGGACTTCCGTGACGACCGAACCCGAGAGGACGGTGGACCACCAATACTTCATCCAAGCGGCGCCCGAGGCGGTCTTCCGCGCGATCACCGATCCGCAGTGGCTGACCCGGTGGCTCTGCGACCGCGCGGAACTATCCCCTACGCTGGGGGGCTCGTACCTCCTGGCATGGGACCAGGGACCCACACACATCGGGACCATCGTGGACTATCGTGAGGGGGAGCGGGTCGCTCTCGGGTGGACGTGGCCCGGAGTGGAGCTGCAAGGGACGGTGTTCTCGCTTTCCGTTAGGCCGGCGGACGGCGGGACCATTCTCAAGGTCGAACACAGCGGGTTTCCTCGTCTCGAACGTTGGACGGATCTCTACGGCGGTGCCGAGTGGGGCTGGACCTACTTCGCGCTGAACCTCAAGTCGGTGCTCGAGACGGGACACGACCTCCGGTCCAAGTACGACGGGTGAATTGGACCCGGTCGGACACTGGATGCGCTAACAGCCTACCCCAAGACCGGCGGGAACGGGGACCGTTGTATCCGAACGACCACGACGGGGGCGCGAGGGTCTAAGACCCCGTAAGGCTCTCCGCTCGCATGGCGCGCCGGCTCGACCTCTCGCCCAATGACGCGCTCGCGATGGTGGAATACAACCGAGCCGTTTTCGAGCGGTACGCCCGGAGGGTCCGAAAACTTCCGGCGAAAGCCGCGATGCGGGACCGAGGGATCGGTCACGGGTCCTTGTTCGACACCCTGGTGCACATCCTCAACGTTCAGGAGGTCTGGATCGTCCACATCATCCGGGGCCGCGGCACGGAAAAGGAACTGGGCGTGGTCTTCGAGGACGCAAGCCGTCACCCCAAGACCTGGAAGGACTTCGAGGCATACGCAAAGCGCGTTTGGGGTCAGATCGAGGAGACCACGCGGGGCCTCACGAGGAGCTCCATCGGGCGCAAAGTGAAAGTGTTCTGGATGGCCGGGAGCTATACGGTACGCGACGCTTTTTTCCAGACGACGATGGAGGAGGCGCACCACCTCGGGGAGATCATCGGTGCGCTCTGGCAGGACGACCTGCGACCTCCCGAGATGACATGGATCGATTCCCGCCGGATGATGCGCCCCGGAACGCTCCGAAGGTCCGGTTAGTTCCTCGGCCCCTCATCCGCCCGACGATGCGGGCGGTCGCATGGCCCTGGAGCCACTGGAGGGACTTGAACCCCCGACCTGCTGATTACGAATCAGCCGCTCTGCCGAACTGAGCTACAGTGGCGACGCCGGGTACTTTCACCGACCGTCGGGTATAAACATGGCGGCGATCCCGCGGAGCACCCGACCCCCAAGAGGGGCTCGCCACAGGTGTCGACGGAGGGTGCCGGCCTAGGCGACCGAACCGTCACGAGCGTCGGTGAGCGAGGGCGGCTCCGTACACCAACGAATGGGACGCGTCCGAGCTCCGTCGAAGTTCGGCCCCCGGTTCGGGGTGGGTTCTGGCGGACGGGTCACGTCAAGGCGGTCACTTGGGGTCGGATCACGTCCTGGCTGAACCGTTCCATCTCCTCGAGCTGAGGACTGAACTGGAGGAGCAAGAGGTTCGCGCCGGCGGCCTCGAACTTCCGGATCTGCTCGCGGACCTGATCGGGGGTGCCCACCAGCCCCGAACGCAGGCCCCGGTTCGAGACGGAATACTCCTCGATCGACATCTTCTGTTCGAGCTTGGTGCCGCGGAGCCACTGCTCGTAGTTCGCGAAGCCGGCCGCGTTCTCGTGGACGTTCGTGATGCGGGCGATCTCCTCGCGGACCTCGGCCTCGGAGTCCCGCACGTACGCGTAGCCCGAGACCCCGTAGACGAGCGGGGGGAGGCCGAAGCGCGCCCGTCGCTCCGACATGTCCCGGACCTTCTCGGAGATCCGTTCGGGCGGGTCCCCGTGCATCACGTACGCATCGCACTTCTGGGCGATCAGGTTCTTCGCCGCCTCGGACTCGCCTCCGGCGTAGATCATCGGCCGGGGTTTTCGTACCGGCTTGGGTTCGAGCACGGTGTTCTCGACGCGGTGATACTTCCCCGAGTACGAGAACCGGTCCTTGGACCAGACCCCGTCGACCACGTCGAGCCATTCCGAGGTACGGGCATACCGGTCATCGTGAGTGTCGAACGGCACCCCGTACATGCGCGCCTCCTCCTCCCACCACGAGGAGACCACGTTGAGCGCCAGTCGACCGCCGCTGATGTGGTCGATGTTGGACGCCTGCTTGGCGAGGAGGGCCGGGAGATGGAAGGAGGGGCGGACGGCGACCATGAGCTCGAGACGTTGGGTCACCGCCGCGAGCGCAGCGGCCGTCGACCACGCATCGAGGGACGGGGCCTGGACGCCCTTGATGTCGTTCATGTTGAGCTCGGCGATGAGGCTCAGATCGAAGCCGAGCTCCTCGCTCCGACGGGCGAGCTGGCTCACGTACGGCCAGTCGGCGCGCATGTTCTCGTCGTCGATGTTGCGCAGCCAGCCACCGAAGACGGGCATCCAGTAGCCGTACCGGATCCCGCCCGGGCCGCTAGCCATGGGAGAGCTCTCCGAGGATGTAATCGACCAGCTTCACGAAGGGGTCGAACCCGATGACCCGAGGCGCATCGGCGACGAAGTTCGAGAGCGCGTTCACGTCGTAGTAGTAGAGCTGACCGTCCCGATCGTCGACCATGTACTCGATCCCACCGACGTCGATCCCGGCGGCCTGCACCGTCCGCTCCACGGACCGGATCACGTCCGCGGGAGGTTGATAGCCCTCGACCCGGAGCCCGGCCTTCGCCGCCTCGACCACGCAGCCGTTCGTCAGGTCCTCCCCGCGGGTCGTCTGGCAGATGTCCGCCGGGCACAGGTCGAACGTCTCTCCGCTCAGATACACTTGGATCGCGTAGAGGAACTTCCCGCCCAGGGTCTCCACCCGCGTGATATGTCCGCCTCGCGCGGGGATGAACTCCTGCAACAGGCCGACGTGGTCGAACCCGAGCTCGAAACGTCCCTCCTTCGCGGCCGCCGCGAGCTCCTCGGGGGTGTTGAAGCGTACGATCCCTGCCCCGCTCCCGCCGATGTTCGGCTTGATCACGACCGGGAATCGGAGCCCGCGAGAGGCGCGAACGGCCTGGGCGGGATCGTGGATCACCCGCACCTTCGGGAACGGAAGGTCGAGGGACCTCAGCAGGGAGAGCTGCAGGGCCTTCGAGAGCTCATGGCGGAACGCCTGGGAGCCGTTGATGACCCGGGTGCCGATCGATTCGAGGTATGTGATGTAGGAAAGGGTGTAGAAGATCCCGCTCCCGTGCTCCCGGCGGTAGGCAGAGGGGCTCATCCGGTTGAACAGGACCGCGTAGTCCCGATGTCCGTTCCCCGGGTCGAAGAAGTGGTCGGGCGCGAGCAGCTTGTCGTACGCGATCCCGCGGCGATCGAGCTCCTGAAAGACACGCTCGAACCACGCCGGATGTTCGTACAGGATCCCTAGGGCGTTCGGTTCCGTGCCGGTCGGGACCGATCGCACCGAGGTCGGCCCTACATCTCCTAAGCTCATTCCACGCCTCCCATCGCCGCTCTCCGCATGAACGTTCCGAGCTCCGAGTCCCGGACCGTGCACCGCGACCTGGTCCGGCTCTATAAAGTGCCTACTAGGTGCGATCCCCGCTGGGACCCCCGAGTACTGCTCGGGGGTGTGGGCCTCACGGACCATGCCATCAGGGCGCCGGTGGCCCCCTCCCGATCGAACGGAGCCGGGTCGGGAAGGGGAGGACGCTGACGGATCGCCGCTCGGCCGGTGGCCCCTACGACCTTTCCGGGAGGGTCGAGGTCCGGAGCATCTTGATCCGTGGCACGGCTTGGATCTCCTCGAGGTAGCGAGCGACGGGGGAAGGTACTGCCTGGGCCCAGGGACCCCCGGTCGCCATCTGCTCCCGGATGACCGAACCCTGGAACCTCGCGCGATCGTACAGGGGAGGGTTCTCGACCTTGTACCGGGCGCGCTCGAAGAGCGTTTGGGTGAGCGGGTTGTTGGTGAAGACGACATCGATCGGGGGGACCAGGGACTCCACGTGGGCGACCCAGAGCGCGTGTCGTCCGATATCGGGGAGCGGGATCGACCGCACCCTCGGGACCCTCGCTTCCTCCAACGCACGCGCGATCATCTCGAGGCGTTCCCCGGCCGTGAAGGGGTCGAGCCAGGTGAACGACGCCTGCGCGCTCCCGACGCCGAGCACGAGCTCGCTCTTGGGGTCCCGCCCCTGCAGCTCCTGGACGACGGCCAGATGGCCCAGATGGAACGGCTGGAACCGCCCGACGAGCAGTCCGCGCACGCCTATCCGGTCCCGAAGGTCATTCGGGGGCCAGGTCTTCCATGTCGTCGAGGAACTCGTTGATGTTCGGGCAGCGGGCGGTCAGGTAGTACTTGCAGTGACTGCACTTCGTGTCGTCGAGCCCGCGGTGGAGCTGGGAATTGAAGGAATAGCATGGCCGGCCCTCGAACGGCACCGGTTCGGCCGGCTCCCCCCGGGTGGGGGTCCGGACATAGGAGGGCTGGTGGACGGGGACCCGGACCGAGACTCTCACGAATGCGACGCACGGGCCGATGAGGCTCTTAAACTTCCCGGTGGAGGACGTGTAACGCTCCCGATCGCTTCGATCGTCCCGACCCGGTACGACCGCGATCGACCCTATCGGGGAAGCGGCACATCGGCGGGGGGCGCGACCGCGCCTCGGGAGCCTGAACCTGGCCGTTTCATGGTGGGTCCAACGTCCGTCCAACTCGGGATCGTCCCCGGTCGGGGGATCGAGCGCTCAGCCCGGGGACTTGAACGTGGAGGTCGGTGCGGGGACCTCGGTCCGGCTGGTCGCGTGGACCATCGCGGCGAGCCGCTCCAGAAGGGATTCCTTCTGGGCGCCCTGGCCCACGAGCGCGTACTTCAGCACGTCCCGCAGTGTGCGGACCGGGATCACCTCGATCATGCCGAGGTATCGGGACTCCAGGACGAGGTCCTCCTGGTTGTCCTCCGGGATCAGAACGCGGCGAAGGCCGGAGTCCGCCGCCGCCTCGACCTTGGCGGTGACGCCTCCCACCGGCAGGACCTGGCCCCGCACCGATAGCGACCCCGTCATCCCGACCGACTGGTCCACGGGGACGCCCTCCAGGGCGCTGATGACCGCCGTGGCGATGGAGACCGACGCTGAGTCGCCCTCGACCCCGTCCGAGGTCCCGACGAACTGGATGTGGATATCGTAGCGAGAGATGTCCTCCCCCGTGTACTTCTTGATGAGCGCGCTCACGTTCTGGACCGCTTCCTTCGCGATCTCCCCGAGCTTACCGGTCGCGACCACGACCCCGCCATCCCGCGTCTGGGCGGGAGTGACCTCGGCCACGATCGGAAGAACGATCCCCGAGAACTCGGACATGCCGGTCTGGGCGTTGATCGCCGCGAGCCCGTTGACGACGCCGATGGCGGCCCCGTCCGTCGCGAACATGCGGTACTCCTTGCGGCGCTCGATGTAGCGGTCCGCGATCTGTTGCTCCAACGAGCGGCTGGACCGCTTCGCCCGGACGACCTGCTCCGCGGTCACGAGCCGTGTCCCTTCGGTGTTCGCGATGTCCCCGGCGACCCGGACCAGACCTCCCAGTTCCCGCAGCCGAAGGGTGAGCTGGCCCGAGCGACCGGAGCGGCGTTGGGCCTCCCGGATGACCTCCATGATGGCGGGGGTCTCGAAGTGAGGGATCTTCTTGTCCTTCACGACCTCCTGCGCAACGAACCGCACCAGTTTCATGCGGTTCTCGAGATTGTCCGGCATCGTGGTCTTCACGTACAGCTCGTAGCCGTACCCGCGGACCCGCGACCGGAGTGCGGGATGCATCGCCTGGACGCTGTCGATGTTCCCGGCGGCGACGAGGATGAAGTCCGCGGGGACCGGCTCGGTCTTGACCATGGCCCCGGCGGAACGCTCCGACTGCCCGACGATGGGGAACTTCCGCTCCTGGAGGGCGGTCAGAAGGGCATGTTGGCTCTCGATCTTGAGGAGATTGATCTCGTCGACGAAGAGGACGCCCCCGTTGGCCTTGTGGATCGCGCCCACCTCGACCCGTTCATGGGGAGGGGTCTCGAGGCCGCCCGATTGGAACGGATCGTGCTTGACGTCCCCCAAGAGGGCCCCGGCGTGGGCCCCCGTGGCGTCGATGAACGGAGGGCGGTCCTCGCCGGCGTGGGAGACCAAGAGCTTCGCGACCCCGGCCCCCCCGTCGGAACGGCCGGAGGAGAACCGAACGATCGCGTACAGGAGGAACACGATGAGGAGCCCGATCAGGATCGCAGTGTAGTCCTTCTGCACGATGACGATGTAGAGCGTGAGCGCGAAGATGGCGAGGGCGCCGATGACCAGGAGGATCATCCGTTGCTCCTTGCGCTGCGCCGCCTCCAGCTTCTGGGCGGCGACGATCTCCTTCCCTTTTCCCGCCGGGACGACCCGGATCTTCGGTTCGTTCGAGTCCTCGTTGTTGGGATAGGCGAGGATGTCCTGGAGCTGCTCCTTAGGAAGGAAGTCGACCATGGCCCGGGCGAGCATGCTCTTGCCGGTCCCGGGCTCCCCGATGAGGATCATATGCCGCTTCTGGGTGGCGGCCTTCTTGGAGACCTCGACGGCCTCGTCCTGCCCGATCACCTGGTCCAGGAGCCGGGGCGGCACCTCGACCTGGGCCGTGGACTCGTACGGGAGGGTATGGCCCCATTGATCGAGATCAGCAAGCGGGGTCGCCGGAGCGCCATCCCCTTCAGACCCAGCCGTAACTGCCCCCAAATTAGCTGGACCGCCTCAGGGGCGGCCCTTGCGTGGTCCAATCAAAGGGGACCGCCATATAAATCATTTAGCTCGTCTTTTTTCGACCCCATCGGGAGAGAATGGCCTCCGGAAGGCCCGATCGACGGGTCCCGCCGGCCGGGCCCGTTCGCTATGTACCGGACGGTCATCGGAACCGAGAGATGAGCGCATGACCGAGAGGTTGGACGGCGCCCCGGTGGCCCGCGCGATCCTGGCGGGCCTTTCGGGCCGCCTCGAGGCCGGGATCACCCAGAAGCGCTGGCCCGCCCCCACTCTCGTGAGCGTCCAGGTCTCGGCCACGTCCCCGTTCTCGGTCTACCTTCGGAACCAGGCCCGGATCGCCGTCCAGGTGGGCATCCAGTTCGAGACGACCGTACTGTCCCCGGACGTGACGGCCGCCTCCCTGGCCCGCCGATTGGCCGCCCTGGAGGAGGACGAAACGGTCGATGCGGTGCTCTTGGAGCACCCCCTGCCCGGTCATCTCGATTATGAGGGCGCCGTGAGCCATCTCTCGGCCGAGAAGGACGTCGATGGGGTGAGCCCGCTCAATCTGGGCCTCCTCTTCGCCGGTCGCCCGATCCAGGTCCCGGCCGTGGCGCGAGCGGCCATCGCGATCGTTCGCCATTACGCGGTCCCGCTCGCCGGCGCTCGAGTCGCGGTCGTGGGACGGTCCGCGAGCGTGGGACTGCCGCTCGCCCGCCTGCTCCTCGGACGTGGGGCCGATGCGGATGCCACCGTGGTCATCGCCCACTCGAGGACGCCCGACCTCGCGTCGGCGCTTGCGGGCTCCGATGTCATCTTCAGCTGTGCCGGGCAGCCCCACCTGCTGACCCGCGAGAATGTTCCGAGGGGCTGTACGATCGTGGACATCGGCCTCTCGGCGGTCCCGGATCCTACGAGACCTTCGGGAGTGCGGTCCGTGGGAGATGCCGACCCCGCGTCGCTGGAGGGATGGGCGGCCCGGGTCACCCCCGTGCCGGGTGGGGTCGGACCGGTGACCGTCGCCGAGCTGATGGGGAACGTCGTCTGGGCGTGGGAGAGCCGGCACACGGGGAGCACCCCGTGAGCGCTCCCTCGGCCCCTCCCCCCGGCTGGCCCCGGTCGATCCCGTACCCGCTCCACTGCCGCGACTGCCCGATGTGGTACGGCGCCGAGGACGAGGGGTGGGGACCCTGCTCGATCAAGCACCGCCGCGGGGACCAGCGGTACCTGACGTACGGAGGACATCTTGATGACGAGAACTACACCCCGCCGCCGCCCGGGACCATCGGGAAGGCGACGGAGTTGAGAGGCGTGCGTTCGACCTCGAGCGCATCGGCGGTCGGGTACACCTCCACCTCGAAGGCGGGGAGATCGAGACGCGCCGCCACGCGTCGCAGCGCGCGCGGGGAGAGCTCCACGCGCCGTCGGACGAAGTCGATGCGGTAGTCGTCCTCGGACCGCAGCCCGACGGCGCGGGCCACCCGGCGGCCGACGCGGACGAGGTCCGGTTCTCCCGGGGCCTCCACGATCCCGAGGATGACCGTCCCGTCCCCCGTGTGCGTCGCGAACGGCGGGGCCGTCCGCTCGGCCCGGCGGAGGAGCCGTCTCTTGAGCTGGACCCCGTCCTTGAAGCGGGAGGAGCAGTAGTGCACGGGGATAGAGAGGCGCATGTCCCGGACGATCCGCTCGGCGACCGCCCGGCTGCCGTGCACTCCCCAGCCGTTCCGGGGATCGACCGAGTAGCCCCGCGTCTCGAGCTTGTCCTCGTTCGTCTCGGAGAACTCGAGCTCGTTGAGGTTGACGAAGTCGACGCCGATGTCCTCGAGCGCGCGGAGGAGGCGACGCAGCTCGGCCTCCTTCTCGGGCAGCACGGGGATCTCGACGCCCCGTTGGATCCCCCATCGTGGCGCTTCCTCGAGGACGGATCGGTACGCTCCACCGTCCGCGGCGAGCGGTCCCCAGAGGTAGTGGGGGATGTGCAGGCGGAACTCGTCGAGCCCGGCACGCGCGAGCCGTTGCAGCTTCTCGGCGTTGGGCTCGTGGGTGTAGAGATGGATATTGTGCTCCGGCCCGAAGGTGCCCTTGAGCAGTCGGACGTAATGCTCCGTCCGATCGATCACGCCGAGAGGGTCGCCGCCGGTGATCCCGGTGCCTCCCGCTCCGATGGCCCGCGCTTCGGCGAGGACGTCCGCATCCTCATGGACCTCTCGCTCGTTGGCGTAGACGACGTCCTTCTGATTGCGGCGTTCGGAGACCGGACAATAGAAGCACCGGAACCGGCAGAGACCGGTCACGAACAGGACCATCTTTCGACCCTCCTTGCACTGCGTGCAGGCGGCCGAGAGCCCCCCGCGATAGCTCGAGGCCATCGGTAACCGGTGGAGGGCCGTCGATCCCATCGTACGGAGCGAGGCCGGCCGCTCGCTAAAGCCTTGACGGAGATCTCGACCGGGCGATGGGCCGTGTCGAGGTAGTGCTCGGTAAGTTGATCACAGCACCTTCCCCGAAGGGCGTAGGTTCAAATCCCCCACCCGGCTGCCCCGCTCACCGGAGATCGATCGATGGAGATGCAGCCGGGCCAAATGGCCTATGACCGCGCGAGCACCGTCTTCTCGCCCGACGGACGCCTGTTCCAAGTAGAGTACGCCCTCCAGGCCATCCAGATGGGCGGTACCGCGGTCGCGGTCACCTATCAGACCGGGATCGTCTTCGTCGCGTACCGGAACCTTCCCGTCAGCTGGCTCGCCGAGGCGGGCTCCATCGAGAAGAGCTTCGCGATCGACACCGGGCTCGGCTGCGTCACGGCCGGCCTCATCGCGGATTCGCGCATCCTCGTCGAGTTCCTCCGGGTCGAGGCCCAGCGCCATCGCATCGCCTACGGAGAGGTGGCCCCGTACACGGTCCTGGGCCACGCGCTCGGGACCCATCTTCAACAGTTCACCCAGTTCGGTGGGACGCGACCGTTCGCGGTCTCGCTCCTGCTGGGCGGATTCACCGACGGTAAGCCGGGCCTGATGGAGCTCGACCCGAGCGGGGCGACCATCGGGTGGCGGGCCTATGCCATCGGGCGGAACCGAAGGGCCGTCGCCGATCTCCTGGAGGAGAAGATCCCCGAGGAGCGAGGCGAAGAGGCCGCGTTCAAGCTCGCCGTCGAGGCGGTCGCCGAGGGATCCCCCACGCCGTTCCCGGCCGAGGCCCTCGACGCCGCGATCCTGGAGCCGGAGACCGAACTACGCCGGCTCCCTCCGGCCGAGGTCGCCCGCCGAGTTCAGGGCATGAGCTTCATCGGCCCGGGCGAGCGCGGGAAGAAGTAGATCCCCCGGACCGTTCAGTCCGGATCCGCTCCAGCGACCGATTGGGCCCGTTGGGCCTCCTCGACATCGGATCGCAATCGCATCCTTCGTCGCGTGCGGTGATAGGTCACCGCGAACCGGTGCGCCTCGTCCCGGACCGCGCGCAGCAGGAGCATGGGCGGTGAGTTCGAGTTCGGCTTGAGCGGCTGCGACCGGTCCGGTAGGTAGACCTCCTCCTCTCGCTTGGCCAGACCGATCGCCGGGATCCGGTCCTCGAGGTGAAGCTCGCCGAGCGCCCCGAGGGCCGCGGAAAGCTGTCCGCGGCCGCCATCGATGAGCAGCAGATCGGGCAGGATCTCCTCCTCCGCCAGCCGGCGGAAGTATCGACGTCGCACGACCTCCGCGACCATGGCGAAGTCGTTCATCCCCTCGACCGTCCGGATCTTGTAGCGCCGGTACTCCGCCTTGGCCGGCCGACCTCCTTGGAACACCACGAGCGAGCCGACCGCTTCGCTCCCTTGGAAGATCGAGATGTCGATCCCTTCGATGCGGTTCGGGATCGTCGGGAGCACGAGGAGGTTCTGGACCGCCGTGAGTACCTCGCGCGGGACCGGCTTCGGCGAGACCTGGTCCACGTGCGCGCGGGCCAACCGTTCGGCGAGGCGCGCGTGCGCCGCCGCCCGTCCCGTCGGCCGGAAGCGGACCTCGATCCCCTTGTCGCCCTCGAGCCAGTCGACGGTCTCGTCGATCCCGGCGGGACGGGCCCCCGAGATGTAGATCCGGTTGGGCAGGTCGAGCTGGTGCGCGTAGTACTGGGTGAGGAACTGGCGGACGAGCTCGCCGGGTTCCGGGAGATCGTGCGCCGGGAACGCCATGAGATGCGGCTCGACCCCGCGGACCTCCCCCTCCTGGATCTTCACGAGCCCCACGGCGACCCGAAGCGTGCCGGCGTCCTGCGGCAGGGCGAGCGCGATCACGTCCGTGCGACCGGTCCCCGGGCCCAGGACGTGCTGTCGCTGGTTCAACGCCTGGAGGCCGGCGAGCGCATCCCTCAGGACCGCGGCCCGCTCGAAGTCCTCCCGGCCCGCCGCCGTGCGCATCTCGTCCTCGACGGCCGGCCGGACGGCGGCCCCGTGCCCCCGGAGCACCGTGATCGCCTTCTCCACCTGGCCGCGGTACGCCTCCGCGCTGATCGCGCCGATACAGGGCGCGCTGCAGACCTTGAGATGATAGTAGAGGCACTCCCGCTTGGGTAGCCGGACGCAGCGACGCAGCTCGAACGTCTCGGAGAGGAGCTTCGCCACCCCCCGGGCCTCCTTCACGTTCGTGTACGGACCGAAGAGAACGGTCGCCGGATCCCGCCGCGGTCGACGCACCAGGAGGACGCGCGCGTACTGTTCCCCGAGGGTGATCGCGAGGTACGGGTAGCTACGGTCGTCCTTGAGCATCGCATTGTACGGCGGCTGGTACTGCTTGATGAGGGACGCCTCGAGCAGGAGCGCCTCGCGCTCGCTCACGGTCGGGACGAACTCCACGGAGGAGCTCTGCGCCATGATCGATCCGTCCTTCTCGACCCGCGCGTGCAGGTGGTCGAGCACGCGGCGCCGAAGGCTGCGCGACTTGCCCACATAGACGACCTCTCCGCGGAGGGACCGGAAGAGATACACTCCGGCGGAATCGGGGCCCTTCAGGAAGCCGGCCCCTTGGGACGGAAGGAGCTGGCTCGCTGGGAGGAACGCGGGCCAGTCTCGCGGCGGGTCCGTCATCTCATGACCGATGGGTCAGCGGGGCGGCCACCGGCGCACCGAAGATGAGCGGCCGCAGGAAGCGTCCGGTGTGGGACCCGCGGGTCTGCGCCACGGCCTCCGGGGTGCCCGCCGCGACCACGTAGCCGCCCGCGGAACCTCCCTCGGGACCGAGGTCGATGAGCCAGTCCGCGCACTTCAACATGTCGAGGTGGTGCTCGATCATCACGACCGTGTTGCCGGTCTCGCGAAGACGATAGAGCACCTCCAGAAGTCGCCGGACGTCCTCGAAGTGGAGCCCGGTGGTCGGCTCGTCCAGGAGGTACAGGGTCCGCCCCGTCGGCGGTTTCGAGAGCTCGAAGGCGATCTTGATCCGTTGCGCCTCGCCCCCGGAGAGCGTCGTGGCGCTCTGACCGAGCGTGATGTAGCCGAGACCGACGTCCTGCAGGAGCTGGAGCCGGGACGCGATGCGTCGGTGGTGCTGGAAGAACGCCCGCGCGTCATCGACCGTCATCGACAGCACGTCGGCGATCGTCTTGTCCTTGAACGTCACCTCGAGGGTCTCGGCGTTGAACCGCTTGCCCTGGCACTCCTCGCAGACGACGTAGACATCCGGAAGGAAGTGCATCTCGTACCGGAGGACCCCGTCCCCCTCGCACGCCTCGCATCGGCCACCGGCCACATTGAAGCTGAACCGTCCCGGCGCGAACCCCCGCGACTTCGCCTCCGGCAAGCTCGCGAACAGCTCCCGGATCGGCGTCATGATGCCGGTGTACGTCGCCGGGTTGCTCCGAGGGGTCCGGCCGATCGGGGACTGATCGATCAAGAGGACCCGATCGATCTGGTCGACCCCTTCGAGATAATCGTGCTTGCCGGGGACCTCGTGGCCGAGGCCCAGATGCTGCCGGACCGCCTTGTGAAGGACCTCCTGGAGGAACGTCGACTTCCCGCTGCCGGAAACGCCGGAGATCGCGGTGAGCGTGCCCAGCGGCACCCGGATGTCCTGCCCCTTGAGGTTGTTCTCCTTGGCGCCGTGCACGGTCAGCCATCGGCCTCCCGGGTCCCGGTGCCGGTCGGGCACCGGGATCGCTCGACGGCCGGTCAAGTACTCCGCGGTCAACGAGCGACGCGCGGTCCCGATCCGATCGGGAGGTCCGGAGTAGAGGATCTCCCCGCCATGGACCCCTGCTCCCGGCCCGATATCGATCAACCAGTCCGCGGCCCGCATCGTCATCTCGTCGTGCTCGACGACGAGGAGCGTATTGCCGAGGTCCCGGAGCGTCTTCAACGTCGCAAGGAGACGCTCGTGGTCACGGGGATGGAGCCCGATGGACGGCTCGTCCAGGATGTAGAGGACGCCGACCAGGCCGGAACCGATCTGCGTGGCGAGCGCGATGCGCTCGGCCTCGCCTCCCGACAAGGTCGCGGAGGCGCGGTCCAGCGAAAGGTACGTGAGCCCGACGTTCTGGAGGAACCCGAGACGCGCCCGGATCTCCTTGACCACCTGGCCCACGATCTTCTCGTCGCGCTCGGTCAGCGCGAGCTCGGAGAACATCTTCGCGAGGTCCTCCACGCTCATCGCCGCCACGTCGGCGATCGACCGACCGAGCACCTTCACGCCCAGGGTCTCGGGCTTCAGTCGTTGCCCGTGGCACTTGGTGCACGGTGTGAACGACATGTAGCCCATGTAGTACTCCTTGGCCCCCTCGCTCTTCGTGGACTTCCACCGACGCTCGACAGCGGCCACGAGACCTTCGCGGAGCCAGCCGCCCATCCACCAGAAGCTGGGCCGGCCCTCGATGCCGCCGGCGGGCTTGTTCGAGCCGTAGAAGAGCGCGTTCCATCCTTTCTCGGAGAGGAACGAGACGGGCGTCGCGGGATCGTAGCCGAACGTCCGACCGAACCGCCGGAGGCTCTCCTTCTCGGGGGTGAGCCCCCATACCTGGATCGCCTTGGTCAAGGGTTTCGACCGGTCGGGGATGATCAGGCTCGGGTTCGCATGGAGCGTGGCCCCGATCCCGGAGCACTCGGGGCAGGCCCCGAACGGGGAGTTGAACGAGAACATCCGGGGCGTGAGCTCCTCGATCGAGAAGCCGCACTCCGGGCACGCGCGCCGGCTCGAGAACATCTGCCGGGCGCCCCCGGGTCTTCGGACGATGACGAGACCATCCGCGAGATGGCGGGCCAGCTGGACGGACTCGGCCAGCCGAGCGCTCTCCTCCTCCGTGACCTTGAACGAATCGACGACGACCTCGACTGTGTGCTTCTTGTGCTTCTCGAGCCGGACCTCCGCGGTCGATAGGCGGACCTCGACCCCATCGATGAAGAACCGGCGGTATCCCTGCTTGCGCAGGCCTTCGAGCACGTCCTTGTGCTCCCCTTTCTTGCCCCGGAGGACGGGCGCGATGAGATCGATCGACTCGTCCCGCGAGCTGGTCTGGATCGACTCGACGATGCGATCGATCGACTGTGGCTGGATCTCCTGGCCATCGTTCGGACAGTGCGGGACCCCGATCCGAGCGAAGAGGAGACGAAGGTAATCGTAGATCTCGGTGACCGTGCCGACGGTCGAGCGCGGGTTCCGGCTGCCGGCCCTCTGCTGGATCGCGATCGCGGGGGAGAGACCCTCGATGGAGTCCACGTCCGGCTTGTCCATCTGTCCGAGGAACTGGCGCGCGTACGAGGAAAGGCTCTCGATGTATCGCCGCTGCCCCTCCGCGTAGAGCGTGTCGAACGCCAGCGAGGACTTCCCCGATCCGCTCACCCCGGTGATGACGATCAGCCGGTCGCGCGGAAGATCGATCGAGACGTCCTTGAGATTGTGCTGACGCGCGCCGCGGATGCGGATCACATCAGATGAGACCATGGCTCGCCTCTCCCACGCTCGCGACTACGCGGGCAACAGTTCGCGGACCGTCGCCCCGAGACGTGTGAGGACGTGCTCTTGGAT
>JBARHO010000085.1:0-2466 GCA_049799275.1 Thermoplasmata archaeon
GGTCTGGGGATCGCTTGCATGGCTCGACGCGCAATCGGGAACCACGTACTCGTGCGTTCATTAATAGGAATGGGCGCCGAACCGATCCATTCTCACGAAGGGGGCGGACCCGGGCGGACGTGCCCTCGGAACTGTCGGTCCGAGGCGGGCCCGGACCATTCCAACCCTACGCTCAGGGGTCCGAGGGTCGCGAAGCCCTCACTGGAGGTCCACGCTCGTCGTTTCTCGATACGTCCGGTGGGTCTCGGGGCTCAGACGCGCTTCGAGCGGGTCCTGCGATAGTCCCGCTCCAGGGCCCGGCCGAAGGCCTTCCAGCTCCTCGCGACCGAGCCTTCCCACTGCGCCCTGGGGGGGTTCTTGCCGCCAACACCGTACGGGCGGCGTCGCGCGGTCAATATCAACTGGGTCCAATCACCGGGGATCTTCGTGAGCGTGTAGTCCAGGGAGTAGGCGCGGTGGCTTCCCACCGAGTCAGAATGCCAGCGGTCGGGCGGGAGAAGGCGGACGACATGGCGGCTCCAGAACCAGCCTCCCTTCGTATCCTCGAGATCCTCGTAGATCACCTCCCGAGGGGTCCGTCGGAGGATCCGCCGTTGGTACGATTCCTCTTCGAACAGGCCGTCGTCCGGCGTGTAGTCGGTGCACCATCGGTACACGAAATCCAGGGGCGCGTGGAACTTCGCCCGTACCTCATAGCGCGGACCGGGCCATCTCTTCGGCATCGCATCCATCTCTGTCCACCGGACCCTCGGAGGTCAAGGGGCTTGAAGAATCCTGCGGAAGGAGCGTTCGCTGGATTGCCTGATCTGTACTACCATCGGAGATCCTGGCCCCACCCCTCACGGATCGCGTTCATTTTCCGTCGGCATTATGACCCGAGCGACGTATCATCTGTTTCCGTCTAGGGCACCCTGGCGCGACGCATGTCCCCACGATCGGAGGAACGATGGCACTGAGCGCGATCAGTCCGGAGTACTCTCGATCGATGGCAGATGGGCTTGAGAACCACCTCCCCGGTAGAACATCGTGGGTCCCGAGACTGACAGTCGGCCCTGCTTGCCTGACGTCGACCCCGAGAAAGGGTCACTGTTCCTGTCGGTCATCTCCGGCCACAGCGGGGCCCGATCGGCTCGGGCGCGTCCCGAGCCACTGTCGGGATCCACCGGCAGCGAACCCGCCGAATGGGGACCAATGCCCTTAGGCACGCCAGTCCAGGTCCTGAGCGTTGGGCGGCATCTTGGCCATCGCCGCCGCGGACACCCCATAGATCGCTTCGATGCGTTCCGCGAACCACCGGTCGAACGGTTCGGTCCCTTCGAGGAACTTGCGCAGGGCTTGCGCGGGATCGCCCGGAGACTCCACGACGATGACAGCAAGATCGCCATTCGGTGACCTCTGGAGGAACGCGGCCACTCGAGTGAGGCCGGCTCGCTTGCAAGAGGCAGCGTAGTCGCTTCGCTTTTCTCCCGCGAGCTGTTTGTCGAAGGCCTTCCACTCATCGACCTTCCCTGGGATGATCGGGGCCGCAAACGCGTAAGTTGCCATGGCTCGTCGGAGGTCCCCACGCGGGGCTCAAACAAAACCCTTTGCAGCGCTTCGGCCCCCGGGCTCGCAGGTCCACAGTCACGCCCAACCACACGCTGCTCCCTCCCCAGGACCAGCCCCACCTGGGGGACTGCCGGATCCCCAACGCATCAGCTGATTGGTGGCACCCTCAGTTGTCGAAGATCTTGGGCGAGTCTCACGGTCTCTCGATAGCCTTCCAATGCGTGCTGGTCCCGCCGGTGATGGAACTCCTCTAGGGCACCGGCCAAGGACTCACCGTCGTTGAGCCCTCGGACGATCGAGTCGGCCAGAAAGGTTGCGTGCAGCCCGGCATTGTCCATACCGAGCCCGGTCCACGGATCCTGGTGCATCCCGGCGTCGCCCACGAGCGCCCGTCCCCTCCCGATCGGAACGCGGACAAAGTTCGGTTCCGGGCCGCATCCGAGGATCCCGCCGTCCGGGGTCGCTTGGCGGTATCGATCCCAGATGCCCTGGTGGCGCTGCAGCCGGGTACCGAACCGGGACTCGGTCTCCACTCGGAGCCATCGGAAGGTCGCGAGATTCAAGGTCAGGGCGACGCAGGCCCTTCCCGCATCGCTCGGAAAGACGTAGGCCATCTCATCGCCGTTGAGGGAGAACTCCGTGTCCGTCAAACACGCGGCTCCGCAAGGCACCCGATCTCTACGCCTGGCGAGCTCCGAGCCGTAGAGCGCCGCGGCGCGGTAACGCACGACCGCAACGTGCTCGTTCTTGTTCTCGTGCACGGCGAGGAGATCCTTGTCGCCCATCCTCCAAGGCTTGAAGCTGGAGACGATCCCTAGCTCGGAACGGGCCGGGACAGGAGGATCCCCGGTTGGTCCTGCCGGCCCTTTTTGCCTCTTATCGAGCTCGCATCCTATTGTTCTTCGGCAAGTGCTCGAC
>JBARHO010000086.1:0-7289 GCA_049799275.1 Thermoplasmata archaeon
GGAGAGCGGGTTCCTCCGGAGCTACGACGTTTGGCTCAATCCGGCGTTATGGGGTTGGTGCGGCGCGGGGATCTCGATCCAGGTCGACCATCACCGGGTGAAGGGCGACCTCTTCCGGAAGCTCGCCCTTGTCGACGGAGTGGTCATGGGTCTCGAGCTTCTCGGCGACTGGATATCGGTGGGGCTCGTGGCGCCGGACCTCGCGGCGGTCGACCGGCGGGTCGCCCTCGTTCGTGGCTTGGCCGGCGTACGGGAGGTCGAGGATCCCCTCCCCTGGACGCTCCCGGAACCTCGTCGACAGCTGACCTCGCTCGACATCCGCATCGTACGGGCCCTTCGGGAGCGCCCGACCGCCGGCCTCAGCGAGATCGCGCATCGCGCCGGTATCTCGAACCGTACCATGACCCGTCGGTACGGGACGCTCGTGGACGATGCGGCGGTCTGGTTCGTGCCGATCTTCGACTTCACCGCCTTGGCACGCCCGGTCGTTGCGCTGAACGTGGTCACCCGTCCGGGGGTCGGCCGCGAGGCGATCGCTCGCAAGATCCGGGCCCGGTTCCCGCTGACGCTCGATTCCAGTATCTCGAGCGCGGCATCGCCCTTCGGGTCGCAGTCGCACGCGTTCTTCGTGATCCTTCCCTCGGCCGCTTCTCTGGAGGATTTCGAGCGGTCGGTCGGATCGCTCGAGGGCGTCGTGGAGACCGAATCGCTCGTGATGGTCCGCGTCCACTCGTTCCCGGAGTGGTTCGACCAACACCTGAGAACGCTCGTCCCCGGCACGCGGCCCGTCGATCCACGCGCCCCGTCCCGAGGGTCCACCGGCCCCGGAGCGGATCATCCGGCCGGACCCCCCGCTCCGACCCACAAGGGCGTTCGAAAGGTTCGGACCTGATCTCGGCCCGCTGGGACCCCGAGGCTCACGTGCGGGGAACGGCGGACCTCCTGCTCGGGGTGCGCCATGGTCAGATCTCGTCGACCGCCCGCCCATCTTGATGGCGACGAGCGGGGCCGCCAGCATTCCCAGGGAGCAGGTCGAACATGCGAAGAAACGTACCGTTAAAGAGGGGTACGATCGCGTCTAGCGGTGTCATGCACCCGGACCCGGCATCCGGTCCCGGACGCCGTTCGCGCCGCTGGCTTTGGACGCTCGCGATCCAGGCCGTGCTGATCCTCCTCATCCCGGTCATTCTGGGAGCCCTCCTCGGTTGGTTCGATCTCAACCCGGTCGAGGCCGAGAAGTTGAGCTCCACCGGGATGGACGCGCATGACCTCCTGGACAATTCACCGGACAGCGCCCTGATCGTCGAGATCGACTACCAGACCACGATCGGGCCGCCGCCCCCGAGTGCCCTCCAAACGTTAGGGGATCGGATCAACACCACCACGGGCAAGAGCTTGGTGACCTTCGAAGAGTTCCCCTTCACGTCCAGCCAGACCAATTTCTCGTCCTCCGACCTCTGGACATTGGAGACCGAACTTCGGCACACCTGGCCCGATTGGGGCACGATGTCCCTCTTCTACCTCTACTTGGGCGGCCAGTTCGCCGAGCAGAGCAACGTCCTCGGCTACGCGTACCTGGCGAGCTCCATCGCGATCTTCGGGTCCACGATCCAGAACGACTCCCCCGCGGGCGAGGCCACCGCGATCACGACGACGGTCATGGTCCACGAGTTCGGGCACGAGCTCGGTCTCGTGGGGATCGTCGGGAACGCGCCCAATGAGGACCCGAACCATCCGGATCACTCGAACGATCCGGACGACGTGATGTATTGGGCCGTCGATACCTCGGCGCTGACCGGATTGGGCGCCAATCCCCCCACCCAGTTCGACGCCGCGGACATGAGCGACCTCAACACGGTCCGGTCGACGGTGATCTGGAGCGAGATCATCCCGTGGATCGTGCTCGCTCTGAGCGTCCTGGTGGCGCTCCTGCTGGTGGTCATCGGGGTCCGTCGCCATCGGCGATCCCTCTCTCGCGCGTGACGGTCCGCATAGGTTCCCGGAGCAGGCCTCCCCGGCCGAGAGTCCGCGACCGTCCTGGGTCGCGAGGGAACAGGACCAGGGGGCCCAGTCAATATGAACCGGTAGCCGTTCCCTTCGTTCTGAGCACCCCATGAAGGCCGAGATCAGCGTCATGTTCAACGTCAAGGACGTCGACCGATCGGTGGCGTTCTACCGCGCCCTCGGGTTCACGACCCGATGGGAGTGGAAAGGGGACGAGGGGAAGCTGGAGTACGCCGGCGTCGGGATCGGTGGCGCGGTCATCGCCCTCGGTCGGATCACGCCGGGGGCCGGCGGGAAGGGGTACAGCAACTACACCAGGTGGGTGAGCTCCCCTCTCGGAGCCGGGGTCATCGTGAACGTCGAGCTCCGCAGCGTGGAGCGCATCTATGAGCGGGCCAAGAAGGCCAAGGCGAAGATCGAGTCCCGTCTCCGCGAGTGGCCGTACGGTACGGCCTTCACGATCAACGATCCCGACGGATATGTGGTCAAGTTCCTGCGGCCCAAAGGTGAGTTCGCCTAGAGGGATCGGAGGGGGAGCGGTACGAGACGGCACGGGTCGCGGTCCCGAACGTGATCGGCCGGTCCCCGGAGAACGTGAAGGAAGAAGCGTCCGATCCCCTCGTGATCCGCGGCGCCGGCCCTGAGGACGCATCCGCGATCGCCGGGATCTACAACGAGGCCGTCCGGACGACGGTCGCGACGTTCGACACCGAGCCGAGATCGGTCCCCCACCAGGTCGTATGGATCGAGGAGCATCTTCCGAGATATCCCGTTCTCGTCGCCCAGCGTTCGAGCGTGATCACCGGCTGGGCCTCGCTCAGCCCGTGGTCCGATCGGAAGGCGTACGACGGGACCGCCGAGGTCTCGGTCTATGTCCTCGGGACCGAGCGGGGGAAGGGGATCGGGAAACGACTCCTGGCCGGCCTGGTCGAACGTGGACGGGCGATGGGATTGCACACGCTCCTGGCACGCATCGCGGACGGCAACGAGGTCAGTCTGCACCTGCACGAGTCGATCGGGTTCCTGCGGATCGGGATCATGCGCGAGGTGGGTTGGAAGTTCGGACGCTGGGTGGACGTGAACCTCCTACAGTACCTGTACTCGGACCCAGTGGTCGAGGCAGAGCGGGATCCGGATAACGGGAAGGATCGATCCGGCTCCGGTCCTTGAGCGTGACCTTGGGAAGGCTGTTCGCCGCCGTGGTGCCGTCCGCTGGACGGCGGTCCATCACGGGCCGGGAAGCGAGAGAACGAGCTCGTCGATCTCCTTGCCTCGGGCGGGCGCGAAACCCTTCTCCTCTCCGCAGATCCCGAACCCACACTTCTCGAGGACCCGGATCGACGCATGGTTGTCCTTGGCCACACGCGCGTAGAGCGGCCGAAGAGGAACGATCCGGAGGAACTGGCCGAGCGCCTGCGTGGCGATCCCCTTTCCCCAGTACTCCCTCCCGAGCCAGTACCCCACCGAGGGCTTTCCCAGGAGATCGAACAAGAGGACGTATCCCGCAACCTGTCCTTGGTAGAGCACGGTCCTCTTGGTGATCCCCTGGTCGCTCAGGATCTTCCCCCAGTGATCGGTGAAGGCCGATTCATCGTTCGGGTCCTCCGCCGTGAACGCGGCCATCTGATTGGCCGCCGGGTCTCGCTGATGGCGGAAGAGGACCGGGAGGTCAGCTTGGGAAACGGACCGCAGGGACACGTCGTCCATGGCAGAGCGAGCTATCCACTAACTACGAGGCCCCAAGTACCTATGACGGTATCGCGTCGAGAGCCCCGGATCCCGGTGACAGGAAGTCCCTTGCTTGGAAAGGCCGCTTTCGTGGTCGCCAACGGCGGCCCCCGCCGGGTCCGTAGCGCCGGGAGACGCCTCCGTTCAAGTATCGCTGCGGCTGAGCTCCGCGCGACGAAATGAACGAGGAATCTCCGGGCCCTATCCCGACCCGTTCGCTCAAGATCGTGGGGCTGGGGGACTCTACGACGGCGGGGACCCCCGGATACCGGTCCCCGCTAGAGGCGCCGCCGGACGGGGCGGGGAACGTCGAGAGCCAGTACGTCTATTGGATGGTCCGGATCCACCCCGAATGGAACGTCTTGAACCGGGGGATCAACGGCCAAAGGTCCGACGAGATCCTGCGACGGTTCGCACGGGATGTGATCAATGAACAGCCGGATTATGTGATCATCCTGGCCGGGGTGAACGACGTCTTCCAGGGCAGCCCCGCAGGGACGGTCATATCGAACCTCATGGCCATGTATCGATCCTCGAGCGCCACGGCCGTGCAAGTGATCGCGTCGACCATCCTTCCGTACAATTCCATGACGCAGCGCCAAGCGTCCGCGGTCCGAGAGGTGAACGCTTGGGTAAAGGAAACTGCACTGACCGGGCGAATGATCTTCTGCGACACGAACGCTCTGGTCCGTGACCCCAGGGACCCGGATCGCTTGTCCGGCACCCCCGACGGGCTGCATCCGGACGTCGCCGGTTACCGGAGGATGGGGGAAGGGTTCGCACACTGCATCGAGTTGTCCGAGCGACGCCCGGTCAAACCGAACAGCGACCAGTTGCCGTGACCCCCCCCGAACGTGTGCTCCTGCCATCCGGGGTGAGCTAGCCCCATCCGGGGCAGATAGCCCCCGGACCGAGCTTGTGCGATCATTTATAGGCTCGATCCGGTTCTGCCATTGTCATGCCGAAGTACATTGACAAGCACGCGATGGGCAAGCTGACCCCGGAGCAACTGAAGCACCTACAGACCGCCCCGAAGGACGAGTTTGGGGTCACTCACCACGACATCTTCTTCAACGCCAAGGAGGACTGGATCTACTGCGTTCTGAATGCCCCCGACCGCGACGCCGTAGAGCGGCACCATCAACACGCGGGGATCAAGTGCGAATGGGTACGCGAGGTCGAATCGACGAGACCGGCCGTGCCCTAGTGTTCCGAAGGCCCGCCAATTGCGAACGAAGCTGAACGAGCGAATCGCTCCCGCTTCAATCGGGTAGCCTCGAGCATCTGCCCGCCCCCGCGCGTGGTATCCCCGGGAGGAGGGTCCGCAGTTCGTCCCCGAGATGATAGAAGCACCGTTCCGTGCGGATACCGGCTCCGTAGTTGAACGATGTCACGTGCGGACCACTCAATGTCAGCTCGCAGAGCTCGGTCATCCGAGGGCACCGGGGTCGCAGTAACAATTTAGTTAGGCCCTCACAACAAATATAGGGGTCGGTTAAGAGCCGGCCACCAGTTCCATTTGGCCATGCGCCATTGCGACACCGGCCGTGATCGTCTTCGTCAGGGGAGCACGATCCTCGCCGCGATCGCTGTCGCGAGTGTCCTCCTGATCGTATGTTTCAATGGGGTATCGCCTGCCGGTCACGGCAGTTCCTCGGTGTCGAGTGGAGTTCACGTCAGTTTGAAGGGCGTCGATCCGTTCAACACCTACTCGTCCGAGCCGGCGCCGATCGGCCTGGATGACTTCGGCGTTGGTCCCGCGCCGGGGTACACCCCCTATGAGTACAACACGAGCACGTGGATCGATAGCGCCAATTTCTACAGCCTGGACGTGAACGCGACCGCGGGATCCTTCGGGTCCACCCCGTTCTTTCCCGCCGATGGGCTCGGCATCACGCTCCAGGAGAACGTCGTGCTCGTCTTCAACGACAGCGGCACGCTCTACTACTGGTGGGTGCAGAACGTCGCGGGGATCACTCCCGGCGGATGCCCACCCGACACCACCCCGATCTTTGGGAACGGGCAATGGGAGGTCGCGGTCGGGAGCTGCCCGAGCAACCCGATCCCCTCGGCCGACCACAATACGCTGAGCTACATCTACTTCATCAACGACATCTACAACTTCAGCGCGAGCGGGGTCGAGGGCTCTCCGTTCTGCAGTGGGACCGGGATCTTGGATAACTGCGCCGGCTCCATCTCGGGGCAAGGGATGGTCTACGGTACCGAAACGGAAGGTCTCAATGTCTACGCGGTGGGGGCTCGACAAGGTCTCCCGGGCAATCAGGTCAATCTGACGTTCCCGACCGAGGTGCAGCTCCGGGTCATCACGTCGGTGATCCGTAGCGATTCGGGAAGCCTGCCCTATGTCCTTTTCCAATACGACGATGGGTTCGGCTGGCAGACGTACGACAACGTGAGCTTTCCGTTCGCCACCGCTGTCAGCACGAACGGGTTCCAGGTCGATGGCCACGCCTACAATCCGGATGGCGCGTTCACGAACTCAGAGTTCGTGATCGGAGGTTTTGGGGATGGCACGTACTCGAGGCTCAACGACACGAGCGTCTACATGACCTTCGCCTACTCGAACGGGCACAACCTTCAGACCCCCAGCAACGCGTTCGATGAGGGCGGCGATACCGCGGAGTCCGTTGAGGATGCCCATGTCGCCGCGGTGCTCCACGGTGGGACGTCGGGGAGCCTTGGGATCCGGGTCCTGAACACGACCACGGAGGAGCCGACGTTGGGCCAGATGTGGAGCAGCACCCAGGTCTCTGATCTGGTCATTATCTCTCCCGTGAGCTCGGGCACGATCCAATTCGACGGAAAGGTGTTCCCTTTCACGGGGGGCGTGTACAACCAGACCATGGCCCCGGGAACGTATGCGCTCCGCCTTGTCCGTGGAGGCCACCTGCTTTGGTCCAAGACCGTGACCCTCCTGCCCGGGGCGAGGCAGGTCCTCACCGCGTGATCCCGAGGTCGCGAAGAACCTCGCAGGACGCTCCGACCTTCTGGACGAGGGCGGAGGGAATGATGGGGTGCGGTCCCGGGCGAGGGGCGTCCTGACGGATCCCCTGCAGGTGAAAGAAGGCGATCCTTCGGCGCCAGAGGCGGACCGTTTTCGGTCAGGTGGCGACGAGGGCCTGGCCGGTCGGACCGGGTATGGCTATTTGCCCGATCAGTGGACCGAAGGCCAGCGTTATGCGCCACCTCGCGACTAGCCGACCGAGTCCTTGGACGCGCAGGAGATGCTGTCCCGTTTTGATCGGGAACGGCGACAAGCCCCGCCCACGCTCGGTACCTACGAGGTGGAGAGGACGGCGAACCTCACCCGGCTCGTCGCGGCATCGAAGTCGTTCGTCCTCTGGTCCCGTATCGGTTCCGCGGATATTCCGGGCGCCGTCGAGGATGAGAAGTCCTGGGCGCGATCCCACTCCCGTCCTCTCGTCTGGAAGCTCTACTCTCACGACAACCAGCCCGAGCTCTCGAAGGCGCTCGCCGACGCGGGGTTCCATCCCAAGCCCCACGAAACGCTGATGCTGTTCGACCTCGCCACCGAG
>JBARHO010000087.1:0-7527 GCA_049799275.1 Thermoplasmata archaeon
TCCTTTCGGAGACGTTCCTCGATCGCCTTGAGGAGCGTCGGGGGCGGGATGTCGGGAAGTTCCTGCCATTTGAGCCGGGCCAAGGGGAGATCGCTCCACGGATTGGGCGGGGTCGCGACGATCTCCAGGCCGCCGTCCCGGATCCGTTCCAGGACGAGCCGGGCGTGGTCGACATCGTAGCGTTCGAAGAGCGCCTTCTCGAGCGCTTCCTCCCCAAGCGGCGTGTCCTGGGCCCGATCGAGCAGGGGCTCGATGGATCGAAGGTCCTTCGGGTTCACCGAGGCCGGCAGGACGCCGAACTTCCGGGCGACCGTGAGGAAGACCCATCGGTACTCCAGGCTCGTGGGCACCAGCCGGTTCAGGAGCCCGTCCAGCGTTTCGGGAGCGATCATCAGCGCCTGACGGAGCCCCTCATCGTCGACGGCGATCGGGAGTCCCAGGACGAACCACGTGGGTTCGATCGACAGCACATCGACCCGCGCGCCGAGCCGCGCGGTCAGTAGTCCGGCGGACGCCAGGGCCAAGGTCTCATTGGTCCGGGTCCCGAAGCACGCGCCGAAGATGGCGAGACGTCCCTGGCCGGTGACCGTGATCTGGCGATCGTTCGGAGCGGCCGGGAGGGCCCGGCCCGCGGCGAGCCGGGCCGCCAGCTTTTCCCGGGCCCCGTCGGACAGCGGATACACGGAGAGGTCCCCCTCCCGCCGCAGCCGGCCGATCTCCTGCGCGACATCGTAGGGCACGGGAAGGTCCTCGCCCACCCAGCGGGGTTCGACGCCCAGCTCGGCCACGTTCTCGACGAGGAGCTCTTCGTCCCGGAACTCCACGATCTTCCAGGTCCGGCCGTGCAGGAGGAACAGCTGGTCCGGCTGCCCGAGCACCTGGGTGAGCACGAACCGCTCGTCCAGCGTTCCGATCGGCTTGCGGGTCGCGATGTCGCGGAGCCGGTAGGTCCGTTCGTCCGGGATGAGCGAGAGCGTCGAGTAGAACCGGTCCAGGGTGGCCCGGCCCGAACGGATCCGAGCGCCCTCCTGTCGGACCAGCCCCAATCCGGCGAGGTACGTGAGCAGCTCCTGCCACTCGGCGTCGGTGAGCTCGCTGGCGGGAGCGGCGTGGTGGAACCGCTCGAAGAGGGGGTTGCTCTCCACGTCGCCCCGGGCCCGGAGCTCCGCGATGATCTGCTGCGCGAGCGCGAGCCGGTTCCTTCGCCGCCACCGCGTAGGCTCGATCTCCCCGGCCATGGCCCGCCGCGCGAGGACCGTCGCCTCTTCGAGGTCCTCCTCATCGAAGGCGACGACGAGGCCGCGGACCTCGCGTCCGACCCGGTGCCCCGACCGGCCCACGCGTTGGAGAAGACGGCTCGCCTGATGGGGGGAGCCGAACTGGACCACGAGGTCCACCGACCCGATGTCGATCCCGAGCTCCAGCGACGAGGTCGCTACGAGCGCCCGAAGCTCGCCCTTGCGGAACGCCTCCTCCGCTTCCTCCCGAACGTCGCGGGAGAGCGACCCATGGTGGACGGCGATCGCCAGATCGGGCGCCATCCGCTGCAATCTCGCCGCGACCCCTTCCGCGGTCGGACGCGTGTTGACGAACACCAGCGTCGTCCGGTGGGCCCGGATCTGGTCCTCGACGGAGCGCAGCGAGGAGAGGAACAGCGGGTCCGCCTTGAGCTGGCCGGCGAGGGCGGCGTCCTCCTCCACGTTCCGGAGCCCCGGGAGGTCCGTTTCGATCACGATTCGACGGGGCTGGCGGGACTGCCGGACATCGATGCGGCGTGGTTCGGGCGCGATGAACCGGGCCACCTCGTCCGGATTGCCGATGGTGGCCGAGAGCGCGACGCGGCGGACCGGTCGGCCGACCCAGTCGTCCAATCGCTCCAACGAGAGCGCCAACTGCGCTCCCCGGTCCGACGGGGCCAGTTCATGGATCTCGTCGATGATGACGGTCCGGACGTTCTTGAGCCCCTGACGCAGCCGCTGGCCCACCAACAGGAGCTGCAGGGTCTCGGGGGTCGTCATCAGAAGGTCCGGTGGTCGACGGGACTGCTTGGTCCGCTGCTGGGTCGACGTGTCGCCGTGACGGACCGCCGCCGTGAGCCCGACCTCCTCGACCAGCGACAGGAGCCGCTGTTCGAGATCGCGGTTCAAGGCCCGAAGGGGGGTGATGTACAGGATCGAGATCGGGGGGGACGGTTCGTTCAGCTGCCGCGCCAGGACCGGGAACAGCGCCGCCTCGGTCTTCCCGGTCCCGGTCGGTGAGATCAGCAAGAGGTCGGTGTCCCGCTGACCCAGCTCGAAGGAGAGCTGCTGGATCTCGGTGAACTCCTTGAACCCGCGTCGTTCGACGGCCGCCCGGAGCCGCGGATGCGTGGCCCAGGGGAGCTTGGCCTCCGACTCCGTCACGGCGATTCGAGAGGCCCGCCCGCCAAAAGGTCTCGGGTGGCGCGGGGCCCGGGGGTGGCTCAGGGGACCGGTCCGGTTTCGAGATCGAGGACGCGCAGCCCAAGATCCTCGTCGAGCGGACGGCCGAACGCACGTCCCGGGAAGGCATCGATGCGGATCTCCCCGAGGATCCCGATGACCGCCCGCATCAGGTGGCCTCCGAGGATCCCGTGATCGGGAGCCCCGAGCGCGACATGGAGATGGACGGAGGGCTGTCCGTCGGCCTCGGCGATCGTCCCTTGCAGGCTCACGAGCTCGTGCGGCGTGGTGATCTCCTTGGGGGCGTACTCCTTGCCGTTCCAGAAGGCGATCGTCGCCGAGCGGACCTGACCGATCCCCATGACGACGGCCGCGGCCCGTACACCCAGGGAGAGCGCGAACTGGCCGAGCGTGGCGAACAGGTCCTCTCCCTCGTCCAGTTTCAGCATGAAGCGAGACCCGTCCGCGACCACCTGCATGAGCGAGCCCAAGAGCGAGGATCGTAAGTCGGTTCTGGTCCTGAAGGGCCCGGGACCCTGAGGCGTTTCACGTCCTCTCCCGACCGCTCGGCAACGGTTTTCCCCTTTGAGGGCCTCGTCGCGCCGATGATCCCCACCCGTCCCGGACCCGAGCCCGGCCCGCGGTCGCCGACCGCGATCGCGGACGAGCTCGTCCGAGGGGGCCGAGCTCTGATCGCCCTCTCGGGGGGCGTGGATTCGGCGGTGGTGGCGCTCCTGGCCTACCAGGCCTTGGGACCCAATGCGATCGCGGTGACGCTGGTCGGCCCTGCGATCTCCCAGGCCGAGATCGACCGAGCCGGGCGTTCCGCCCGGGAGATCGGGATCGACCATGAGCTCGTCGCGGCGGACCCGTTGGAGGTCGAGGCGTACCGGAACAATCCGTCGAACCGATGCTATTTCTGCCGAACGACGGAGACGGCCGCGCTCCGGGAGTTCGGGCAACGATCGAGCGTCGAGCAGTACGTGGACGGCGTCCACCTGGACGACCTGGGCGACGATCGGCCGGGGTTGATCGCGATGGCCGAGGCGGGCTTTCGGCACCCTCTCGTGTGGGCCGCCTGGAGGAAGAACGACGTCCGCCAGTTCGCCCACCAGGCCGGTCTCTCCAACTGGGATGCTCCATCGGATGCCTGTCTGGCCTCGCGCGTCCGTCACGGGCAGCTTCTCTCCGCGCCCCTCCTGCGTCAGATCGAGGAGGCCGAACGGTGGATCGCCGGCTTCGGTTTCCGCCGGGTCCGGGTCCGCGTGGACGGGGGCTCGGTCCGGGTGGAGGTCGATCCGGAAGAGGTGGGGTGGCTGCGGTCGGAACCGACCGCCACGGCGGTCCAACATGGTCTCTCGGCCCTCGGCTTCTCCGAGATCGAGCTCGATCCGATCGGTTATCGACCGCGACCGGGGGCCTGATCGTGGCGAGGGCCAAGCCCCCGGCAGAAGAGACGTCGCTCCCGGGTCGTTTCGAGCTCGTCACCGACCTCGTGCCCCAGGGGGATCAGCCGACGGCGATCGACGAGGTCACCGAACGGGTCCAGCGACGCGAGAAGTTCGTCACGCTGCTTGGTGTCACAGGGTCGGGAAAGACCTTCACCATGGCGCACACGGTGGCGCGTCTGCAGCGGCCGACGTTGGTCATCTCGCCGAACAAGACGCTCGCGGCCCAGTTGGTGAGCGAGTTCCGGGCCTTGTTCCCGAACAACGCCGTCGAGTACTTCGTCAGTTACTACGACTACTATCAGCCCGAGGCCTATGTCCCGCAGATCGATCTCTACATCGAGAAGGACGCCTCGATCAACGAGGAGATCGAGAAGCTCCGGCACCGCGCGACCCAGGCCCTCCTGACCCGGCGGGACGTGCTCATCGTCGCGTCCGTGAGCTGCATCTACGGGCTCGGTTCCCCGGAGGACTACCGGGCCAGCGTCGTCGAGCTCAAGGTCGGCGACCAGCGCAGCCGGCAGGCCCTCTTGGACGATCTCGTCCACATGAAGTATGCCCGCAACGACATGGAGCTCAAGCGGGGTCGCTTCCGGGTCCGGGGCGGCACCATCGATATCATGGGGGCGGGGGATACCATCCACCGCATCGTGCTGGAGGGCTCGACCATCGCCTCGATCGTCGAGCTCGAGAACGTCACGTTCGAGGAGCTCCGGGAAGTGGACCGGTTGGTGGTCTTCCCGGCCACCCACTTCTTGACGATCGACGAACGGGTCCGGTCCGTCCTGGGCCAGATCAACGAGGACAAGGAGAAACGGGTCGCGGAGCTCCTGAAGGAGGAGAAGATCGTCGAGGCACAGCGGCTCAAGAGCCGCACCGAGTACGACCTCGAGATGATCCGGGAGACCGGCTATTGCAGCGGGATCGAGAACTACGCCCGGTACTTCTCCGGCCGTAAACCGGGCGAGCCGCCGTACACTCTGCTCGACTTCTTCCCGAAGGACTTTCTCACGTTCATCGACGAGTCCCACGTTACGATCCCCCAGCTCAACGGGATGTACAAGGGGGACCTCGCCCGGAAGGAGAACCTGGTCGACTTCGGCTGGCGCCTCCCCTCGGCCAAGGACAACCGACCGCTCAAGTTCCCCGAGTTCCTCACGAGGGTCGACCAGGTCGTCTTCGTCTCCGCGACCCCCGGACCCTTCGAGCGGAAGATCTCGAAGGGGATCGTCGAGCAGATCATCCGTCCGACCGGGCTCGTGGACCCCGAGATCGAGGTCCGGCCGCTCAAGGGACACATCGCGGACCTGGTGACCGAGCTCAAGCTCCGGGCCGCCCGCGGCGAGCGGTCGCTCGTGACGACGCTGACGAAGGCCACCTCCGAAGAGCTCTCGAACCATCTCGCGAACCTGGGCCTCAAGGTCCGCTACCTCCACTCGGACATCGAGACCCTGAAGCGGATCGAGGTGCTGCGCGACCTGCGGCTGGGCCGCTTCGATGTGCTCGTCGGGATCAATCTGCTGCGCGAAGGGCTGGATCTTCCCGAGGTGAGCCTGGTCGCTATCCTGGATGCGGACAAGGAAGGCTACCTTCGGAGCGAGACCTCGCTGATCCAGACCGCCGGCCGGGCCTCGCGGAACGTCATGGGCCGGGTCCTTCTCTACGCGGACCGGATGACCGGTTCGATGAGCCGGGCGATCGCGGAGATGAACCGGAGAAGGATCGCTCAGGTCGCCTACAACACGGAGCATGGGATCGTTCCCGAGACGATCCGCAAGGAGGTGCGCTCCATCCTGGGGGAGGAGGCGGAGGCGCCGTCCGGCGACCTCTCGGTCCAAGGTCTCGGGAAGCGCTGGAAGGACAAGTTCCCGCTCCTCCTGGCGAACCTGGAAGAGGAGATGCATATCGCCTCGGAACGCCTCGATTTCGAGGAGGCGGCCCGGATCCGCGATCGGATCCGCGAGCTCAAGCGCCACGCGGAGCAAGAGGGCATCCCGACCGCCCCGATGCGGGCCGCCTCGGGGAGAGCCGCGCGATCCGCGACCGAGCGCGCCTAGGCGGTCCGGCCGTTGGATCGCCGATGTCCCCCCGCGCTCACGCCGCGGTCAGCGGCCGGTCGAGCTTTCCGAAGGGCGGGGTCGTCCGGCGGGATCCGGAGGTCCCCACGGAGGGCGCGGAACGAAGTGGGCGTAGGACACGAGGCGACTCGTCCCCCCCGCCCTCGCCGTCGAGGATAAAGGATAAGTGGACCGTCGGCCCCGACGGGGCTGGAGGGAGCATAGGCTAATCTGGCAGACCGGCGGGCTCCAGTTAGGATGCCGAGGACGGCTCCTCAGATAAGGGTCTGCGGAGGGGTACCTCGTACCCCCGTGACGAGTGACTGGAGCGCGCGGAGAGACCCGCATATCGGGGTTCAAATCCCCGTGCTCCCATTCTGCCTTCGAGGCGGGTCCGTACCTCCACACCACGACGGGCCGACGCGTCCCCGACGACGCGGTGGGTGGAGGAGCACGATGTACGGAACGAGCGCGGAACGCCCTTGGCTCCAAACGCAAGCCGGCTCACGGGATCGTTCCGAAGTAGACGGTGAGAAAGACGTACACCACCCCCGCGATCGCCAACGTGATGATCACCAGGAGCACCGTCGCGGTCACCTCGCTGATCCCTCGACCGGACCGCCGGGACCCTCCAGTCAACCGGCCGGGCCCCGGCATGATGGGACCCACTACGTCCGATGAGGATCGGAGACCTTCGGACGGAGAGGAGCGACCCGTTGGTAGAACCGATAGGAGCATCCCAGTTGCCACAAGGATCAGGAGCGAGATACCGAACCTGAACGACGGTCCGACGTGGCGTTCTATCCAGGTCGGCATCGTTCCACGGTCGGGGCCCGGCCCCTCAAAGCACCCCGGGCGCATCATGACCACCGCGAAGGCCGGAACGGATGCTCGACACTATCGATTCGCTCCCCCGGGCCCGAATGCGGCTCGAACTGTGAGCGACGGTGCGCTGGTCGATCCCGAGGACCGGGGAGCGGGCCGCCAATGACCAGCGTAAGAGTGGACGGGTATATCTTGCGGCCAGCCGGGTCGGGCCGCGACCCTGCTCTTACACCGGGTCCTGGGGGACCCGGTTATGCGTCCCCGTGCCCCCACGCGCTCTCAGGTCCCATGATGAAACACTTCGCGCTTGTGGACCCATAGTTGCATAAACGGCCGCTCGCCACTTCGACTACCGGTGGGGTGAACCGATCGCGAAGGGTGTCACATGGAAGATCTACGAGTGTCCAGCACCGCTCCTCGAATGCGCGTCGTGGTCACTCGGGCCGGGGTATCGATCACCGCGATCGGCCTTGGTGGCCTCGCCACGGGGCTACTGGATACGGTCGCAACCCGATCGAGCACGGTCTCCCCCCTCCAGAACCTGTTCTCCATCATCGTGGTGATCGGGGCGGCGGAGGTCCTGTTGGGTGCGATCCTATGGCTTCGATGGTCGAGGGCCAACTCGAGGGCCGTTCGGTCAGGGGTTGGACGGGCGGACGGCCGCTGCTCCAAAGGTCGTCCGACGAACCACCCACCGGGCCAATAGACCCTGGGCCCCGGCTTCCGCTGGATCGTGCGTAGGTTATACCACGGTCCGTGATCCGCAGGATCATGGGC
>JBARHO010000088.1:0-2661 GCA_049799275.1 Thermoplasmata archaeon
TCCATCGCTTCAATCGGGTCGCCACGGCGGTCCGGCCGATCCTCAGCCCGTGAGCGATCTGCGTAGCGTTGAGGCGCGGGTCGATGCCCGCCATGCTGACCGCCCCGTCGCGATACATCTCCCGCAGGACCGCGAGGTCCACGGCGTCGGGGTCGAAGGAGATCGGGCCCACCTCTTCCCCGCAAGGAGGACCTCGCCGCTTGAGCGTTCCGATTCTTGCGGTCGGACACCCCGGTTCGGACACGGGCACGAACGAACGGCGGGTCGTGCGGCCGCCGCGAGCGGTGGGTATGAAATCAGGAACGGCCTTGGGACCGGCGATGGCCGCGGGTACCAGCTCGGGCAGTGTCGTGGTGAGCACCGACCAGACCGCCGAGGCGGCGGACCGGAGGGGGGCGGTGATCCTCATCCTGCTCGCCGCGGCGGCGCTCATGGTCAACTACGTCGAGACGATGCTCGTTCCCGCGCTGCCGACGCTCGTCACGTTCTTCGACGGGGTGCCGTACACGACGATCGCCTGGGTGGTCTCGGCGTACCTGTTGGTCGGGGTCTCCACGACCCCGATCTTCGCGAAGCTCGGGGATATCTACGGCAAGAAGCGAATGCTGTTGGTCGTGCTCTCGATCTACGCCGTGGCCGTCGCCGTGACCGGCTTCACCCCCCAGATCGCCTCGGCGCTCGGGTTCTCGCGGTTCAACGCCGTCTATCTGCTCATCGCGGTCCGCGGGGTCCAGGGAGTGGGCCTTGCGCTCTTCCCCCTCGCGTTCGCGATGGTGGGGGAGGAGCTCCCGCCGGCGCGGGTGGGTCAGGCGCAGGGACTGATCGCCGCGATGTTCGCCATCGGGGCCGCGCTCGGCCTCTTTGGTGGGGCGTGGATCATCCAGAACTACGGCTGGCAGTTCGCCTACCACACCGTCATCCCCATCGCGCTGGGCATCCTGGTCGCGGACGCCTGGCTCCTTCCGGAGTCGAGACATCGCCTACGCGCGCGCCTGGACGTTCCCGGGGCCGTCCTGCTCGGCGGCGCCTTAGCGACCTTCCTGGTCGGCCTATCCCAGGGACCGTCCTGGGGCTGGGGGAACCTCGCCTCGGTCCATTTCGCGGGGATCCCGTTCGGGGTACCCGAGCTCTTCGTACTGTCCACCGTCCTTGCGATCCTCTTCGTGTGGAGGGAGAGCGCAGCCCCCTCTCCGATGATCTTCCTTCAGCGTTTCCGGGAACGGAACCTGGCGATCGGGTACTTCGGGATGCTATTGGTCGGGACCGCCCTTTTCCTCGGTTTCGTCGGGCTCACGATCATCGTCGAGACGCCCCTCGTGGGCCTCGGTCGCTCGGTGTTCGACTTCGGGGTCCTGAGCCTGCCGACCACCATGTCGATGCTGGTGGCGGCCCCGTTCATCGGGCGGGCGATCTCCCGGTTCGGACCGAAACCGCTCATGATCCTCGGTGGGGCGCTCGCGACGGCCGGCTTCCTTCTCCTGTTGGTCTTCGACCGCAGCTATACCGAGCTCCTCCTCGCTCCCATCCCGACGTTCGTGGGTCTCGTCATGATGATCATCGCGATCACGAACATGGTCGTGCTCTCGTCCCGAGCGGGCGAGACCGGCATCCAGACCGGGATGGCCGAGATGTTCCAGGACCTCGGGGCGAGCATTGGTCCGGTCATCGTGGCGACCGTTCTTGCGAGCTTCACCGGTACCTTCTACGCCACCGTCCAGACGGCCGGAGGAGCCATCGCGGTACCGGTCCAGCTCCCGACGCTCGAAGGGTTCCATTGGCTGTTCGCGGTCGGGGCCGTGCTGACGGCCACATGCGGTGTCCTGGCGTGCTTCCTGCGGAACTACAAGTTCGATCCGGCCGCACAAGGGAGCCCGAGGCCCAGCTCCGGAGGGATCGACATCAAACCGGTCCCAGCCGAGTGAGCCCCGGCGATCCGCGCTGAACGTTCTGGATGTCAGAGGTCCGACCTCGCGACCCTAGCCGCGAGGGGGCTCCACGGCCGCCGGCCATCTCCGGCCGACCGCCCGTCGGCGGATGTTCAGAACATGTCGCTGCGGTGGAGCGAGAACAGTGGGCTCTGGCACAGAGCGGCCAGGTCCTCCATGTGTTCGGATGTCCCCGCAAGCCGTTTGGCCATCAGCGTCCGGTGCGTCACCGGATAGGTCGCGAACCCACGCTCTCGCAAGAGGGTCGACGCGTCGTGGACGAACGTGGTGGTCTCGAGTACAAGCCAACGGCCCTGGGCCTCGGCCTCGAGGGCGCCGAGCATCGGAGCGATGTGCTCCGGGCCCGTCACCACGACCTCGTTGAAGGTCGCGCTCCACGCATCTTCCATCCCGAGGTTCGCATAGCCTACCCGCTCGTGGCCCGAGACCAGGACACGCAGCTTCTCGGGGGTCCGCCAGCCCAGCTCGAAGGCGGCCTTCAACGAGCCCGGGGATCTCGGCAAGAACCCGATACGATCCTCGGTCGCCCGGGAGAGCAACTTCTCGAGTTGCCCCGCATCTCGGGCGGTGGGGATCCTCCAGCCGTACCCCTTGCGTCGGCGAGCCACCCGGGCCCTCCTCTTCGGGATATGCCGGAGGGACACGGGGGTCGAATAGACGTCCGTGTACCCGAGCCGCTCGTAGAGCCGGTGCGCGCCCCAGGAGAGATGGGTCC
>JBARHO010000089.1:0-6576 GCA_049799275.1 Thermoplasmata archaeon
TCAACCATTGTTCCACAAGGTAATCCACGACCCATCAAGTATTGAGGAATTGGGGATCGGCGATGAGCAATGTATGGGAGGGCCAGATGAAGGTCCGGGACGCCGGACTAACGGCGCGATCGCTGCACTCGGGAGCGATCTCGGGTCCCTCCGAGGTGTCCGACAACGCCGGACTTTCGAACGGTCCGCCAATTTCCAGGGCCCTTCTGCTGGCGGGCGGCAACGGCGTACGGCTACGTCCGTTGACCTCGTGCCGCAACAAGCACATGATCCCGCTCGCCAATCAGCCGATGATCCTCTACGCCCTGGGTCATCTTTCTCGCGCCGGCATCAAGGAGGTTGGGGTCGTCCTGGGCCCCTTCCACGAGGAGATCGAAGCCGCGATCGGGGACGGGACCGATTTCGGAATGGACATTACGTACCTTCAGCAGGGAGAACCTCGGGGCCTCGCTCACGCGGTCACGTGCGGGCGCGATTTCCTGGGTGACGACCCGTTCATCATGTACCTTGGCGACAACCTTCTGCAAGAGGGGGTCGGCCGGGTGCTCGACCTGTACCGGCGAACACTCCCGGACGCCGCGATCGCTGTCACGCCCGTGGATGACCCGCGGCAGTACGGGGTGGTCGAGCTCTCGGGCAAGAAGATCGTAAGCATCGAGGAGAAACCGCTCGAACCCCGGAGCAATCTGGCGCTCGTGGGGACCTATGTGTTCTCCTCGTCCGTGCACGCCATCATCGCGGACCTGCAACCGTCGGGCCGAGGGGAGCTCGAGATCACCGACGCGCTCCGGCGGCTCCATGAAGGAGGTTCCCCCATCGCCGTGCAAACCCTGCATGGATGGTGGAAGGACACGGGCCGTCATTCCGACCTCCTGGACGCCAACGAGCAGATCTTGCGGACGATGGCCCGGAGGTCGTTCCGGATCGATGGCAAGGTCGAATCGCATGGCGCGATCGAATCGTCCGTCGCCGTGGGAGAAGGCTCGGTCATCGATGCGGTTTCGCGCGTTCAGGGACCGTCGGTCATCGGCCGGGACGTGGCGATCACCCGGGGCGCCACGGTCGGCCCCTACTCGTCGATCGGCGATTCCGTTCAGGTCCAGACCGCCTCCGTTCGTCGATCCATCGTCATGGAAGGGGCCCAGATCCTGGGACCGCTACGCATCACGAACAGCATCATCGGTCGGAACGCGCGGATCACCGCGCGACGTCCGGTCGACGAGGAGGTCTCCCTGACCGTCGGTGATTCGGCCCTCGTCGAGCTCTAGCATCCGACCCGGGTCCATCGCTCGTCCCGTACCTTCGGCCTATTTGCGACCGGAGCGCCGCGCGGCCTGCCGGAGCAGCGCGACCACCGCGGGGTCGAGATCCGAGCGGGTGAACCGATGGGCCACCTGTTTCGCCCCGGCGGAAAGGGAGTCCCACAGGCCCCGGTCGGTCATCAATCGGGCGATCGCCTCCGAATAACCGGCGACGTCCCCGATCGGCCGACGAAGCCCGCTCACCCCGTCCTCGAACGCGTCGTCAGGCGTTCCCGGATTCACGACGGCCGGTACGCCGCAGATCCCGGCCTCGCAGAGCGTGAGGGCAAAGCCCTCGATCGAGCTGTGGACGCTGAGGGCTTTGGCCTCGCGGAGCACACGGAACTTCTCCTCGTCCGAAACACCCACGGCGAAGACGACCCGGTCCTCCACGCCCTGCTGACGGGCCAAATGTCGAAGCTCGGCGAGATATCTATCGTCGTCCCGGCGGCCGAGGAGCACGAGCTCGACGTCCGGTACGCGGTCCCGGAGCCGACGCACCACTTCGATCGCCTCCTCGAAGCGCTTGAGCGGCCGGAAGTTCCCGATCACCACAAATCGGTTCCTCCGTTGTTCGAACGTGGGCAGAGGATCGAACCGTCGGTTCTCGTCCACGTGAGGATAGACGATCCCTACCCGTTCCGGTGGAAAGCCTTGGTCGATCAGCCATCTTCGGCTCCCCAGAGAGGGGGTGAGCAGCCAGCCGTCCCGATAACTTCGTAGCAGGAGGTGTTGGATGACTCCGGCCGTCCACCGGAGCGGGGCCCCGTAATGGTCCCGGAACAAGGGGCGGTTGTCCTGGTACCAGAACCCCACCCGAGGAGTGCCTCCGAAGAGGCCGACCAGAAAGGGCGTCCGTTCGCCACCGATGATCTCCTCGATCACCAGGTCGAACTTTCGATGGAACGTACCGGCGAGAGCCGCCCAGACCGCCGGGGCAAAGAGGCGCGGAGGCGCGAGACGTTCGACCGTCACCCCATCGATCATCTCCTTCCGGGGAAGGCTCGGGTCGGAAGCGCTGAAGAGGGTCACCTCGTAACCCGCGTCGGCCAGCAGGTGCGCCATATAATCGAGGTGCCGGTCGCCGCCAGCCGCACGAGGATGGCGCCCGTCGCGGGCCACGACGACAAGCACCTTCACAGGTCTTCAAGCCGGGGCCAAGTGATCAACCCACTTTGAATCTTCGCGCGCACGGTCCGCCCTTCCAGGTCCATCTCGGGGAGAGCGAAGTGGGGTTTCGGACCTTTCCGTGAAGTAGAGCCCCAACAGCCCTTCATCTCGATGCTTCAAGGGGGCACCGTGATCGAGCCGGTTGCGCTCGGACCGGCGGACCTGAGCCCAGGCCGGCGGCCCCACGAACTAGATAGGATTTGCTCACATGAGAGCGCCCGATGCGACCCGCCGGAGGCGGGCCTCCCGGGGCGCCGCGGCGCATGTGCGGGGGTCGGTGGTGCCTCGATGGAATTATCTGCCGCACGCTAGTTTCCGAGCACCGCGTCGGGATGGGGAAGAGGATCCAATGAACGACGGAGCGCGGAGACCAGCCGATACGTACCCCGGACCTCGGCCGGCCCACCGATCGGGCGGGGCCCCCCCCACCGCCGAGCTTGGAATCTCTGCCCGGATCCGGGAGAAGTTCGAGCAGGACGGCTCCTTCGGCAAGCTCTGGAGATCCGAGACCGCGCTCAAGGCCGCCTCGCTCGCGACCATCCCGCCCGTGGAGTTCTTCCGGGATCCTCGATCGGTCCGGTTCTTTCTTTCGGTCCGACCGTACACCTTGTTGAGCTACTCGAACTTGAAGGCTCTCGGCGAGATCGCCCGCGCCATCGTCGATGGCCGGATCGAGGGCGACGTGGTAGAATGCGGCGTCTGGAACGGAGGAAGCGCGGCCCGTCTAGCCAAGTCCATCGAGGCGACCGGACGACGAGACCTCTGGCTCTTCGATTCCTGGCAGGGCGTGCCCGAGCCGACCGAGCGCGATGTCGAGCGGACCGGACGAGTGGGAACGGCCGGCTTGTTCGCCGGGTCCGAGGATCGCGCCAAAGCAGTGATCCACACCGCCTCGAAGATCTCGCTCGACCGGGTCCATTTTGTGCCGGGTTGGTTCTCGGACACGATCCCGATCACATCGAGCTCGATCGATCGGGTCGCGCTTCTCCATATCGACTGTGACTTTCATGACCCGGTCCGACTTTGCCTGCAAGAGTTCTTCCCACGACTGGTCCCGGGCGGGTTCGTCGTCATCAACGACTACTCCAATTGGAGCGGATGTCGTGAAGCGGTCGATGAGTTCGTGCGCTCGCGTTCCGAAAAGCTCCGCATCGTTCCTATCGGAGAAGGGCCCGTGTACTTCCGAGCTCCGTGAATCGGGCCCGTGGTCCACCTGCCGACCATGGGCCGGCCAGCCGATCCGCGACCCTAGATCCGGACGGCCATCGGGCCGTTCGATCGGCCCTAGAACGATCACCGATCGCCCCGATGCGAAAGCGCCGAACCTCGCTCGGTGCGAATCCGGCAGACGGAACCTTCTTCTCGGGAACCGGGTTCGTCGGCCATCGTGACCGGGCGTTCTGCGATGTTTCCGGACTGTATCATCCACGGCGACGCCGCCGAAGTGCTGGCCCGACTGCCCGCCGGATCGGTCCACTTGGCGATCACCTCACCCCCGTACAACGTCGGGATCCAGTACTCCGGTTACGACGACGCACGAGGTCACGCGGAGTACCTCGCCTGGCTCAAGAGCGTCTGGTCGAGCCTTCAGCGCGTTCTGGCGGAAGGAGGTCGGTTCGCGCTCAACGTCGCCCCGACCTCGATCAAGAACTTTCGTCCGTTGCACCACGATCTCTCGAACGACCTTCGCGACCTCGGGTTCATCATGCGCACGGAGATCATCTGGTACAAGCAGACGATGGGCCGCCGTACCGCCTGGGGGAGCTGGCGTAGCCCGGCCAACCCGCACGTGGTACCTTCGTGGGAATACGTCCTCGTCTTCTCGAAGGAGTCCTGGAACCTCCCGGGGGACCGGCGGAACAGCGACATCACCTCCGAGGAATTTCAGAAGTTCTCGGACGGCCATTGGGAGATACCTCCCGAACGTCGCCGAAAAGGCCATCCGGCCCCATTTCCGGAGCAGCTCATCGAACGCCTGATCAAGTTCTACAGTTACCGAGGGAACACCGTGCTCGACATGTTCGGAGGGACCGGCACCGTCCCGGCCGTGGCCCGTCGGTACGGAAGGCACTTTGTGATGATCGACCGTTCCATGGAGTACTGTGAGCAGGCCTTGGAGCGAGTGGGACAGGTCGCGCCCAATGGCGAAGGAGGAGCGATCGCCGCGCCCGATCGGGTCATCGAGACCGAGGAACTGGACGGCATGACGCTCGCGATCGCGAAGGGATAGTCGCGATCCGCTCGCGGGCCCCGTCCATCGCCCGTAGGCCACTTCCGCGTCCGATATGCCCGTGCCCTCGAGCTAGATCGCTCCCGAACGGTCCTCGGCGATCCGGCCGATCGCCGAAGGCCAATACTTCCGCTCACAGCACGCATGCCGAGACGCTCTCGGTCGAACGATCCTCGGTCCGGGAGAACGTTCGCTTGACCAGCTCGCCGATCGCGTATTCCGTGAGCGGTTCCAGGTTCACAGTATCCGCGCGGTTGTAGCGAACGAGGGTCTCGAGGGAGGCCGGATTCCCCCTTCGGAACTCGGACCACAAGCGGACGGCATCTCGACCGTAGATGCCTTCGACGCCCGAGCGGTCTCCGAGACCGAGGACCTGCTCGATGCGTTTGAGCCCACCGGAAAGGCCCAGCCGGTACAGGACGAAGCGGAGGTCCAAGTGGGCCGGGGGGGAGCGAAGGCCCGGGAATCGCGTCTCCAGGAAGGGAACGTCGAAGAGCTTTCCATTGAAGGTCACCAGCAGGTCATACCTCTGGAGGAACGCGGGCAGTTCCTCGAGATCGTCGTCCGCCACGAAGGTCCGGGTCTGCCCCCCGCCGTGGACCGTGACGACGGTCACGATCCCATCGTGCGGAGAGAGAGAGGTGGTCTCGATATCGAGAAAGGCCGTTCGATGACGGAAGGTCGGATACAGTCGCCAAAGTTGGGATTCGGGCAACCGCCGGGCGAACCACGAGACGTCCTGGTCCCGGAGCGCCGTTTCGCTCGCCGAGAGCTCCCGCTCGACGAGCGCCCATCGCGCGCCCGAGATCTCTCCGCGAAGGGCCGCGCTCGCGAGAGCGGACCAATCGGTGATCCCCTGCCGCCAGAGCGCGCTCTCGGTCCCGGGTCCGATGCCCGGCAGGTGAATGAAAGTGGACCGCAGCAAGGGTCCCCCCAACGAGCCGGCCCCTATAATTCCTCAACGGACGGAACGAGCCTCAGGGAAGCGGATCCGCGGCCTCGATCGGAAGCGGCCCGATCGGGGCGATCTTTTGCTTCACGGCCTGCCAGAACCGGAGGACCGCGTCCCTGGGTGGCCGTCGATCGTAGGAGGGGGCGCGGTACTCGGCCGCGAGGACCGTCGGGTCATCCGCGTCCCAGATGAGCCGGAGCACCCAATCCTCGTTCTCCTCCTCATAGGCGAAGACCCTCTTTCGGGGGTCGGTGGCTACCGGGTTCCGTAGGAGGATCTCGAGCGGCGGGTCCGGAGGCGGAGGCACCGAGCCCATGAGGGTCATGGGAGGGGGCGCCGGTGGAAGACGCAAACGGATCCACGCCACGACCGGCCAGTGGCTCCGAGCGACACCGAGAGACGGCACACCCTCCGCGAGCCCTTGGGGGAACTAAAGCGCACCGGCGGGAGGAGATCGCCCGGCCGGATCATCTGGACCGACCCACGCGGGACACCCGCCGGTCGGGCTCCCTCCTCGTCGTGCGATCGACCTGCCCCGGACTCCCGTTCCGGGTCGACGCCCGGGGGCCGGATGTCCGCGTCGGTCCGGCGAGCAGACGAGGTCAATCCTCCGATCGGACGGCCGAGGAGGCTTCTTCTCACAAAGGGATATAACTCGCCTTGAGGGTCCAAATCGGTTCATGGCTCTCTGGGCACGGTTCTCGAGACGGCCCGGGATCCGGTTGGGCCTCGTCCTCCTAGCGGTCGTGATCTTTTTTGTAGCTCCCTGGAGCGCCAACGGATCGGTGACATATCCCGCATCCATCTCGAGCTTGGATTCGGTCTCGCCGCCGGGTTCTCCGGGCGTACGCTTCGACCCCGGAACCCAGTCGATCGGGATCGGTCCCACCGCTCCGGGCGTCCTGCGCGTGGATCTGCTCCGA
>JBARHO010000090.1:0-3593 GCA_049799275.1 Thermoplasmata archaeon
TCGTCCGACGCCAACCGTTTCCCCCTTCAGGGTTCGTTCGACCGGGTACGTGGTCCACCTACCCGAATTCTACGCCCTGCGGAGTGCCGGGCCCCGGCCCTCACTAAAAGTGCGGCTTTCCGCAAGAGACGGCGCGACGTCGAACTCGGGCGGTCGGCTGAGAGGCCGAATCCGTCCCCGGCGGATCTACCGAGTGTGCGAGTCGCGCCTTCGGTGCATCGCTGGTTGACCGGCCCGGGCTCGGATCCGAGCGTGCGATCTCGATACTGGACCGAGGTGGACGGACGGTCCTCTATGACCCCGCGGGCTTCAAGCGCCCGAGCCCAGATCGGACGGAAAGGGTGGGCGGCGAAGATCCTCTCCCAGCAGTTCAAGGACGGCCACTGGGTGACCCCGTTCCCGCAGGAGCTCTATCGCCCCAAGTACACCGCGACGAACTGGATGATGATCCTTCTCGCCGACCTCGGCATGACGAAGCGCGATCGTCGCATCGCGCGCCTCGCCGACCTCGTCCTCGACCGCTGGTCGCGAAGGGAAGGTAAAGAGGGGTACCCTCTGAGCGGCTTCGACGGGGAAACGTGTGTCACGGGGAACGCTGTGCGTTCGCTGATCCGGTTCGGATACCTTGATCACCCGATCGTGCAGCAGTCGATCGATTGGTTGCTTCGGGCCCAGAAGACCGACGGGGGCTGGCACTGCTGGCCGGCCCGGCATGGGACGCTGGATGCGTGGGAGGGCCTAGCCGCGCTAGCGGAGATCCCAGACTCCGAGCGGGACCAGCGGGTAATGACCGCCATCGAACGCGGGTCCGAGTTCTTCCTCAGCCGCAAGCTGATGGTCGAGGGAACCTCGCGATACCCGCCATGGTTCCGGATCCACTACCCCAACCACTACTACTACGACATCCTGGTCGGACTGCGGGTGCTCACGCGGCTGGGCCACGCGAAGGACCTCCGCTTGGCCGGGGCGTACCGTTGGCTTCTCCGAAAGCGTGGGTCCGACGGGCGATGGTCGACCGACGCGGTCCACCCGGACCTGGATCCGGAGCACGGAGGTTACGAGATGGAGGGCCCGATCTACTCGACGTGGTTGGAGCGCGCCGGGACCCCAAGCCGATGGGTCACGGTGGAAGCCCTGAGCGTGCTCTCTCGCCGAGAGTGACCCCGTTCTTGACCGCACGCAGCGCGCGTACCTACGGCTTGGACCTCACAAGGGGGCGGTCACTGAAAGCCCAAACGCCGGGTCGTTGGATCACCGTGACGGCCCTCCAGGTTCTGCGCTGCGCGGGCCGGATCTGATCCTTTGAGCCGCCGGCCTACGCACGTCGGTTGGACGCCGATCGGGTGCCGCGACAGTTCATGAAGGGCTGAGACCCATCAGCGTCCCGGCCCCCGAGAGGGATGAGAGGAATCTGATCACACGCCCACGATGGCCAAAGCACCCTTTCTGGACAGCTCGGCGATCCTCTCTCTTGGCCCTACGAGAAGTGGCCCTAACGAACGGTCTCACCGAGCGCTGACCCAATTGCCCAGCCGTCCTTTCCCCCGACCAACCGCATCGCAAGAGAGACCTCCCCGAGTATCGTGGAGAGACCCCGAGACCAGGCAGTGATGGGATCAGACCGGCGGGCGCCCTCGGGGTCCTCTCAAGGCGGATGGGCCTACAGGTCCACTAGAGGATGACACCATCGGCGACTACGGTCTTCCCGTCGATCTCGAGGTGGGCCCCGGCGAGCCCGAGCCACGACTGAAAAGCGGCCCGGTTCTTGCCTCCGAAGGCGGTGTTCGACCCCACTCCGATCAATAGGGTTCCCAGTTCGAGGTCCTCGAGCCCCGGGGCGACCCGGATCTTCGGGTTGAGGCCGACGGACAGGAAGCCGGGCCTGTCCTTCCCCGGGCCGGCCAGGTCGAACCCTTCCTTGAACCGTTCCTCCCCCAATTCGTACTCGTACGCGGCCAGGCGATCCTCTTGGAACGTCCATCGACCCCCGGCCAACGGCCCGGATGTGGGGTAGCTCGTCCGGTTCGCGATCAGTCGGCCCGAAGAGACCTTCTCGTCGAGCGCGACGTACACTGCTCCACCCGGGAACGAGGTCATGTTGTTGCCCGCCCGGACGTCCTGGGGATCCACGATCCCATCCTCGACGACCGGGTTCCGGCCCGCTAACTGTAGTTCCAGGTCGGTCCCGTTCGCGTGGGTCACCCGGAGGCGTTTCCCGCGGCGAAGGGCGGCCGCCAATCGATGACCTTCTTGCGCGATCGATCTCATGTCGACCCCGCTCGCTTCGAGGAGATCCTGCTGCCAACTGCCGAGGTTGACCCCATAGAACCGAGCCGCCGGGGCCGTCGCTTGCCCGAGCTCCATTCGGCAGCCGCGGAGGTGGGCCTTTTTGGCGGCCTGGTACCAACGAGCGTTGTAGGAGGTTAGGGCGGCCACCTGCTCCTTCGGAAGCGCTCGGAGCCTCGGCCGATCCTCGGGTCCCCAGAAGTAGACATACGCGTCCGCCTTCGAGATCGCCCCGAGCTCGGGGTCGGGCATTCGCCCCAGGTCCACTGCTTGGCATTGCTCGACCGATCGCCAGAACGTCCCCTCGTCCTCGTAGATCAGTGTCGTTCGGATCCCGAGCCGCCGCGCCTCGAGAACGAGACCGTTCGCCCAGGGAAGCATGTGGGTCCAGGCTTCGACGATCAGGTTATCCCCGCGTCGGAGCCGTAGGGTGTCGACCAGAACACTTCTGCAGATCTTCTCGATAACTGGTTGTGCCTCAAGATCCGACATGGGAGCAGCACAGACACCTCTCGCTACAAGGCGTTTGGCGAAGCGTCCGGGGGTCGGAACGTTCGCCTCGCGTCTCGTTTGGTGACGTGACCTGAGATCCTTCGGGATCGCGGCGGAGCTCGCTCCACAACCCCCCCGAAGCCGGGTGGGTGCCTTCGCCAGTGCGCCCACGTAGCGCGCGATACTTGACCGGAGGTCAGGATCCAGCGGGCGCATGGGGACCTTGAGGGTACTCAAAGCACCGCTTTCCGGACGCGCGGACCGGAGCGACTGCCGTTACCGTCGGCAACGGACAAGCTTCTCATCGCCCGACAAACGTGGACGAACCTGAGGAGCGCCCTTGAGCAGCTCCCAGTTTCGCCGTGGACTTCAGGACGTAATCAAAGAATCGGTAGACCTGGCCATCCTCAGCGGTCCACTCCGCGCGGAGACGCGTCCTCTTCTCTACCTTCCGGAGAGCGGACAGGACCGAGCGGTTGAGGTCCTTCGCGCTGCTCCCTTCTATCGCCGCCTCGACCACGAACTCCGTGCCCTGCTCCCGGATCTGGCCACCCGGCAACACTTCCCCGAGGATCGGCCGTATCCGCTCGCGGCTATCCGTGCTCACTCGGGCTACGAGTCGGAATCGACCTTCGGTCACCGAGCCACCTTAGCTAGACTAGCCCCCGCGATTTAAGGTGCCTGGGTCATGAGAGTAGAACACCGTTATTGGACGAGCGCGAACTGTGATGAACTGGCCGCCTTGCACGGAGGTTCCTGGCGGTCGGAACGGCGCACGAGAACGCCGTCGGGCCCTAGGTCTCCGGATCAGCTAT
>JBARHO010000091.1:0-6566 GCA_049799275.1 Thermoplasmata archaeon
ACGTAACCCTTTGCCATCCCGCGCGACGTGCGGCGGGTCGCCCCCATCAGGGACCGGGACACGGAGCGGCCTGGCCCCCCGTTCGATGGACCGGCCGGCGCGGTGACCACGCCCCGTCCTTCGAAGCGGCCAGCGGGCCCTACGAACCGGTCCCTATGCCGCCATCCAGGATCGATCCGGCGGAGCGTGAGGTGGGTCCTCGCGCTGCGTACAGCCCGATGACCACGGCCCACAGGAGGGTGGGCGCAACGATCAGCCTCTCCGAACCACCGACACCCAAAGGACCCCAAAGATGCGTCGTGAACAGGATCAATGCGATGAGGCCGACCACGCCGCACGCGATGCTGAACCCCGAGAACCGTTTCCAGACCACGTTCCGGGTCATCACGCTCCCCAGCACGATCAGGGCGAGGTTGCCGATCAGGAAGGCGACCAGGGCCGAGATCGAATGGACGGTGAGGTTCACGTCCTCCGGGGAGAGCCCGACCCCGATGGATCCCAGACCCGCCAGGGCGATCATGACCAGGCCGACATCGGTGGCCCGATGGGCGGGGAGCGCCGAGCGCACGAGGATCGCGCCCACTATGAACAGGAGGCCCAGCAGAACGATCGAGACGTTGAAGACCTCGTGCCAGGGCGAACAGATGTACCGGGTCGATCCCGCCGGCCAGTAGCCACAGTTCACCGCTCCGAGATCGCTGATGTAGTTGGTGATGAGGCTGTAGGAGGTCGTCCAGCCCAGTTGGGTGACGATCATCCCGATCACGAACTGGATGGCGGCGACGACCCAGAGGAGACCGCCCCAGCGACCTCGCGATGTGGCCGACGTGGGTGCGAGGCCGGTCGCGCTGCTCGACATCTTGGGGACGGACCTAGTTTGGTCCAGTTCCCTCCATAAATGCACCGGTGGACTCTCCCGCGTGCCGGTCTCGGCGGGGCGGGCGGCCGTCGGTCGCTGCGAGAACGGATCAGGACCGGCGCGCCCGGCCGTTCTCGGAACGCGCTCGTTCCGGCGGAGGGGCCGAACGGTCCTGGAGCGCGACATCGGCCCAGAACCGGTAGCTGTCGGTGGCGTTCCGCATGATCGCGAAGAAGGCTTGGAAGGCGCGTAGCCCCGCCTCACGGTACGTCTCGGCCATCGAGAGCATGTCGAAGGGGCCGTTGCGCGACGCCGGGCCGCTCCCGGAGGAAGCGTCCTTGGTGGGGAGGTAGACCTCTTCCTTCGCGACCTCGAGCGGGTTGCCCGGTCGCTCCCACGGGAACTCCGGTCGACGCCGGGTCCAATCGCGTTGGTCGGGGAACTGCGCCGGGCGCTTCTCGAGGAAGGCCTTCATGCCCTCCTTCTGGTCGTCCGTATCGAAGAGCAGACCCCACAGCTCGCGTTCGTACTCGAGCCCTAGCAACCGGCTCGGATCCGCGGCCTGGTTCACGGCGTACTTCGCGGCCGCCAGGGCGACCGCGGGCTTGGTCGCGAGCTCCTCCGCCAGCGCCACAGCCTCGTCCATCAGCCGGTCGTTCGGGACCACCCGGTCCAATAGGCCGTACTCGAGGGCGGTCCTGGCGGGGATCTTCTCGCCGGTCATGATCCAGCGACGGGCCCGGGTGACCCCGACGGCCCGCGTGAGGCGGCGAGAACCGCCCCATCCGGGAATGACGCCGATATTGATCTCGGGTTGACCGAAGACCGCATCTTCGGTAGCGATGATGAAATCGCACGCCTGGGACAGCTCGCATCCGCCCCCGAGGCAGAAACCATGGATCGCCGCGATGACCGGGAGCGGCGACCGCTCCAGCAGGTTCGCGACGGCCTGCCCCCTCGTGGAGAAGGCGCTCGCCTCCGCCCGATCCATCGTGACCATCTCCTTGATGTTCGCCCCGCCCGAGAACGCCTTGTCCCCGGCACCGGTGATGACCAGCACCCGGACCGAAGGGTCCTCAGAGAGCTCGACGACCCGGCTCGCCAGTTCCTCCAGGAGGAGGTTCGAAAGGATGTTGACCGGTGGATTGTTGAGCGTGAGGATCCCGACGGGACCGCGGCGTTCGACCAGGACCAAGGGGCCGGGGCGAGGCTGGGCCACGGTCAGGGATGCCCGCCGCCGTCGCGGAGCGTCCCGACGCACGTTCGCCATCGGCCCGCCTTCTCCTCCTATTCCTTCCGAGCGCGGCTGCGGCGGCGACGACGGGAGCGTCGGGAAGCGGCGGGCGCGCGTGAGGGCTTCGGGGAAGGTTCAGCAGGGCCCCCCTGGCTGTGCGCCAGGACCCAGTCGGCGAAGGGCGGCCAGAGATCCCGGTGCGCCGCTCGGCTGACGGATAGGCCGATGTGGCCGGTGGGGAGCTGGAAGCGGGTCACGTCCGCGCTGCCCACGTGGTCCAGGAAACGTTCGGTGGATTCCGGCGGTACCAGATTGTCCTTCAATCCGACGATCGTGGCCATGGGCATCTTGAGGGCGGCCGGGTCGATCCGGCCCCCGTTCCCGTCGAGGGCCCATTCCCCCTTCACGAGGAGGTTCTTCTGATAGCCCTTCTCGATGAACTCGGCGTAGGTCGGGCCGGCCATCGGGATGCCGTCGTTGGTCCACTTCTCCATGCGGAGGAAGTTCTCGACGAACGGGCGGTCGTCGATGCGGTTGAGGAGGTCCTTGAACTTGAGATAGTTGCTGCGCAACGGGTCCAATAGCCCGAAGGCGTCGTTGAAGAACTCGGGCGGGATGAGCTCGAACGTCCGAGCGATCTTCCACGCGTCGAACCCCGGCGCATGCGACCAGACATTGAGGAAGCCCGATCGCGTATCGAAATCGAGGCCGGCCGCCATGAGGGCGAGCGTGCGGACCTTCTCGGGGTGGAGGGCCGCGTACATCGCGGCGAACGTCCCACCCATGCAATAGCCTAACAGATGAGGACGATCGACCCCGCTCGTCCCGCGGACGACGTCCATCGCGCGGTCCACGTACCCATTGACGTAATCGTGGATCCGGAGGTCCTTGTCCGACCGGTCCGGCGTCCCCCAATCGATGAGGTACACATCGAGCCCCCGGCGCAACAGGCTCTCAACGACCGAGAGCCCGGGCTGAAGGTCCATGATGTACGGCTTGTTGATGAGCGCATAGACGAGCAGGATGGGCGGGCGATCCTTGGTCGCGACGCCCGGCAGCGGTCGGTAGTGAAGGAGGCGCATCCGCCCCTCCACATAGATCACGTCGCTCGGGGTCTGACCGACGAGGATGCGCGGAGGGCGTAGGGCCAGGTCCCATGCCTTCGACAGCTTCGCGGTGAACTCCGCGAGCGGGTCGACCTCGGGCCGGTCCCCGGCGTCCTCGGGCCGACCACCCGGGGCGTTCTTGGTCGTAGCGCTAGGGGCCGCCATCTCGGGTACAACGTACTCGGTGGCAGGCATAATGGCGTCTACGCTCGCGAAAGCGGGCGAGCCTACGCTCGGCCCGAGCCCATTCGGGTCACTTTCTCGGAGAGATCCCGCACGGCCTCGTTGAGCTCCGTGATCTCGCGGCGGGACGGGAGGCCGGTCATCCGGGTGAGCAGGTTCTCCTGCTCCTTCGCGAACTTCTGACCATCCAGCGAGGCATCCAGCGTCTTGCCGAACATCGTCACGAACGCGGGGCTCGTGAAGTAGATCTGCGTCAGCTTCTGGAACGAGTCGGAGAACTCCTTGAGCGAGCTCTCCTGGACGCGGATCAGTTCCTCGACCCCTTGACCGGGTTGGAGGGCGCTGAACGCGCGCCGGAACATGTCCGTCCCGAGCCCGGTCCAGAGCCTCTGGATCAGTTCGGTCGACTCGCGGACCCGGTCCTCGTTCGTCGCCTGCTTCGGCAGGAGCGGCCTCACCCAGAGGTCCATCAGTTCCTTTTGGGGCTCGAGGGCCGTCTGGAAGGCCTCGCGGACCCGCGTGCCGATCTCCTCGGCCCGGCGGTTCCATTCCTCGAAACGGGCCTGGACCTCATCGGTCTCCTTCTGGCGGGTGGCCGGACGGGTCGCGTCCCGGAAGGAGGCGGCCCAGGACTCGTAGTTCTTCTGCTGCTCGTCCCCGAAGCGGCGGAGGTATTCCGTCACCGTCTCGCCGGTCTGTTGGGCGAAGCGGGTCCAGAGGTCGAGGCTCTCCTCGATCGGGTTGGGGGGGCTCGTCGGAGGAGCGCTCTTCGGCATCGGCTCCTCGGACCGTACTGCGTTCGGCTTCGGCGTTGCGGTCTTGCGTGGGCGCTTGGTGTTTCGCGGCATGTTCTTTCTTCCTTTAGATCTTCAATCGTTCGTGGGGATCCACCGGGCGAGGATCACGGTCTCCGCTCGGCCTCATGGACGATGGCATCGACCATGCCGGCGACGGTCTCCGTTCCCTTGGGCACGACCCCGAACGCGGGGATGCTCTCTCGGATGCGGGCGAAGAAGGCCAACTGCTTCTCTCCGAAGCGGGAGAGCTCCTGGCTCGTGATGATGCTCTGCTCGAGGACCTCGTGCTGGAGATCGTGGGCCCAGTTGAGATAGGCGCTGAGCTCCTTCATGTAGAGCTCGGTCGCCTGGTTGACCGCTTCCCCGACCTTCATCCAGGGCTCGTTCGCGTTCGTCACATACTTGCTGCTGCTGTTGTCGCTGTTGCTTTCGCTCATAGGTACATTCCACCGTTCATATTGAGAACCGTTCCAGTGATGTAATCGGCCTCGGGCGAGACCAGGTAGACCACGCTCATCGCCACCTCCCTCGGGGTACCGAAGCGCCCCATGGGGATCTGGCTGAGGATCTTCTGCTTGACGTTCTCCGGGATCTTCTGCACCATCGGGGTATCGATGAACCCGGGGGCGATCACATTGACCGTCGTCTTCTGCCCCGCGAGCTCGCGGGCGAGGGCCTTCGCGAACCCGATCATCCCGCTCTTGCTCGCGGCGTAGTTGACCTGGCCGATGTTCCCCATCTGGCCCACGAGGCTGGAGATGTTGATGATGCGTCCATGCCCGCTCGCGGAGATCTCCTCCACGAAGGCGCGGCAACAATGGAAGACGCCGGAGAGGTTCACTTCGATGACCTCGTCCCACTGCTCGTCGGTCATGCGGGAGAAGAGGCTGTCCCGGTTGATCCCGGCACAGTTGATCAGCGTGTCCACCTTACCGAACTGGTCGTGGAGGACGTCCCGCATCGCGTGGACGCTCTTGACGTCCAAGAGATTGGCCTGCACCGCGATGCCCTGGCGGCCGTTCTTGTCGACCATCTCGACCATGCGGTCGGCCTCGTTCCGGTTGCGATACCATTGGACGGCCACATCCGCGCCTTCCTCGGCGAGCGCCTCGACGATGCTGGTCCCGATCCCCCCGCTACCTCCGGTGACGAGCGCCCGTCGGCCGATCACGCGGTCCGGGGCGCCCTTTCCGCCCGTCACTTGCGCTCACTCCTCGTCGAGCTGGGCGGGCGAGGCGCGGAACGACGGCGGCGACCGGCCGGCTGCTCGGATTGGCCGTTCGATGGTTCGGAGGACCCGGAGGAGCGGGCGTCCGAAGCGCCGCGAACTTGATTCTTGACCCACCGGTCGACCTCGTCCATCAGGTCGGGAGAGCGAGTACCAAAGATACCCTCCATGAACGAACGGGTCGCTTCCCACGGGGTCGCATAGGTCTCCTGGAGGATCCGATAGCGGTCGTACGCTTGCCGGATCTGGTCGCCGACCATGCGAGTGAGCTCGTCGGATGCCGGCCACTGGGGCGGGCCGCCGGCGTCCGATCTCCCCGGAAGAATGACCAGGACCTCTTGCCCCGAGAAGTCCGAGAGGCCGCTGACCTGACCGTTCGGGCTGACGCGGCGAGTGCCGATGATCTTCCCATCCGGACCGATATCGAGTCTCATGAATTCCTGTATACAGCACAGCATCCCACATTATCTATATAAGCGCAACGTAGAGCCCGGGCTTTGTAACATAACCCCCGGAATTATTGACTTCCGTTACACTCTGTTCCGTTTTGTTTCAAGAAGGACGGGGCAATCCCGTTCTCAAACATCTCGTGAACGAGCACCGTGAGGTTGTAGGCCAAGACCTTGCAAAGAACTTCGTTGATCTGGGCGGTCGGGTTCTTCGACCGGATATTCTCTCCGAACCTGCGCTTGATAGCGAAGAACACGCTCTCCACGTTGCTCCGGCGGTGGTAGGCCGGTTCCCATTCCTCCTTCTTGGCTTGGAACAGATGCTAGATTTGTGCCGGGTACGGGACCCGTACGGTCGCCGCCCGCGGCCCCTTACCTACCTGCGGGCGTCCGATCTTGCGGCTCCCTCCCTAGGGCCCGCGACCTCCCAGGTCCACAACTCGATGCCGGCGACCGCGACGAAGCCGAGACGCTCGAGGATCGGTCGACTGGTGGTATCGACCGCCTCGGTGAACACTGCACGCGCCCCTCGGTCCCGTGCCCAGTCGACTCGGGTCCGCACGAGCTCTCGGTAGATACCTCGACGTCGGAAGGCCGGCGACGTACCACCGCCGAAAAGTCCCCCAAGGGCCTGACCCGGTTCGAACTCGACTCTGCCGATCGACGCGGGTGTCCGGTCCAGGTACGCGATGAAGAGACCCACGCGCGGA
>JBARHO010000092.1:0-2900 GCA_049799275.1 Thermoplasmata archaeon
TGGGGTCGGCGGGCACCGCTCGATCGCCTTCGGCGTGTCGATAGCCCGACCGGCAGGCGGCAGAGAGGCGGTCGGAGCATGGAAGGGCGGCTATGCGTTGTTATACATAAATGATACCGCAACCCCAGGTTTCCCGGTCGGCGGACCGGTCATGCCTCCTCGGGGACGTGACCCACCCGACCTGGGGGTCCGTAGGACCCCTTTCGGGACCACCGATGACCCGAGATACGAGAAAGGCCCACGGGCCCGGTACCGTCCCATTGGTCAGGGCTTCGCTCAGAAGGGGTTCGTGGCGCCGAGCAGGGACCTCTTCGTCCCGCTACGGTCCGTTGGCCCCTAGGTGAACGTCACCGCCACCGGGACCGCCGCTCCGTTCACCCTCAACGGGCTCATCGGGTTCGACATCTCGCTGTGTCCCGTCGATATGATCGTGAACGCATACGTCCCGTTCGACACGGAGAACGTGCTCTTGTTCCCCGTCGAGACCGTCGTCTTCCCGTCCATCGTCACCTGCCAGCTCGTGTGGCTCGGGAGGCCCGACTCCGTGAACGTCACGGTGTACTTCACGAGGTGCCACGGCACGGCCACCGACACGATGATCATTCCCTGACCGCCGCCGCCCGAGATCGATCCCGACCCCGTGTACGACCCGGTCAGGCTGTAGTTCGCGACATGGCCGATCGTGTAGCTGTACGACGATCCGTTCCGGATGCCGGTAAAGGCGATCGAGCTCTTTGTGCTGCACTTCTGCGTTCCGTTGTAGGTCACGCACCACGTGGTGTGCCAGCTCGACGTGAATCCGGTCTCCGTGAACTTCGCGGTGTAGGTGGTGGGCGCGAACGTGTCATGGATCTTGACGGCGGTCCCGTCCACCATGAAGCTCCCATTGTCCACCGTGTGGTAGCCCGCGATCCACTCGATCTGGAATTGGTACGATCCATCCACCAAGTGGAAGATGTTCGACTTGCCCGTCGTGGTGTTCGTCTCGCTATTGGTCGTGATCGTGACCTTCCAGCTCGTGTGCAACGGGAGTCCGCTCTCCGTGAACGTCACCGTGTATTTGGTCGGCGAGAACGTGATCGTTTGCGACGCGGTGCGCGATGGGGCGATACTGACCGTTCCCGAGGTCACGGTGATCGTTCCGCTGGCAGGGCTCGCGGTGTACCCCGGATTGGCCGAGACCGCCGAGTACCCATACGTCTCGTTCTGAAGGTCGATCTTGAGGGAGGTCGCCGTGTTGGGATACCCCGTAGCGATCCAGTGTGTGATCCCGACGCTCCAGCCGGAGTTCGTGGGTAGGCCGGTCTCCGTGAAGGTACCGAGCTCACCCCCGTAGAGGTACGACGACCCGTCCGAGAACTGGGAGCTCCAATAGGAGTTCACGTCCACGAAGACGTTCGCGGTCAGGGTGGCCCCCGTCACCGCACTCACGTCCGCGCAACTGTCCGTCACTTCGACCGCGGCGGTCGTGATGGCGGGCCCGCTACATTGGCCCTGGCTGGCCCCTTGGGAACCCGATGTCGAGGTGCCGATGAACAGGTCGCTCGCGACCCAGTACGCCCCGCCGTCGAGGAACACACCGGGGGCCCCGGAGATCGAGTTGTTGAAGGTATCGTTCTCGATCAGGTTCGTGCCCGGCCCGCCGGTGGGGAACGAGAAGACCCCGTAGCCGGTGTTGTTGTTGAGATTGTTGTGGGTGATCGTCACGGGCCCGTTCGCAAAGGAGCCCGAGAACCCCGAATTGGTCAGTTCATTGCCGACGCCGATGGTGTTATTGTTCACCGAGTTCCCTTCGACCACGCAAGTGGTCGCGGTCTCGGCGCAGCCCTCGTAGATGCCGATCGACTGGGTGCCCGTCCACCAATCGTTGGTGGTCTCCGCCGAGAAGTTCGTCACGAGGTTGTCGGTGATCGTGAGGGAGGCTCCCCCGGCCTGGATACCGGCGCTGCCGGGCTCGCCCGAGACCCCTGGGCCGAAGACGCGGTTGTTCGTGATCGTGTAAGTGGCGGTAGGTTCGTTCGGCCCGTCCCCCGCGTTGCCGGCCCAGATACCGACCGTAGCGGCCGACGCCGTCCCCGCCGTCACAGTGGAGTCCTCGATGGTCGCCGAGGCCGTGCCGTTGACCCAGATCCCCGGGATGGAATCCGAGACCGTTCGGATACCGGTCACGGTCATGCCGCTCCCTCCGAAGAGCTCGAGCGCGGCGTTCGGAGGACAGGTGGAGGGACAGCTACCGACGCCCTCGTACGTGGCGACGTCGATCGTATACCCATGGCCGCTGAGAGTACTGCCGGACCATGCATCGAAGATCCATCCGTCGAAGCTGGACTGGACCGTGGCGGTCGAGCCGCTGGTACTGACGTACGTAGGCTGGCTAGAGACCCCGGTCGATGAGATCGTCACGTTGCCGACCGCGGGCGGGAGATGCGGACCGCTCGGCATGGCCGCCGTGGATGAGCTCACCAGCGAGGCCTTTACCGCGGGAGTGGCGGGAGACGCGGTCGACGCCGACTGTGACAGCGAGATCACCGCGAGGCTTGAAAGGACCATCACCACCGCGACGATGGCGGCCAAGCCGAATCGCCTGTAAGAAACCCGGTCGATACGCACTAAAACAGAATTCATCTCAAAATACCAGCCGTCGTGCGAATGCGTTCTTATACATAAATGTTGGCCGAACCCCCCTCGCAGAGACGCAGACCCCGCCGACAGTTGCGCCTCCCCGCGAGCCGGTCGACCCACGCGGGGGGATCTCTCCGCAGGGCGTTTGGATGTCACCGGTACTCGCGATAGCCACCTTGCTCGGCGACCGGCCCACCATTTGCCGCGATCCAGGGTCCGTGGGGAGTGCGCGCGCTGTCATCCCATGAAGGTACCGAGGGGGAACCCCACCTCGGGGT
>JBARHO010000093.1:0-2419 GCA_049799275.1 Thermoplasmata archaeon
CAAAATGGTCCGACATGATCAGATCGTGTGTCGAGTTCCACACGTAGACGTCCCCCTGAGGAGCGGGGTTCTGGGACGCGGGGACGGTCGTGTAGAACGAGATCTCCTCCTGCGATGGCCAACCGCCGATCGCGGCCGCATTGGAGAGCGTGACATTGGACGTCTCGAAGAACTGGAAGTTCAGGTCGGAACCGCTCGCCACCGCGAACGAGGGTGGAGCGTTCACGTCCGTGTAGACGCTGGTCCCGTTGAGAAATACCCCCGAGAACGATTTGAAGGAATAGTCGTTCTTGGTGTCGAACACGGAGCTCAGCTGCCCGTTCGTCGCGCCGTCGCAGAACGTGCACGAGGACGTGGGATTGTTGAAGAGGACATACTGGTCCGAGACGGTCCCGGTCCCCGAGGAGGAGATCCCCGCCACCTGGGCGTTGTCGAGCGCCCACAACGGGGTGTAGACCCCGCTCGCGGTAGAGTACGGCAACGTCGCGGTGAGGGTGGTCGTCGAGCTACCGACGATGATCGAACCGGTCCGCTCCTGGTAGTCCGATAGCATGAGGGCGTAGTCGTAGGTCCCGGGCATCAAGTACCAATCCGGTACGTCCGCCGCCCACGCGTAATCCCCTGAGCTGAACGCGGTATTGTTGAAAAAGACGAAGACGTACGGCGGTTGGGTGATCGGGCGAGGAGAGCCGGAGACGGTGATGTGGTTGACGACCTTCGTATCGCCTGGAGCCACTCCGGTCTCGCCCGTGTAGTTCCACAGGCCGTGTTCGATCAGCGGACCGGCCGACAGATAGGCGGTCGCGCCCACGTAATTGACGGCGACCCCGACCGTCTCTTCCCCGGTTTGGGTGCCGTAGTTCACCGCGCCCGGGACGTTCGCGTAGGTATGGTCCATCGGCGTGCAGCCCGTGCCCGTGGGCGAGCTGCTGATAGAGCAGTACTTCAGCTGCTCCGTCGCGTTGGCGCCCAGGACGAGCTGGTTCGACCCGTCGTCGGCACCGATGAAGGCATCGAACTCGTAGCTCTCGTCGACCTCGACCTCAGGCCCAGGAACCGGGCTCGCGAGGAACTGGGCGGGGCCCTCCACAGCAGTCGTGGCGTTGAACACGAGATCGTCGTAGGTTCCATGATAGTGATGAGGGCCCGTCCAGACGCTATAGTTGTACCAGAGCACCTGATCGCCCGCGCCTTTCACCGAGGAGTTCACGTACACGTACGCGGTGAAGGGCGCCGGCGCGTAGTAGTACTGGGAATAGGCGACCCAGACCCCGGTGTAATCGCTTCCGTTGGGGGACCAGCTCACCATGGAGGAGGGTTCCATCTCGGACACCGGCGTGGTGAAGTTCCACGTGTCGTCGACGAAGGAGATCGTATCGTTGTGGGAGTCATACGAGATGACGTTCTGGGTCCAGAAGTCGTAGACCGGCGCCCCCTTGATCGTGACGTCGACCAGGACCGAGTTGAGCTGAGCCCCCCACTGCGTCGGAGTGGCGCTGTCGGGGTAGAAGCTGCGGCTGGAGTTGACGTTGAGGATACCGAGCAGACTGTTGGTCTGGAGCGGATCCGGCACCGGCGACGCGCCGGTCTCGGTCTCTCCTTGGTAGTTGACGCCCGCGGGGGCGGGGCTTCCTCCGGTCGAGAGGGTGTGGGAGCACTCGGAGGAGAGCTGAACGCCCGACTCGGGAACGCCGTTAACCGCTTGGTTCGGGATCGATCCGAGATACGGTAGATGAAGGTCGCCGGCGGGTAGACCCGCGGAGAGGGCGTTCGCAGCGACCTGCTTCGTGTGTTGAGTGAACTCGGCCCATGCGGGGTCGTTGGCCGAGGTCAGCAGATGCGAACCTTGGCCAGAGGGCGGATCGCAGGCCGTGGTCGGGGTGGCCGGCGTGGTGGCGGCGGCCGTGGAACTGGCTGGCGCGGAGAGTTCTGCGGAGCTCGCGGGCATTGGGACCGCGGTCGGAACGACCGTTGCCAACGTGGTCGCGGCCGAAAGGACCATGATGAAGGCGACCAGCGCGACCCCGGCTCCGATCCGCATGCTCTGCATGTTTGGTTCACTCCTCACGGTATCTCGAGTAGATGTTCGCGCGACCGGCCGTCGACCCGCGCACCGTCGGCCTTCCCGAAGATCCCGAACGATCGATGATCGCCAACGTAGCGGCGAGGAGCTGGAATGCGCATTTAAGCGGGGGGTGATCGAACGGACACGGGGTAACAGATCAGATACGGTGGCCGCCTTCGCGGCAATTCGCGACCGGGGGGCTCAGTTGAATGGGACGACGTCGAGGCGAACATCAGCCGGTCGCCCTGGATCGGCCCGCCCCTCGATCGGGACGGGGTCGGACCCGAGTGCGGAGCCTCCCATAGAGGTGACCACGCTTCCCGGGACCCTCGAGGGTCGAGTGCGCTCTATCGA
>JBARHO010000094.1:0-46859 GCA_049799275.1 Thermoplasmata archaeon
ACCGCGAGAAAGGGGAGCTCTTCGTCACCGATGGGAACAACGTGAGCGTGGTTAATGACTCGACCAACACCGTGGAGTCAACCATCTCCATCGGGAACGGACCGGCCGGACTGGCCTATGATGACGCCAAGGGAGAGATTTTCGTTTCCCGATCCAACTGCCCACTATACTATCCCTGTGGTGAGGGGAGCGTGAGCGTGATCTCCGACCGCACCGACAAGGTGGTGGCGACCGTTCCGGTGGTGGTGGGCACGCCCGGGGCCGTTGCGTACGATAGCGGCAAAGGGGAGATCTACGTCGCAGATTCCGGGATACCGGTGAATATCGAGGGCGATAGGGGCTCTGCCAATCTCACCGTCATCAATGACACGTCGAACAAGGTGGTCACGAGCATCCCCCTCAACGGATCAATCGCTGCTGGAGGGATCCCCGGAGACATCGTCTACGACCCGGGCAAGGGCGAGCTGTTTGTCACGGCCCTCGGCGGGCCGACGGGATATCAGGAGATTGTGGATGTGATCAATGACACGACGAACGGGGTGGCAGCACCCATAGTGCCTGGGGAATCCGGCTTGAACCTTGACTATCCGGGTGAGGCCGCCTATGATGCCGCCCAAGGGGAGATCTGGATCGCGCAGAGCGTGGAGGACTCGGTGGCCGCAATCAATGATACCACTGACCAGGTGGTGGCGAGCGTCTCGGTGGGATGCCCGTACCCGTACTCTGGGTCCGGCCCGTGCGCCTATGTCCTGGGTGTCGCATACGACGACGCGAACGGATTGGTCTTCGTAGCGGACTCGTACACACTCGCGACGAATGTCACCGTTGTCTCGAGCACCACGAACGGGGTCGTGGGGAATGTTGTGGTGGGAGCCAACAGCAATCTGCTCGTGTACGACAGCGGTCAAAACGAGGTGTTCGGTACGACGCTCGGTGGCGTGGTCGTCATATCGGGCTGAAGGCGTGTGAATTGCGCGCCGAGGGCCCGCCTCGGGGCCCTCAGCAAGTGCGGTACTCCGGACGGCACCAGGTGGGGCACGAACAGCCGCGCAAGCCCGGATTCCTGAGGGGGCGGGGCCGTCCCTGACGAAAACCCGACCGAGATCGTGGATCCGGACTAGGTCGGGCCGGGAAACTAGACCTGACCGAGCAGCCCGTTCTGAAGGGAACACCCCGCGTCCGACGCCTCTAGTGTTCCGAATCTTCGGTCCCGGGTCCCCGACCTGGGCCCAGTTCCTTTCGGATGATTGGTGCAACGCGTTTGCCAAGGATCTCAATGGCCCGGTTCATCTTCTCATGCGGGAGCGTGGAGACCCCCATTTGGAAGGTGATGCGAGAGATCCCCCCAAGGGCCTCGTTCACGTAGAGTATCTTCTTTGCGACGATGTCGGCGTCGCCGATCAAGAGCGCCCCCTTCGGCCCGCGCTCGGCGTCGAAGTGGGCACGGGTCGTCGGGGGCCACCCACGTTCCTTGCCGATCTGCGTGAACGTGTACGCATATCCGGGAAAGAAGTCGTCCGCCGCCTCTTCGGTGGTCTCCCCCAGAAAGCCGATGGAGTGAAGCCCCACGATGAGCTTCTCTGGAGGGTGGCCCGCGCGGCGACCTGCCTCCCGGTAGAGATCGATCAGGGGCCGGAACCCCGCGGGCTGACCTCCAATGATGGCGACCATGAGCGGGAGCCCCAGCACCCCAGCTCGAACGAAGGACGCAGGCGTACCGCCCACACCGACCCAGATCGGCAGCGGATCCTGCAGAGGACGAGGGTAGACGGCCTGGCCGGTCAGCGGCGGCCGGTGCTCGCCCGACCATTGGACATGTGTGTTCGCGCGGATCGCGAGGAGGAGATCGAGCTTTTCCGCGAAGAGCGAATCATAGTCCGCGAGACGGAGGCCGAACAGCGGATAGGCCTCCACGAACGATCCGCGGCCGGCGACGATCTCGGCCCGGCCACGGGAGATCAGATCGAGCGTCGCGAACTCCTGGAAGACCCGAACCGGATCGGCGGCACTGAGAACGGTCACCGCGCTGGTGAGCCGGATGTTCTTCGTGCGTGCGGCGGCCGCAGCGAGGATCACGACGGGGGCGGAATCCAAGAACTCGGCCCGGTGATGTTCCCCGATCCCGAAGACATCCAGCCCGACGCGATCGGCCAGCTCGATCTCTTCGAGCAGGTGTTGCATGCGCTCGACCGGACTGAGGGTGAGACCCGTCGCGGGGTCAGAGATGGCCGCTGCGAAACTGTCTATGCCGATCTCCATGTTGCCTCCAGGGTCCGCGCGCCTCCCTTTTTCGACGGGCTGGAGGGGGAGGCCTTCACCCATTAATGGAATATCGGTCATGTTCGACCCCAGGGGCCGCCCGGGACAGCGTTCGGCCCTCTTCGGGGTACTCATGGCAGGACCATGGCCGGGACCCCCCCAAGCGCGTCATCCCCCCGGCGGATCCCTTCGACCCGCGCTGGCGGATAGGATCATCTCGGGACCACCGGGCGCATATAACCGACTGCCATCCCCGATCGAGAATGGCCGCAAAACGCGTGGCCGACCTGCTCGTGGACACCCTCGTGGGCGCCGGCGTGCAGCGGATCTACGGCGTCGCAGGGGATTCGCTGAACGGGATCACAGATTCGATCCGACCTCGGAAGGACATCGCCTGGGCGCACGTTCGCCACGAGGAGGCCGCCGCCTTCGCGGCGGGGGCCGAGGCCCAGTTGACGGGGCGGCTGGCGGTCTGCGCCGGCAGCTGCGGACCCGGGAATCTCCACCTGATCAATGGGCTCTTCGACGCCCATCGTAGCCGCGCCCCGGTCCTGGCGATCGCCGCCCAGATCCCTAGCCCCGAGATCGGAGGAGGCTACTTCCAGGAAACGCATCCCGACCAGCTCTTTCGGGAGTGCAGCCACTATGCGGAGCTGGTCTCCCAGCCCGAACAGATGCCGCGTATCCTTGAGATCGCGATGCGCACCGCGGTCGCCCGGGAGGGCGTTGCCGTCGTGGCCATTCCCGGGGATATCGCGCTTCGACCGGCGACGTCCGGTCCGTCCGGCCTGACGCTCGCCGACGCGCGCCCCCAGGTCTCCCCGACGGATCTCGAGCTCGCGCGAGCGACGGAGCTCCTCTCGCGAGCCGGTAAGGTGACCATACTCGCGGGGGCCGGCTGCGCGGGAGCGCACGACGCGCTCGTGGCCCTCGCGCAACGATTGCAGGCGCCGATCGTCCACACCCTGCGGGGCAAGCAGTTCGTCGAGTACACCAACCCGTGTGACGTTGGCATGACCGGTTTGCTCGGGTTCTCCTCGGGATATCGGGCGCTCTACGCGGCCGACCTGGTCCTGCTGCTCGGGACCGACTTCCCGTATCGACAGTTCTATCCTCCCAGCGCGACCGTGATCCAGATCGATGTTCGGGGCGAGCAGATCGGACGCCGGGCACCGGTGACGCTGGGGATCGTAGGGGATGTGGGAACGACCATCGGCGCGCTCCTGCCCCTCCTTCCCGGGTCGCGCGATGGGGCGCACCTCGCGTCGTCCCTGACCGAGTACGCCAAGGCCCGAGATGGGCTGGATTCGCTCGCGACGGAGGGCAAGGCCGGATCGAAGGTCCATCCGCAGTTCGTGGCCCGAGCGCTCAACGAACTGGCGAACGAGGATGCGATCTTCGCCTGTGACGTCGGCACTCCGACCGTCTGGGCCGCACGCTACCTCTCGATGAACGGGCACCGACGGCTGCTCGGGTCGTTCAACCACGGCTCTATGGCCAACGCCCTGCCCCAGGCGATCGGCGCGCAGCTCACGTTCCCCGGCCGCCAGGTGATCTCGATGTCGGGCGACGGGGGGGTATCGATGCTCCTCGGTGAGCTGCTGACCTTGCCCCAGCTCGCGCTTCCCGTGAAGGTGGTGGTGTTCAGGAACGACTCGCTCGCCTTCGTCAACCTCGAGATGGTCTCGGCCGGTTTCCTCGAATTTGCGACCGACCTGACCAACCCCGATTTCGCTTCGCTCGCCCGATCGACGGGTCTCCTGGGGATATCGGTGACCTCGCCCGAGCAGGTCCGCCCGGCCCTATCTCAGGCCCTCCAGCATCCCGGGCCAGCGTTGGTGGAGGTCGAGGTCTCCCTCCAAGAGATCGTCCTACCGCCGTCCATCGACCTGGACCAGGTCCGCCGGTTCGGGCTGTTCGTCGTGAAGGCGGTCCTGAACGGGCGAGGGGACGAGGTCATCGACCTCGCGTTGACCAACCTGAGGCGGTAGCGCGAGCCAGCGAAGGCTCTCCAGGGCGGTTGGCGTTCAGCGGTCCCACTTCCGGGGGTCCCTTTCTTGGCGCCGGCGAAGAGGCCGATGTCTCTCGCGAAGCCTTTTTTCGCGATACGTATAAATACGTGTCCTCGGCAGATACACTGCCGTGATCCAGGTTCGCGGCCTCACGAAGCGGTACCGCCGGTCCGGAACCCCCGCGATCGAGGACGTCTCGTTCGACGTGAGGAACGGGGAGATCCTGGGGTTCGTCGGCCTCAATGGTGCCGGAAAGACGACCACGATCCGAGTGGCCTCGGGGGTCAGTCTTCCGACCGGCGGCAGCGTGACCGTCGATGGCCACGACATCTCGGGGGACAAGGTCGCCGCCTCGATGGCCTTGGGATGGGTCCCCGAGTTCCCTAACTTCGAGCCGTCGGCCAAGGCGCTCACCCAGATGCGCTACTACTCCGGCTTCTACCGGATCCCCTCCGGAGAGAGCCGTCGACGATGCCTGGAGGCGCTCAAGATGGTCGGCCTTGAGGGCCACGAGCGGGAACGGCTGCGGACCTATTCTCAGGGCATGAAGAAGCGGTTCAGCCTCGCGGCCGCGCTGCTGCCGGATCCCCAGAACTTCGTCTTTGATGAGATCCTCAATGGACTGGACCCGCAGGGGATCCAGTGGCTCCGCGACTGGATGGTGGAGAAGCGCAACGACGGCCACGCGATCATGCTGTCGTCCCACATCCTCTCCGAGGTCCAGCTCATCGCCGACCGGATCGTCTTCCTGCATCACGGGCACGTCGTCCGGACGATGGACCGAGCGGACCTGACGAAGGACCTCCGCGGATCCCTTCGGGTCACGATCGAGAACCTCGACGAGGGCGCCCTCGAGCTCCTTCGGCCGTTCGGAGAGCTCCGCCGGGAAGGCCCGTCCACGGTCGTGGTCGTCGGTCGAACGTCCGAGGCGGCCGACATCAACTTCGCCCTGACCGAACGGAAGTACCGGGTCGCGGAGCTCCGTCCGGACGAGAGCAACCTCGAGGCCCTGTTCTTCGAGACCATCGGGGAGGCGAAATGAGCACCTACCTCCACGACTTCCGGCGGACCATCACGAGCCCGGGAGTGATCGCGATCATCGTGATCATGACGCTCGTCGGGCTCTTCGTTCTCAGCCTCATCGGGGGCGGCAATCCGAGCCAGCCGCAGAACATGTCGGTGGTCTACTACTACAACGAGGGGTACCATATCGACGTCCTGATCACGAACTCCGCCGGCGGCGGGATCGGAGGTCTGACCGTGTCCTCCCAGATGGACGAGTTCGGCCCCAACGGATCCTCCCCGGTCCCGACCCCGTTCGTGAACGGGACCACGAGCTCGAACGGTCTCGTGCATCTTGTCCAACCGGTCCCCGATGGCAACTACAGTCTCCAGCTCAGCCTCGTCCAGTCCAGCTCGAACAACAACAATGGAGGCGGCCCGCAATCGAACTTCCAGGTCCAATGGACCCCGGTCGGCCAGGCCGTGCTCGCGCAGGACAACATCTTCCCGGTAGCGATCGGTCAGTTCTCGGTCCACTATGCGATCATGACCTTCACGGAGGGGCCGAACGGAACGGCGCCGAGCGGCCTGGTCCTCAATTACACCGTCCAGTCGAGGACGTTCGGCGGAGGATACCTCGGGACCGTGAACCAGTCGGTCCAGAGCTTCCCGATCGCTGTGCCTTCCAACGTCAGCGCCACCGCGCGAGTGATCGTCAACCTCACCCAGAACTCCGGACATCCGCCCGTCCAGTCGTCGCAGTTCGAGGCCTCGAACATCGGGGCGGGGACGGACTCCGGCAACAACGCGTCGACGATCGCGTATCTCTTTGTTCCCGCGATCCTCGGGTTCTTCGTTCCGCTCATGAGCATGCTCGCCTCGTACTCGAGCTACGGGCGGGATCGGGTCACCGGAGTGCTCGAGTCGACCCTGGCCCGTCCCGTCACCAAGGGCGGCCTGATCACCTCCCGGTTCGTCGCGGTCGCCCTGGCCATGAGCGTGGCGATCGGCCTCGCCTTGCTGACGATGGATTACGCCCTGGGGCACGACGTCGGGGCCTACCTGCCGCTGGACACGCTCCTCGCGTTGTTCGGCGCGCTGCTCGTCTCCGGGCTCGCGTTCGCCGGGTTCGTGTTCCTGTCGTCGCATCTGGTCAAGAGCACCGGGGCGCTCGTCGGGATCATCATCATGCTCTTCCTGGCGCTCTCGTTCTTCGGATCGTTCGTCGTCGAGCTCGTGGTCACCGGGGCGGGCGGCGGCAGCAGCGCTTCGACGACGCTGCAGGCCCAGGTGTTCTCCTGGTACCTCAACCCGGCGAGCTTCTTCTACCTCGTGAAGTTCTACCTCGTGCCCAGCTACGCGTCGGGGCAGGCCGCCAATGCGGCCTCCTTTGGCGTGACCCTGCCCTTGGTCATCGGGGCGGGGGTGCTTTGGGGCGTGGGAGCGTTCCTGGGCGCGCTGTTCCTCGCCCGCAAGCGGGACTAGGCCGCCCTTGGACCCTCTCGGGTCGCAGGGCCCGTTCGAACGGACGGTGAGACCGGGCCCGGGCGGAGGTCAGGGCCAGAGATCCGGAGGCGTCCGACCCTCGCGCGGATCCCCATCGCGGGCTCCACCCGGTGGGAGGGACGCCCGGCCCGGGGCGGCTGCGGGGCCCCATTCAGGGCCCGGTCCCGCGGCAATGCGGGCTGGGCAGCGAACCTGCTACCCCGATCGGGGAGTTGTCATCACCAAAGCTCGATCCTATCGAGGCCGCCCAGGGCGAAGGCGCCGGTAGGACTTCCCAGCCCCGACAGCATCTCTTCGTGACCCAAGGCGTTCACGTGCTGTTTGAAGGAACGGGTCCGGTCGGACCGACCTCTCGCCCGACTGACGTACCCGCAGGAGCAACGGCGGCCCCCGGCGTCCTCCTCCGGGGTCAAAGAGGCCCCGCGCAGTTGAAGTGGGCGAGCTTCCCATCCCTCGCCACCACCCCGTCCTTGGGCCCGGCCAGTTCTGGCCGGGCGATGCGCTCGATCGGCCGGTCGCACCAGCCGCAGATCATGTCCATGCGAACGGCCGCCCCGATCGTCCCGGTCCCGCCCGGTCCCTGTGCCCCTCGGTCCTCGCGCCAAAGCTCGGTTCTCATCGGAGAATAGGGCGACTTTGAGGTTCATATATGGCGGGTGGAGATATGACCCAAATTTGGCGTTCGGACCCTGTTCGGGCTCCCGGACGGCGCTCCGGCCTGATGATCGGGCCATCCCGGTCCCGTCCCCGGCCTAGGGTCCGCAGCTTGGGTGTTCCCGCGGGAGCATAGGATCCACCCGGTCCCTGACACGGGTCGGGGGGCGCCGCTAGGTAGGTCGGCGCCGGGGTCTCCCATATCGACCCCGGGCCCCCTTGTTCTCTGCGGACGGCCCCAGGGTCGCGACCGGTCCATGGTCCGACTGGGGGAAGGGCTCGCGGAGGCCGGCGACCCGGGGCCCCAAGGGCTCGGGAGGCAAGTGGAAACGATGCGTTGATAAGGAGTGGTGCGCCCATAGAACGACCGGCAGGCGCTCCCGCCGCGTCCCGAAGGGTCGAACCCCGTCCATCGCACCTCATGCTGCACCATTGGGTCCCCTCCGGCCATCGTCGTCGCGGGAGCTGGGCTCAGCGGAACGGATCCGTCCTGCTCGTACTCCTTCTGATCGTCGGCTCGTGGACCGGGGTCGCCGGCGCCGTGTTCGAGATCGATAGCCATCCAACGGGTCCCGCGGCCCAATCGGCCGCTGGCGGAGCGGTCCCCGGGCTTCCACGTGGGCCGTCACCCGGTTCCGCGCCTCCGACCCCGAGGTCCGGTCCGCCGGCCCCCTCCGCTCCCCCTCCCGGCCCGGCCCCGCTCGACGTGAGGATCGACCAGACCCCGGGGGTCGCGACCACCCGGGGCATCTCCGATGAGCTCGTCGTGAACGTCTCCGGGGGCGACGGACCGGTCACCGTCTCCTACTCGGGGCTCCCTCCGGGATGCCCTTCTTCGAACGTCACGGTGCTGTTGTGCACCCCGACCAGCGGCGATGGGAGCAACTACTCCGTGCGAGCGCTCGCGACGGACTCCGTTGGGGATATCGCGGTAAGCTCTCCGGTCACCTTCGATGTGGGACCGGGTGCGGGGCCCACCGGCACCCTCATGTTGGGCGGATCGATGGGCAACATGCCCTCCGACTTCTGGGGGATCAACTACGACTACACCGCGCCATCGGGCCCAGATACTGGCAGCTTCGCGAACTCGACGGTCGCCCGGTTCTATAACGAGACCCCGTTCGAGTGGATCCGCATGCCCATCGTGAGCGAGGACCCGGGCGGGAGCTACAACTCCTCCACGGACTGGGGCAGCGCCTTCGCGTTCTGCTCCTGGACGCACTGTCATTCCATCGTGACGGTCGGAGGGGCCGGGGAGACCGCGGCGAACGGTGCCTGGGAGGTGTGGTACATCCAGCACCACTTCCATTTCAACGCGGACCTTTGGGTCTTCGGCAACGAGCCGGACGTCTTCGGATGGGCCAACGCCACGTCCTATGCCGCCACGGTCCATCAGTGGACACTCGATGTCCGGACCTTCGACCCCTCGGCCCAGTTCCTGGGGATCGAGGTCACGGGCGATCCCAGCGTGGACGATGCGTATCTCAGCGACCTCGTGAAGGAGGACGGATCCCTTCTATCGGCCTTCGCGATCCAGACCTATCCCGACAACCCGCCGGACTCTGCGTCGGTCTCGGACTTCATGGGGGCGCTCTTCGGTCCGCACAGTGTGCTCGCCGAGGCCGAGAACGCGCGCGCCGTGGCGGACGCAGCGGGAGGGGGCGATCTCGCCATGTTCGACAACGAGTATAATGGAGGTGGCACGAGCGATCCGGCCTGGGCCCCGTTCCGCCAAGGGTATCCCGACGTGCCCTTCACGGTGACCTCCCTGATCCAGGCCCTGGAGGCAGGCGTGCAGCAGGTGTCCCCGTGGACCCTCACATCCACGAGCGCGGTGGCCTCGACCCAGCTCGGTACGGACGGGTGCGACAACGGTCTCATCGAGCTCTCCCAGCACTGTGACGGGATCACGCGGACCCTCAATCCGATGTTCTACCTGTACTCCCAGATCCTGGATCAGATCCCGCATGGGTCCCTGCGGGACGTGACGATCCCCGGCCTACCCAGGGTGACCGCCGTGCAGGTGACGTACGACGGCTACACCTATGTCCTGATGGCGAACGCGAACGCCTACTCGAACGCCACCTTCGACCTCGGCCCGGGATTCCCCACCGAAGGGAATGTTCGGTCCACGCTCTTCGATCCGGCCGCCCCCATCGCCCCTCTGATCTCGACGTTCCCGTTGGCCTCCAACTCGAACGGCTCGACCACGAGCTTTACCCTGCCGGCGCTCGGCGTGCTCCTGCTCCGCTTCGCGCCCCCCGCTCCATCCCTGGATCCGAACTGAACCCCCGCCGGGCGGGGCCTCGACCGCCCCGACCGTGGGCCCGGGGGTCCCGGTCGCGTGAACGATCTCCGTGAACGACCCGAGCGACGCGGGGATCTCCCCTCCGGTCGGCAGGGCCCGGCCCCGCGCTCCCGCTGTTCGGGGCATCAGGCGTTTATTCCGGCGGCCGTGTCTTTGGAGGTGGATCCTCCTCGATGGATCGCCGACGAGATGGTCGGCCGGCTCGCCCGGTACCTCCGTTTCGTGGGTCAGGACACGTTCTATGCTCGGGGGCTCGCCGATGCGGATATCGTGGAGGTCGCGCGGACCGAAGGCCGGATCCTTCTGACCAGGGACCGTCAGCTCGCGCGCCGGGCACCCGGCTCGCTCCTGCTCACGAGCCCGCGCATCGCCGATCAGTTCCTCGCGGTCGTGTCGGCCTTCCCCGCGATCTCCTTCGATGTGCGGTTCGACCGGTGCTCCGTATGCAATGGTCGGCTCGTACCCGCGCCGGGCCCCGTCGGCCCCGGGACGCCGATCGCTCGCTCGGTCGCCGAACGGGGGCAGCCGGTCTACGTGTGCGAGGGATGCGGACACTCCTACTGGGAGGGGAGCCATACGGCCCAGATCCGGAAGCAGATCGCGACGTGGCGCGAAGGTCGAACGTGATCCGTTTCTGGATCGAGCTATCGAAGGAGCACCTTCGGCTCGCCCGGGTCGAGCTCGAGGGAGCGCTCCAGGCCCTGCAGGCTCCGGAGATCCCGGACGATCAGGCCCTGGTCCCCGAGGGCTTCATCGAGATCGCCCTCTCGGGGAACGACCTCGCGCGTCGGCTCACGGACCGGTTGGCCCTCGCCCGAGGGATCCTTCGACCCTGGCCGATCACGGACCACGACGGGCTCGTTCTGCGATTGGGAGAGCTCGGTGGTCACGGCGTCCGCGCCCGCTTCCGGGGACCGGCCCTCTCGGGTCCGCGGCCCGACCCCCACTGGTTGGTCCTCATCGAGCCGTTCCGGAAGGCCGGCGGTCACGTGGACCTGGAGCACGGGACGCTCGCGCTGAGGTTCTTCGCCACGGCCGACCGTGGATGGAGGGTGGCGGAAGAGATCCACGAGACCGATCGCCGCGGCTTCCGCCGGCGCGGTGCCGCCTATCTCCCCTTTCGCCGACCGGTGAGCTTGCCCCCCCTCCTCGCCCGGGTGCTCGTCAACATGGCCTCCGTCCGAGCGGGAGATCAGGTCGTGGACCCGTTCCTCGGAACGGGGGGACTGCTCGCCGAGGCGGGACTGGTCGGCGCACGGATCTCGGGCGTCGACCACGATGCCGGCATGGTCCGAGGGGCCCTCGAGAACCTCTCGTTCCTGGGCCTCGCCCCGGAGAAGGTCGTGGTCGGGGACGCCGCCGACCTCGCCCCTTCCTTCGAGGATCGGGTCTGGGATGCCGTGGTCACGGATCCACCGTACGGGCGCGCCTCCTCGAGCGGTGGGGAACGACCCGAAGAGCTGGTCACCCGGGTCCTGGGAGCGTGGTCCCATCGGGTGCGACCCGGCGGTCGGATCGCGCTCGCGGTCCCCGAGGCGACCGGTCGGCTGCTCCCCTCCTGGAGGTTGGTCGCGTCTGTCCCGTACCGGCGGCACCGCAGCCTCACGCGCGATTTTCGCGTGTATGAGCGACCCCCCGACTAGGAGATGGACGGGAACGGGACGACCTTGGGACCGGGACCGCTGATCGCGGCCGAGCAGACCTCGCTCACCGTGAGGTCGATGCTCACTGTACCTTGGACGACGTTCAGGTAGGTGAACGACAGGTTGCCCGTACCTCCCGAGCCGACCGCCACGAGATCCGGTCCGGACAGGCTGAAGCTCGGCTGGTCCGCGAACGTCCGACTGGTACCGTTCGGGAAATGGACGACCCAGGTGGACGTATTGGCAAAATCGGAGAGGGCGGTCCCATTGAGCGACGTGGTGTTCCCCCCCTGGGAGATGACCACGGACGAGATCGAGGCGGAGAGGTAGAACCCGTGCTCGATCAGGTCCTGGTTCGCTAACAGGGCGCTGAGATCCCCGGCCATGTGGTATCCGGGCGGCGGGGGGGTCGAGGCGGCGCTCGGATCGTTCACCTGAAAGCTGCCCGAAGGGGCCACGATGGGTACCAGGACGAACGCGACCACCAGAACGGCTGCGGTGACGCCGCCCAGGGCCCATCGCTTGCCGTCGAGCGGCGTGATGTCGTTGAGGGGAGGCGGGTGACGCAGTCCCAGGAAGAGGATGAGGAGTCCGAAGAGGAACCACCCGGGGTAGAGGAAGATGATCCCGAGAATGAAGAGCAGGAGGGTCACGCCGTAGCTCACGTACCGGATCCGGTCCCCGAACAGGGCGCGGAACACATGGCCCCCATCGAGCTGACCGGCGGGAAGCAGATTGATCGCGGTGACCAGGAGACCGACCCAGCCCGCCAGGGCCACGGGGCTGAGGTTGACGTAACTGATCGGGATGAACTGCTGGAGGACCAGCCAGAACAACGAAAGGCCGTACACGAGGCTCATGTAGTTCACGCCGAGGAGCGTGACCCCGCAGTTGGTGAGCGGGACGACCGGGGCGTGGGCCGAGAGGTAGAGCCCGAGGATCGTGACCGGGATCGCGGCGGCGAACCCGACCAACGGGCCGGACGCTCCGATATCGAGGAGGGCCTTGCGGTCCGGGATGGGCTCCCGGAGGGAGATGAAGGCCCCGAACGTTCCGAACAGGAGCGGGGGCGGTACCGGGATGAAGAAGGGGAGGGAGGCCTCCACGTGATGCGCCCTCGCGGTGAAGAAATGGGCGAGCTCATGGAGGCCGAGGATCCCGAGGATCGGCAGCGCGAACGTGAGACCGCCGTAGAGGAAGTCCGCGAGGACCAGATGGGATCCCCCGACGTACGTGAGCCAGAGGAGCGACCCGGATAGGATCGTGGTCGCGACGGTCGCGAGCAGCAGGATGAGGTTCGGAACGAAACCCCAGGCCTGGCGGTGGGGGCGGACCACCACCTCGACGACGTACTCTCCCTTCTCGTACCGGATGAACGGCACGTAGTACCTGTCCCAGAGGTCCCGCCGCATCCGATCGAACCGGTCCTCGAGCGTGCGGGGATCCCCCGCCACGAGGAACGTGACCGACGTGGGGTTGATGCGGGTCTCATAGACCGGAAAGTAGCCGGCCACGTAGGACCGGAGCCGGTCGATCTCCGTGCTCCCCGTCCCGATGGGGCTCCCTACCCCAGGAGGGGTGCCGGGCGGGGCGCCCCGGTACGACACGCCGCTACGCCCCTGGTTCCGCGCCGCCCTGTTTTCGCAGGCGCTTGGCCCGTTCCTTCGAGGAGTACCCGGTGGTCTCCTCCAGGAACCGATTGTACCGGCGTACCGTCTCCTGCTGCACGTCGGGCGGCACCTGTGGGTTCATCCGCATCTCGACCACGAGCTCCCGCGCATCGCCCCACACGTGGATCTCATCGATCGCGCCGAACTTCGCGCGGACCTTGGGGCCGTCCCGCGCCGCCTCCTCGAAGATCGATCGGCACAATCCTTCAAGCCCCTCGGGGGAAAGGTTCGCCCGGTGGCTCGTTCGAACGGGATACCGCGACACGATGGGCGTTCCTAGTGGCGGTCGAAATTTAAGCTTGAGGGCGCACGGGCGTCCGGGTCAGACCGTTTCGACCTCGAACAGGACCCGGTAGCCCCGGAGCAGTTCGCCGATCTCGTCGCACAGATCGAGGAGACGCTGCTGGGTCGCGGTACCCCGCCAATCGTACACGAAGTCGTAGTTCCCCTGGGTCGGCACGAACCCGAACTCTCGCAACCGGTCCGCGACCTCCGAGGGTTTCGCCCCCTCGCTGTGGAAGGTGATGCGAAGGTAGGTCTCCATCCGTTCCTCGAGCGTCCATGGAGGGAAAAGCGTTTGCCCGGCCGGTCGTCACCGGGCCCGTCGTGAGGTGACCGCCGAGGTCCGACGTACGCGAGCCTTCGACCCGGTGCGGCGCGCCGACGATCTCGATCGAAGGGAGGGTCGTCCGGTACCGCCCGGGCCCGGTCGGTACGAAGAACGGGCCCTTCGCGCGCGCGCCGACAGGATCGCCCAGGCGGGGCCGGGTCGGTCCGAGCGTCGCGGTCGGATGCTCCCGGCCCGCCACCGGCCGGACCGGTCGCGGACCTGTACCTCGAGACCCGGGTACGACGCATCGTCCCGTCGTCGGATCGCTATCCCGATGCCGATCTCGTTCCCGGTCAGGGCGCGTCGCGCCAGCCCGGAGGCCTGCCGACGGGCGGTCATCTGGTCCCATCCTTTTGGAAGGGGCGATCGCGGGGACACGATCTGCGGACGTAGTCGGATCCGCGGGAACTGTCGTCGGAACTCGCGGAGCGCTCCGCGCGCATGGGCCGGGGAGGACGACGCGAGCCCGATCCGGAGGGGTCGGCGACGCCGGCCCCGGGGATCGATGAGCCCCTCCCGGATGCGCCGGGAGCTGACGGCGATCCCGTCCTCCCCGAGCATCAGGGGGACCACCCGGAACGGGATGGCCGGAAGGCCCCGTCGTCGCCGCTCCCGGTTGACCGAGAGGGCTCCCCTCCGCGTGTCGGTGGTGATCACGAGGACATCGACGTCGGGTCCGACGGACCTTCCCCAGGTGTCGTTGAGACGCGTGGTGTAGAACCGATCGGAGGACGCCCGTTCCCGCAGGAACCGCTCCACTGCGCTCCGGCGTTCCTGGAAGGTCTCGAGCTTCGCGCCTTCCGGCTTCGGGTGGGCGCGCAGGTACTTCGAGGTCGTGATCCCGATCCCGAGCTCGTCCCCGGCCCGCAGTCCCGCCTCCAGCAACCGTGCGTGACCGACGTGAAGGCGGTCGAACGTACCGCCCAGGATCGCGCGGTGGTACCGGCGGGTCACGACCGGGACCCTACACCCGCACGTACGAGAGGGCCAGGACCAGGACGAGGAAGACCATGATCGCGTAGAGGAAGTACATGTAGTTCTTCCGAGAACTTGCCTGGGTCTCCCGTTTCGTCCGGCACGCCTTGGAGCAGAACTCGTCCTGGGGCCCGACGACCTTCCCGCAGACCTTGCAATGACGATGATCGACCTCGGGCATACCCTCCCCGATCCATCCGGGGAGGTTTAGGTCTTGTGCCCCGCCCTACGGAGGGTTGGCCTCGGCGCTCGATCGTCGCCCCCGCCGGTGCGGCGGGGCCCGACCGGCGTCGCGGTTCGGCATCTCGCCCGCATCGTCCATCGGATCGAAGATGTTCGGGATGTCCTCTCCGGGGCGGGGAGCGGGAGCCCCCGGATGGACGGACTCCAGGGCGAACTCGTCGTCGGAGGCCCTCCCCTGGAGCGAGCTGCGCGTGTCGACCGCGGTCTGGGACATCTGTCGGATGACCGCGAGCCAGACCTTGCCCTGGTTGGCGATGGTCGCCTCCATCCGGTCCCGGATGTCGGCAGTGCGTTCCAGGATCTCCTGCTGGAGCTTGCGGATGTCCCGGGCGTACTCCCTTCGCAGGGTATCGAGCTTCGCCTCGGAATCCTCGACCGGGAACCGGACCTTCTCGAGCTCTCCGATCCGGACCCAGGTCTTCCGAACGATGGGGACCAGTCGCTCGTTCAGGACCTCCACCCGGCGATCGAGGTCCGCGAGCTCGGCCTCGACCTTCTCCTCGAGCCCCAGGACCTGCTGACCGCGGGTCTCGAGGGCCTTCTCGAACTCGGTGAGCCGGGCCGTATCGTCCGACCGGTCGGCGCGGATCCGCGTCTCGGCGGCCCCGATCCGCGTCTCGAGGAACCGCTGGGAATCGGTCTGGAACCGCTCGAACGACTGGAGCAGCCGCTCCCGGACGGCGGAATCGAACTCGCTCGTGGTGAACACCATCGCGAGGTTCTGGTCGACCTCGGCCTTGAAGCGGGCCAACTGGTCGAGGTACTGCGACCGTTCGAGATCGTCGGCCTCGCGGATCCGGTCGTCGAAGTGGGACTCGAGCCGGACCTGGAGGTCCGCGATGGACTGTCGATGGGCCTCCTGGATCTCGTTGACCCGGGCCTCGGTCATCGAGGAGACCGCGACCTCCTGGGCCTCGAGCTTCGTCGTGATGACCGCGCTCACCCGGTCCTGAAGGTCATTCACCGCTTGGCTTACCTTCTCCTGGGCGTCGCGGGCGCGACCGTCCAGGATACCGAGCAGGCGCTGCTCGGAGTCCCGGACCGCCTTCTGGATCTTGAAGTCCTGTTCCTTGACGCGCGTCTCGACGAGGGCGGGCAACGCCCCGACCACGCTCTCGCGCATCGCGCGGTCCCGTTGGGCCTGTTCGCTGGCCTGCTGGTCGAGCTGCCCGGTCCAGGTGGCGCGGAGCTGGGCCTCCCGTTCGGTGATCTCGACCTCGATCTGGGCGATGCTGGCCGCGATCGCCACCTGCACCTTCGGATCGAGCTCGGGGCCGGAAGGCCGGGTCGCGTCCCGGATGCGTTGGTCGAGGTCGGTGAGCTGGTTGCGGATCGGACGGAGGGTCTGCTCGATCTCGGTCCGGACGCGGGGGTCGAGCTCGGGGTTCGGGGGTCGGGTCGCGATCCGGAGCCGCCCGTCGAGCTCGGAGAGCTGGCCCTGGACCACGGAGATGCTGCGCTCGATCTCTTCCCGGATACGGGGATCGAGATCGCTATCGGCGGGTTTCGTCGCGAGGCGCAGCCGTTCGTCCACCTCGAGCAGGTGGGCATGGATCGGAGTGACGCTCCGCTCGATCTCCTCGCGGACCCGCGGGTCCAACTGAGGGTCCGGGGGGTTCGTCGCGATACGCAGTTTCTCGTCCACCTCGAGCAACCGGTCCTGGAGCGGGGCCAATCGGGCGTCGATCTGCTCACGGACGCGAGGATCGAGCTCGGGGTTCGGGGGCCGGGTCGCCTCTTGGAGACGGGTATCGATCTCGATGAGCCGCGTGCCCACGACCGTCGTGAAGAGCCGTTCGACCTCCGTCGCGACGATCTGGGATAACGCGTCCCGGACGCGGGTCTCGGCGGCGGCAACGTCCTGCAGGGTGTTCACACGCTGCCGGTTCCCGAGGTCCTCGATGCGCCGGGAGAGCTCGGTCGCGAGCGAGGTCATGGTACCGTTCTGGGCCTCGGCCAGGTCCGACATCCGCTGTTCGAAGGTCGCCCGGAGCCCGTCGACCGCCTCCAACGACCCGGTCGCCGTCTGGGCCTGCTCGATCTCCGCGACGGAACGGGTGAGCTGCTCGGTCAGATGCTGCTCGAGCGTTCGCATCGCCTCCTCCATCGAAGTCTGCGGAGGGGCCGGCGGGAACCGCTGTTCGATGTACCGAAGGACATCGCGCTCGATGTCCGTGCGGAGCGCGGCGATGTCGCTCGCGGACATCGCCGGAGGAACGGGAGCGGGCTCCGGGCGGTCGAGCGGTACGGGGACAACGACCGGCGGTGGAGCGGCGAGCGGCGGAGAGGTCGGGACCGAGCCCGTCGTTCCCTTGAGCGTCCCCGGCTCGGCGGGGGCCGTCGCGGTAGGGCCTCCGTTGTCGATGGGTTCGGGGGCCTTGGGCCAAACAGAAGGATCGTCGCTGATGGAGACCGGAACGACCTCGGTGCGGTCCGATCGCCCCGGAGGGGGGATCTCGCTGGACCGCTGGAGCCAGGGGGGGACCTGCCCCGGACCGGTGGGTTCGCTCGGGCGGAGGGAGGTGGAGGAGGCCAGCGCGTCGAGGAGCTGGCCGTCGGACTCGGCCGAGTCGCCCGTCACGAGGCGCGCTTGCAGGTACTGCTGCACACGTTTCGCCGTCTCGACGTTCACCGGCACATGGCGCCCACGGGCGTGCTGCAGGAGCAGCCCGGCGCTCTCCATGGCCGTTCCGATCCGCCACATCTCCTTGCGCCGGTCGCGTCCGCCCTGGTGCTCCGGATCGAACAACTGCTCCGCGCGCCGGCTCGTCTCCACGAGGTCGACGCGCTGGACGATCGGACCGAGCTTCGTCGCGGTATGGTCCCGAACGTACTGGAGGACCAGGGGCAGGTTCTCCTTGCCCCGGCCCGAAGTGCTGGTCAGGTCCTGGGTGATGTCCCGGACCGTGAGCGACGTCTTCTCCCACGCCGCGATGCGTTGGGCGTGCCGTTCCCCGACGGCCTCCCGTCGAGGGACGCGCATCAGGGTGAGCGCGAGCGGGAGCTGCTCGGTCAGCTCGTGCAGGTTCGTCTTGGGCTGCGGCAGGAAGTATGGGAAGGCGAGGATGGAACCGAGCGCGATCAGGGAGGCCGGCAGGACCCGGATCATCTCCAGGATCACCTGCATGGTCGATTCCCAATCGTCGGAGGCGATCACGAGGACCGGGTCGGTCGATCCCCGGTGGAAGAGGAACCCCTCGCCCACGAGCCCATAGAGCCGAGGGTCGGGGTCGGGGGCCGTCCGGGCCCCGGCGGTCCGGGGTCCTCCCATCGAGGCATGCCACTTCAGTACGGTGGCCCCGAGCTCGCCCGTCGCGAAGAGCTGGGCGGTATCGAGGACCAGGGTCTTCATACCGAGACGTGGCCGATCCTCGGTCGAGAGGAACATCCGTCCGACGCACGTGTAGCGTCCGCCGAACGCCGGGTAGAGGAAGATGTTCGGATAGTAGGAGAGGGGCTGGGTGGGATCCGGGTCCCAGTAGTCGTGGGTGTCGGCGATGTTGATCGTCAGGTTCCCGACGATGCGGATCGCGTCCAGGGTCTCGGCCCGTCCGGGAAAATCCTCCGGGATCGTCGTGTACCCCGGGGATTCCGCCTCATTGTCGACCTGTCGGCACCAGACCACCCCAACGGGCGACGTCTGGGCACTGCCCAGAGAGGTCGATACGCGTGGAGCGGTATCGACGGACACGGATCCCGGCTCGGCCATGCTATCCGCCGTGAGTCTCCCTTCGTCCCAGAACGCGCTCGCAGGCGCGGGCCAGTGGGAGCGTGATGTTCACCATGACCGGTACCCCGGGGGGCGCTCCGCCCGAGGCGTTGGGGTCCGCGGCGCCGCCGTCGCTCGTCAGCATCGGATGACCTTCGCCGGTCGACACGGCCGAGGACATCATGAACACGTCCTCCCGGGTCGAAAGGCCGCGCCCGTCGTTCGCCACGAGGACCGTGCCCATGCCCGCTCCGTCCCGCCGCAGAAGGAAGTCGGACGTATCAAAGGTGCTCCGGTACGCTCGATCGTTCAGGATGTGCTCGATCTCGCCGTAGAAGTCCCGAAGGCGGTCGGCCTTCGAGATCGCAATGATCAGCGGGATCTGTCGCTCGTTCACGTACCGGAAGACGCCCCGGGCCAGGTTGATCTGCTGGGCCTGATCGCGCAGCGAGGGCAGAGAGGGCGACAGGAGCAGGATGATCGCCTCCGCATCATGGACGAACCGTCCCAGGAGCGTGAGCCCCCTCCGCCAGAGATCGCGGCGGTCCGCCCTCCAGGTCGCGAAGTGGGGGATGACGTGGCATCGACGCTCGTCGACGATGTCGTCCGAGGACTCGACCCAGAGCCGGTCGTAGGTGAAGTAGTCGGAGATGATCCCTCCGGCCTCGTCGATGGTGTGCAGGATCATCCGGCGGGAGGACTCCGGACTTCCGTCGGGATTGCCGTACCGGAAGTGCATCTTCATCTCGACGAACTGATTGTACTTGGTCGGCAAGGGGTACTTCGTGAGGACGCCCTGGTCCTCCCGGCTGGCGGCGAGCTCGATCCAGAGATGGGTCCGGTCCTCCATCGGGCGGGAGACATAGTAGCGGCTCGTGGTCTCGAGGCTGCCCTCGGGATCGGTCGGGTCGGACGTCTCGTAGGTGGTCTCCTCGAGGACCACGTCGCTATCGAGGTCCCCGTACAGGGGGAGCGGCAGGGCCTCGCTACGGGTCGGTACGTACACCACAGGTAGATTGAGCCCGAAATGGCCGGAAAGGAATCGGAAGTAGGTGGTCTTGCCGGACGCCGGGATCCCGACGACGGCGATCCGCGCCGCGTCGCTCGGAGCGAGCTTTGGCGGGACCTTCTTGCCCGGACCCTTGCGGGGCTTGTGGTGCGGTTTCGCCGCCTCGGGCGCGACCTTGCTGGTCGCGGGGACGGTCTTCGCGGCCGCCGGAGCGGCCTTCGGGGTCGCCGGGACGTCCTTTGTCGTCGTCGTGACGATCTTCGTCACCGTCGTGGTGGCCTTGGCGGGCGGCGCAGTGGTCTTCGTGGATCTCGTGGTCGAAGCGGTCTTCGTGGTGGGATGTGCGGACGGCATCAGTTCTCTCCCTCAGCGCATCTCCGCCAAGCAGAGCTCGATGAAATCGAGCGCGTTCTCGACCACGGGCTCGCCCGAGGTGTTGTCCAGTCGAGTGTCCTGCAACAATCCGAAGATCTGCTCCACCGCTTCCTCATGTTTGTGCGCCGCGTCCCCATGTTCGCTCTCTTGGGATAAACGTGTCAGTTGATACGTTCCGCGTAGTTCCATCAGCCGGGCGAAGATCTCGAGCAGCCGTCCGCGCAGTTCGGGGTCCTTGCGCTCGAGCCGGGTGTCGGTCTCGTCGATGAACTGGACCAGCGTTTCGGTCTCGCGGTCGTTCTGCATCTTGGCCTGGAGGATCGCGAGACGACGCACGACCCGTCCCCGGCCCTCGGGCGGGAGCTTCTCGGCCTCCTCCCAGGCATGGAGGAGGAGCCGCGCGGCGTCCACGACCTCGCCGAGCGCGAAGTGGATCCGGGCCTCCCAATAGAGCCGCGTGATCGGAGGGATGAGCGCCGAGGACCGTTGCAGGCGCTCGAGCGCCAAGGTGTAATCGCGGGCCATGAACGCCTCCACCACACCACCCAGCGGTCCGTACCGTTCCTTAAGGTTCGCGGGAATGACCCCGGTCGGCGTCTGGATGATGTCGACCTCGAGGCTCGGGGACTCCGCGTACAGGGAATCCCGTTGGGGCGGCCCCGTGGACTGGTTGGTGAGCCGGTGCATCGTCGTATGCGAGGACGGTTCCTTGAGCGCCTTGGCCGCGTAGCCGGCGTTCCGCGCCAGTTCTTCGGGATGGAGCTGATCGATGGATCGGTTCGTCTCGTAGTCGACGTCCAGGAACGCGCTCACCATCTGGGAGAACAGTTGCGAGCCCGTGACCACTTCCTGGTAGGTGAAATCCCCGGGGAGACCGAGCTGGCTCGCTCGTTGTCGCAGCTGGTAGAGCAGCTCGTTGATGCTCGCGCCATCGACGCCCTTGTCCCGTTCCGTGCCGCTCCCGATGCCGATGACCCGGAGCGTGAGACTGGCACCGCCGGGGAGCATCTGGGTCGGGAGGTCGGCCTTGCCGGGCGAGGGCTCGGTCCCGGCCGGGATCACCTCGTACCGGGTGGAGGCATTGTCCCACCCGTCCGTCACGAGGACCATGTAGCCGCGGGTCCCGGGCTCCCCCTGTCGGGCGAGCTCCGCGCCGACGGCCAACGCGTCCCAGATGGCGGAGCGCCCGCTCGGCGTCAGCACGCCGATGAGGCTCTCGATGTACGGCAGGTTCTCCCCCCGGACCTCGGTCAACGACACCGCGATGCGTACCGTCTCGGTGAACGTGACGAGACCGAAGCGGGAACCCGACGATTGGGCATTCTCCACGATGCGGTACACGGCCGTGCGAGCGATCTCGATCTTCTGCCGCTCCGCGCCCGGGCCGCCGGGGTCGGGCAACGGGGCGAGCATGCTCTTCGAGAGATCGAGGACCAGCACGAAGTTCTCAGATGGGGGCTTGGGAGGGGATCCGGGATCGTTCTGTCCGAGGGTCATATCAGTGCGTGGATCAGGGGTCGCGGACGCAGACGTGAACGCGGGAACTTGCGTGTCGCGGAGCGCCCATTGCCCGCCCTTCTCCCACGTCACAGATTGAGGCGGGGAGGGCTATTTGTTTCTATCCGTGCTCTCCCGAGAGAAAACCGAATTCCGGCCGATGAGCGCGATGCACGCGATGGCATCGCTCCGGAACGAGCGGGCCGCGACGCGGATCTCAGCATCCCGGGGGGTGGCGAGGGCCCCGGATGGTTGCGCTCCATTTCCCCGCGGTGCGCCCGGAGTTCCTGGCTGATCGCGGGAACAGCCTCGGTCCACGGATCGAGCACGTCGGAAGGTGATCACCTCCGCACCGGGCATCGTGGCACGCGGGGGCGGACCGGTCCGCGCCGGGTTTCCGCCGTTCGGCGATACCCCGGCTCCGACGACGCATCTCGGAAGCAACGGTTATAAAGCGCACCTGGGTCGGCGGCGGTCACATGGGCAGTATCCGGCAAACCTACATCAAGCGGGTAGCGACCGAGCTCGTCCGCCACTACCCGGATGACTTCACCGGAGACTTTGCCAACAACAAGAAGAAGGTCCTCGAGCTGACGGACCTCTCCTTCACCGTTGACGGTGTGACCCACGTGACGTACAAGAAGCTCGCGAACCGCATCGCGGGCTACGCGACGCGCTACGTCAAGCGGAAGCGCGGGACCTGATCCGGCCCCGGCGGCCTCAATCGAAGATCCCCAGCCCTTCTTGCAGGTGGACGATCTCGACCGGGGTGGTCGGCCGCCCGGTCACGATCGCGCGAGAGTTCGCGATGAGGCAGGCCCCGACGACGGGGACCCCGAAGTTCGCGGTGGATCGATGGACCGGCACCTTGAGCAGATCTTCGATCTGCTGGCGCTCCCCATCGGTCGCACGGGGATGCACGACCACGCCCCGGTTCGTCGCGATCGCGGCCATCCCGACGGTGCCGAGGCCAGCGACGGTGCCGCGCTCGACCGGGACCTTGAGCGCACTACTGATGCGCCGCACGACGTCATCTCCGAACTCCGGATGGACGAGCGCGCCGTGATCGTTCGCGAGGACATTGTTGCCCATCGCGTTCTGCCGGGTCTTGACGAACTCCACGGACACGAGCTCCTCGAGGCTGCGGATCTCCTTGTCGTCGAGCTCGTCGCCGACCACCGCGCCGTGCGAGTTCATCGCCAGGAGGGCGCCCAGGATGTCACAGTCCCGGATGGTCGTTCGGATGGCGCGCACCTGGAACAGCCGTTCCACCTCGCGCTGGAACGAGGCGGAGGCGATCGGCGGCAGGACGGCCCCGCTCTCTCCGACCTTGAGGTACACCCCGAGGTAGGGGCTGCCCGCGATCAGAGCGCGGCTAACCGGCACCCACTCTGGCTCCCAGAGGCAGCGGCCTAGGCCCTGTCCCGGAGGTCGACCTCGATGAGGCCGTCCTCGAAGCGGATCGCGCGGACACGTACCTGACGCGGGATATGCTGGACCCCGCGTTCCCACAAGAAATCATTGAGCCGCGGATCGATCCAGACGTCCTCGCGGACCCCCTTCATGTGGCGAACGATGAACCGACGGATGGTCTCGACCGCATGCCCGGCGCGGCGACGACGGGATGGCTGGTGCTGGCTCGCCCTCAGAGGGATGACGTACTCCCGCTCGACCTCTTCGGTCCGTGCTCGTCCTTTTCGTTCTGCCATGGATCGTCGGACCCCTCAGAGATGCAGATGACCTCGTCGCCAGGAGCGCTGCTTCGGATGACGGGTCACGGAACGGTTGGTCCGCTGGATGACCCAGGCCGGCACCCGACGATTGCGCCGAACCGCCCGGAAGAGGCGCACTTTCCGGGCCAGGCTCTTGCGTCGGTTCGCCATGAGAGATACCGGGTCCTCGTTGCGGGGTTCACCGACGGGTAATATGGATTTCGCGTCGCTCGGGCATGAGCCGCTCGAGCAGGGAACGGAGCGTCGGGTCGTCGATCTGACGTTGCAGCCGGCCGCTCGCCGCGAGCCCGATGATCTGCTGTTCGATGGCCTGCGCGACATCCGGTTTCGCGAGGCGGATGCGCCCGAGCCGTTCGCGGGCCTCCGGAGTAAGGATCCTTCGCAGGATCTCGCTCCGCTCGGCCTCCCGCCGCTCCATCTCGGCCTGCTGGGCCGCGTAGGCGTTCGTGGAGGCCTGGGACTGGAGCCCCTGCATGTCCTGGATCTCGCGCATACGCCGCTTGCGGAGCTCGGCGAGCTCTGGATCGGATTCGTTCGGCATCTTCGGCCCCGTTCGATCCTTAGGGGGTCTAGAGGTACTTGCTCAGTTCCGGGCGCTTCTGAGCGAGGGCCCCCAGGACGTCCCGAGAGGTCTTGTCCAAGAGCCGCTGGCCCTCTGCGCTGAGCCGACGGCCCCGGTTCTTCTGCGCCTGCACCAGTCCGGCCCGCTCGAGCTGATGGATGATCTCGCGCAGGATGGCGCGCGAGCCGGTACGGGCGTGATAGGGTGCGGAGCCCCGGTCCCGCTTGCCGCCGTACTCGGAGGAAAGTCGTTGGACCCCGGTGACCCCGGACAGGTAGATCTTTCGAAGGACCGATGCGCTGCGCAGGTACCACCAGTCGGGTTGCGTCGGAGCGAGATGGGTGTGGACCCCCGTCTTCACGAACGTCGCCCACGCCGGCGGGCTCACGGCCTGCCGGTTCCTGAGTTCGGTCGCGAGCTGAGGCAGGAGGGCCGAGGGCGGAACGTCCGTAGGTCGGGTCATGACGGCGGCGACCACCCGGCAGGCCTATTTAAATTGAGAGCCCGTTGCGTGCTTGCCCCGGCGGCGATCGTGCTCCATGTCGTTCGAACACCGCTGGCCGGATCCGCCCGCTGCGCTGATCCTGAGCGGTGGAGCGTCCCAACGGTTCGGAGGTGAGCCCAAGTCGTTGCTCGAGATCGGCGGTGAGCCGGCGATCGCCCGCATGGTCCGCATCAGCGACGAACTGGGATTGGACCCGATCGTCGTGGTCGCGGGTCCACATGAACGAAGGATCCGGGAGGCGCTCCGGGACCATGCTCGAGAGGTCGTACCGAACCCCAACTGGGCGCAGGGCCGAACGGGATCGATCCAGAGGGGGCTCTCCACCATCCCGCCGGAGCGGTCGGTCCTTCTTTGGCCCGTGAGCCATTCGCTCGTCGCTCCCGGCACCATTCGCACCCTCCTGCAGGTGCGGTCGCAGGAAGAGCTGCCCGTCTGGTTCCTCCCCACGTTCCGCGGACGGGGAGGCCACCCGGTCCTCTTCGCCCCTTCGGTCCGGGACCTCATCAACCAGCTGGGTCCCGCCTCTCCGCTCCGCACGCTGCTCTCGAGGATCGGGCTCCTGGTGGACCGGATCCCGGTGGAGGATCCGGCGGTGGTCGCAAGCTTGGATACACCCGCAACGTTCTTGGCCGCGCTCGCCGCATGGAGGGAACGAGGTGGGGACAGATGAGCCGTGCGGTGGCGCGGGAGGCGGTGAAGCTCATGGGGGCCCACCGGCCGTTCGTCCGGGCCCTGGTGGTGCGTGTCGTCGGGTCCGTTCCGGGCAAGCTCGGGGCCTCGATGATCGTTCGGGACGATGGGACGACGCTCGGAACGATCGGGGGCGCCATCCTCGAAGAGAGGATCAAGGACCTCGCCGCCGAGAGCCTCCGTCAGGGGACCGGCGGCCTCCACCATTTCGATCTCCAGCGATGGAAGACGGGTGGCCTGCCGAGCCTGTGCGGAGGCGCCGTGGACATCGCGCTCGAGTACGTTCCCGCTCGCCCCAACCTCCTGCTCTGGGGGGGCGGGCACGTGGCCCAGGCCCTGGCCCAGCTGCTCCCGACGCTGGAGTACGATCTCTCCGTCGCGGATGACCGGCCCGATTGGGTCGGGCCCGATCGTTTCCCGGGGGCCGACCGCCGGGAGGTCGTGGCTCCCGAGCACCTCTGGGACGTCTTCGAGCCCCGGGAGTTCTCGCACCTGTACCTGCTCGGCTACGACGCGCTCAAGGACCTCACGGTGCTCGAGCGGTCGCTGACCCGGTTCCCGGGGCAGATCGGAGTGATCGCCAGCGCGTCGAAACGAGAGCACATGTTCGCGACGCTGAGGGCCCACGGGGTCGAGGAGACCGCGTTGGGGCGCGTCCGCTCGCCGGTCGGGCTGGCCATCGGGGCGCAGTCCCCACAGGAGATCGCCGTGAGCATCGCCGCGGAGCTGATCTTGGGTCAGCACCCCGGACCCCCGGCCACCACGGCCGAGGAACCAGGTACGGTCCCGATGGAGGCGGATGTCGCAACGCGCGCTCCTTGAGCTCCGGTTGAACGGCCATCCGGTCGAGGTGCCCTGTGCGGACCAGCGCATCTTGCTGGACCTCCTGCGGGAGGATCTCAACCTGACGGGCACCAAGAGGGGCTGCGACCTCGGCACCTGCGGGTGTTGTACGGTCCTCATCGACGGACGGCCGACGTTGTCCTGCCTCACCCTGGCCCGGCTGGTCGAGGGCCGGTCGATCACCACCATCGAAGGGGTGACGCCGCCCTTCGGTCTCAATGCGGTGCAGAAAGCGTTCGTCGAGCACGGCGCGACGCAGTGCGGGTTCTGTACGCCTGGCTTTGTCCTGACCGCCTGCGCGCTGCTCGAGGAGAACCCCCGGCCCACGCGTGAGGAGATCGTGCGCGCGATCGCGGGCAACCTCTGCCGGTGCACCGGCTACACGAAGATCATCGAGGCCGTCGCGGCCGCGGCCGAGGGCGCGTGATCATGGCCTCCGAGGCCTCGCGCCCGACCTATCGGCTCCTCGGGAGCCGCATCCCGTACATCGAGGGTCCGCTCAAGGTGACCGGGCGGGCCGAGTACACGGACGACATCAAGCGGTCGGGGATGCTCGTCGGTCGCCTGCTCCGGAGCCCCTGGTCCCACGCGCGGATCCGCTCGATCGACACGCAGAAGGCGCGCGAACTTCCCGGGGTCTTCGCGGTCCTGACCGGGGAGGATTACCCGACCCCGTTCGGGGTGCTCCCGATCACGCATGACGAGACCGCCATGGCGGTCGGGACGGTCCGCTACATCGGCGATATCGTCGCGGCGGTCGCCGCCCAGGACGAGCTCACGGCCGAGCGCGCGCTCGAACTGATCCAGGTCGACGTCGAGGTCCTCCCCGAGTATACCGATACGACGATCGGGACCCAGCGGGTCGAGCACCCGATCCACGCGCGGGGGCTCAACGGGACGAACATCCAGAAAGAGGTCGTCCAGCACTTTGGCGATGTGGATGCGGCGTTCGCCTCCGCCGCGGAGAAGGTCCGGGTCCGTGGCAACTTCGCCGGCGTGACCCACGCCTTCACGGAACCGATGGCGACCATCGCGGAATCGACGCCCGATGGACGGCTCACGATCTGGAGCGCGACCCAGGTACCGCACTACCTCCACCGCTCGCTGAGCGAGGTCCTGGGGATCCCGATGCACCGCATCCGCGTGATCAAGCCGGAGGTCGGCGGCGGGTTCGGCGGCAAGTCGGACCCGCTGCCGCACGAGATCGTCTGTGCGGCCCTGGCCATCGAGTCCGGCCGCCCGGTCAAGATCCTCTTCGACCGAGAGGACGTCTTCTACACGAACCACGGTCGGCACCCGACCCAGAACGATGTCCGCATCGCCGCGACCGCGGACGGGCATCTCCTGGCGTACGACATCAGTGCGCTCATCGAGGGCGGGGCGTGGAGCTCCTTCGGCACCGTCACGACCTACTACAACGGCGTGCTCGCGATGGGTCCGTACCGTGTCCCGAACTTCCGCTACCACGGACGCCGGGTGTACACGAACCGGCCGCCTTCTGGCGCAATGCGGGCGCACGGAGGCACGAACATCCGCTACTCGATCGAGGTCGGGCTCGATGAGCTCGCGGAGCGGCTCGCGATCGACCCGTTCGATCTGCGCGAGCGCAACGCGCTCGAACCCAACTCCCTCACGGTCAATCAGTTCCGCATCACCTCGACCTCGTTCAAGCGATGTCTTTCCGCGGCGCGGGAACGCAGCGGTTGGAGCGAGAAGTTCCGCAAGCTCCCGTACGGGGAGGGGATCGGCCTCGGCTGCGGGTTCTACATCTCGGGATCCAACAGTCCTATCCACTTCACGCCGAAGATGCCCCAGTCGACCGTCCACCTCAAGGTGGACATGGACGGCGGCATCGCGGTCCACTCGATGCAGGCGGATATCGGTCAGGGATCGAACACGCTCATGGCCGCGATCGTCGCCGAGGTCGTCGGCGTCGACCTCGACCGCGTGCACGTGGTGCGCGTGGATTCCGACGTGAGCCCGATCGATATCGGCAGCTACTCGAGCCGCGTCACGTTCATGATGGGGAACGCGGCCCGACGGGCCGCGGAGGAACTGCGCGATCGTCTCCTCGCGGCCGCGGGGGAGCTGCTGGGCTGTCCGGTGGATCGGCTGCGCGTCGCCGCCGAACGGATCGAGCGGATCGACCGGCCGGCCGAGGGGATCAGCTATCTCGAGGCGTTGCACAAGGCGATGGAGCGTTCGGGTGCGATCACGACGTCCGGATCCTACTCGACCCCCCCGATGGGGGGATCGTTCAAGGGCGCTCGGGCCGGCACGGCCCCGGCCTACTCGTTCGCCGCGTACGTCGCTCAGGTGCACGTGGATGCGGATACGGGCCAGTACCGGGTCCAGAAGGTCTGGGCCGCGTTCGACTGCGGGCGTCCGCTCAACCGTCTCGCGGTGGAAGGGCAGATCGAAGGATCGATCCATATGGGTCTGGGACAGCTGATGGGCGAGTCGATGAACTATCGGGGGGCCCGGCTCCTCAACCCTTCTCTCCTAGAGTACAAGATCCCGATGCCGCAGGAGATGCCCGAGGTGGAGTGTCTGTTGGTCGGGGAGGACGACCCCGAAGGCCCGTTCGGGGCCAAGGAGGCGGGCGAGGGCCCGTTGGTGGCGACGCTCCCCGCGGCCGCGAACGCGCTCTACGACGCGATCGGGATCCGGTTCCGCGATCTGCCCATCACGCCCGACAAGGTGGTCCGCGCCCTGGAGCAACGGAAGAAAGAGGGCCGCTCCTGGAAAGGGAACTAGCGCTCCATGCATCTCGATCCGTTCCAGCTCCATCAGCCGAAGACGGTCGAGGAGGCCACCGAGCTCGCGCACCGCTATGCCGGCGACGTCGACTATCTGGGGGGCGGGACCGACCTCCTTCCGAACTACAAGATGCATCTCAACCTGCGTCACCACGTGATCGCGCTCAACGGGATCCCCGAGCTCCATCATCACGGGATGGGCCGGATCGGCGCAATGGTCCCGCTCGCGGACCTGGAACGGGATCCCAAGTTCGGGAGGGCGTTCCCGGGCGTGGCCGAGGCCCTCGCGGAGGTGGCGACTCCGCTCGTGCGGGCGAGCGCCACGATCGGGGGGAACCTCCTCGTGGAGACCCGCTGCTTTTTCTTCAATCAGAGCTACTTCTGGCGGCAGAGCCTGGGCTTCTGCCTCAAGGCCGACGGGGACCGTTGCCATGTCGTCCCCCAGAAGGAGCGCTGCTACGCGACCTTCTCCGGTGATCTGGCCCCGAGCCTCGAGGTGCTCAATGCGTCCGTGGAGATCGCCGGCCCCTCGGGACGACGCGAGGTCCTGCTCACCGACCTCTACGACCGGTCCGGGGACGGGATCCTGCGCCACCATCTGAGACCCGGAGAGCTCCTGGTCTCGATCCACCTGCCCCCGGGCTCGCAAGCGCTCCCCTCCACCTACCTCAAGCTGCGGGTCCGGCCTTCCTTTGATTTCCCCGAACTGGGGATCGCGGCCGCCGGCCGCTTCTCCGGGGACCAGCTGGACGAGCTCCTCATCGCCGTCGGAGGGCTCGAGACGTACCCCCGCCGGTTCGACGAGCTCACGCGGCCGATGGCCGGCTCCGCGCTCACCGATCTCCGGATCGAGGAGATCTCCCAGGCGATCCAGCGAGCCGTGCGCCCGGTCCACAACACGTTCCTCGCCCCGGACTATCGGAAGAAGATGACCGGTGTGTTCGTTCGCCGGGCGCTCGAGCGCCTGCGCTCGGTGGCGGTCGGAGGCGATCCTCGGGTTGCCGCCTAGGTTCGACGTTCGTCCGGTCGAGCGGCTCCGGTCGCACGAGGAGGTCGACCCGGTGACGGTGCGGCGCATCGCGCGATCGATCGAGCGGTCCGGCGAGGTCGTCGATCCGATCTGGGTGGCGGCCGGCTCGGACGTGATCCTGAACGGGCACCATCGGTTCGAGGCCCTGAAGTCGCTCGGGGCCCGGTGGGTACCGGTCTGGGTCCTCGACTACGGTTCCGATGAGGTGGCCCTGGGCCGCTGGCGGGCCGGACCACCGATCTCGAAGGAGGAGGTCCTCGAACGCGGTCGGACCGGCGAACTCTTCCCGAGGAAGACGACGCGGCACCGGATCCAGAAGGAGCTCCCGCACCGACCGACCCCTCTGAGCGTCCTGCGCTCCCCGACCCGGCCCTCGCTCGACCGGACCCCGGCGACGGATCATCCGGTCGGTCGACGGTCCTCGCGCGATCGAGGTCCTTCGTCGGACGAGGAGTAGGGAAGGGACCAGCGGCCGTCCGCGAACTGCCGGAGCGCATCCAGGAGGAGCTCATGCTCCAAGGGACGCAGCCGCTTCCGGAGCGTCTCGGGGGTATCCGTCGCGAGAACGGGCACCCGGTGCTGCAGCAGGAGGGGACCCCCGTCGACCTCGTTCGTGACGAGATGCACGGTCACCCCGGTCTCCGGGTCGTGGGAGGCGAGCACCGCCTCGTGCACGTGCCGGCCGTACATCCCGCGTCCCCCGTGACGCGGAAGGAGCGATGGGTGCAGGTTGATGACGCGGCCGCGCCATTCGTTCACCCAGACGGGCGGCAGGATCGCGAGGAACCCCGCCAGCACCACCAGCTCCGCCGAGAACTCATGGAGCAGCGTCGAGAGCTCCGCGGCCCAGACGCTCGGGTCCTTCCCCCGGAACGGGAGGACCGCGGTCGCCAGCCCCCATCGGCGCGCGCGCTCGATCGCACCGACGTGCGGTCGATCGGAGACGACGACCACGATGCGGGCGTTCAGGTGGCCGCCGGCGATCGCCTCGGCGATCGCTTCGAGGGTGGTCCCCTCCCCGGAGGCCAGGACCGCGAGAGCGAGCCGTGAGGCCATGGTCGGTCCAGCGAGGGCCGATTAGAAGAGGGTGGCGGAGGTGAAGTGGAACCGGCCCACGACCGCGGCCGGAACGTGGACCGAGCTCCCGCCGCGTTCGTCGGAGTACGTGCGCCGTTCCCGGCCCCAGGTCTCTGCGCCCCGGAGCGCCGTGACGACGCTCTCGGTGAACCGGAGGTTCCGGACGGGAGCGGTGATCTCCCCTTTCTCGATGAGGTAGGTCCCGTCCCGGGTCATCCCGGTGATGATGCCTTTCGCAGGATGGACGGGGCGGACGTAGAAGAAACGCGTCACGAGGATCCCCTTCCGGACCTCCTTCACCAGGTCGGGCCATCGCTCCGCCCCCGCTGACATCTCGATGTGTTCCGGGTTCGGACCCCAGTCCCCCCACGGGGACTCGGGCGGCGGCCCGTGCCCGGTCGGGCGTTGGTGCAGCCGGCCGGCGCTGACGAGGTCGAGCACCGGTCGCCCGACGACCCCATGGGCGATGAGCGAGTGACGACGCGTCGGCAGACCCTCATGATCGATCCCTTCCGGTATGCCGAGCGGAGAGCGCGCGTTATCGATCACGGTGAGGGCCGTCGGGAACAAGCGTCGGCCTCGGTCCTTCTTGAGGCAGCTCCAACCCTCCACCTCCCCGTGGCCCCCGAACCCCAGGTGGGCGATATCGCCGATGATCTCGGATACGGCCGGCCCGTCCAAGAGGACCCGATAGGTGCCCGAGGCCACCGACCTCGGCGGGACCCGGGGCATCCGATCGGCGGCCTCGCGGCCCAGCCGACCGGCGTCGAACCGGTGAACGTCCCACGACGCCCCTTCGGACCAGCCCGAGACGGGCGGGTCCACCTCCGACCGTTCGACGAGCACGCTCCCTTGGACGAAGCTCCGCCGCGTGAACCTGCGGAGATCCTGTGTGTTCCCGACCGCCAGCGAGGAGAACCCGGTGTTGATGGCGCCGGCGACCTGGCTGTCGGGAGCCCCGACGGTCGCGGCCTCGATCGCGTCGGTGGCGAGCCGCATCTGGGCCTCGGGCGAGAGCGTGGCGGTGGTCCGGGAGAAGGCGACCGGCGGGACCCGGTCCGAACCGCTCGGAAAACCGGGGAACTGCTTCTCGCGCGGGGCCAGGTGGGCGAGGTCGCTCGCATGGCGGATGACCGCACGGATCCCGGTCGGAGAGAGATCCGTCGTGGTCGCGGTCCCTAGCCGACCGTCGTGCGAGACACGGACCGAGACGGAGCGCTCCCTCCCGAGATGGGGTTGGTGCACGGCGCCGTTCGCGAAGCGCATCGTGCCCGCCTCCTGCTCGCTGAGGCGCACATCGGCGTCCATCCCGACCGGCATCCGGTCCAGCACCAGATCGAGGTCCTCGAGCACCGTCGCCGGCGATCGGAGCGTCGTCCTCATCCCGGGCGGACCTCCACCGAGCGGAAGCGGGCGGCGGGGGCCCCGTGGCTCACCCGAGCGATCTGACCGGGCTGCCCTTTCCCGCAATTGGGGACACCCCAAAGATGCCAGGTCGTCGCGTCGCCGACGGCGTCCATCGAACCCCAGAACGCGGGGGTCATACCGGAATAGAGCGGGTTCCGGACGATCTCCCCGAGCTCTCCCTTGACGATCCGACGTCCGACCTCGGTGCCGAACTGGAAGTTGAGCCGCTTGTCATCGATGGACCACGATCGGTTCGTGAGGAGGAACACGCCCTCTTGTACGCCTTCAAGGAGCTCCTCGAAGCTATGATCCCCCGGTAGGAGGTTGATGTTCGTCATCCGGATGAGGGGCGCCCGATGGGCCCCCTCGGCCCGCGCGGTCCCACCGGAACGCTCGGAGCCGATCCGGGCGGCCGTCTCGCGAGAGGTGAGGAAGCCCTTCAGCCGGCCCTCGACCACGAGCTCCGTCCGTTGCGCCGGGACGCCCTCGTCGTCCCAGCCGAACGTCCCCAGCCCCCCCGGTTCGGTGGCGTCCGCGACGATGTTCATGAGCGGGCTCCCGTACCGCAGCCGCTCCAGGTCGTCCACGTGGACGAACGATCGACCGGCGTAGCCGGCCTCCATGCCCAGGATCCGGTCGAGCTCCGTTGCGTGACCGACGGACTCATGCACCTGCAACGCCAGTTGGTCGCTCCCTAGGACCACGGTCGTGGGTCCCTTCGGGCAGGAGGGGGCCGTGAGCAGCGCGACCGCCTCTTTCGCGACGGTGGGTGCGAGGGCCACCAGGTCGAGGCCCTGGACGTACTCCCATCCTGCCTGGCGGAAGTCCCCTCCGAAGGAGGTCGGGCCGCAGCGTCGCTGCACTTCGCCGTGCCCGACGGCCGTCGCGTGCACCGCGGCGCCCACATGCGTGATCCGAGAGCGGTACGAGGTCCCTTCGGACGATGCGAAGAACTTGTTCTCCTGCCACGCTTGGAAGGAGGCGTGACCGGTCTTGATCGACGGGTCCGTGTGGACCGCGGCCTCCGCCGCGATCAAGAGCTCGATCTTCTCGGACAGGTCGAGCCCGAACGGATCGATCCCGACCGGGGACGTGTACTCTCCGTTCGAAGGCCCCTTGGACCCCGCCACCTCGAGAGGGGGTCGGACGGTGCGGCTGGCCGCCGACGCGACCTGGCGGGCCCGACGGCCCGCCTCCCGCGCATCGGATCGGGAGAGCCCTGCCGTCGTCGCGAACCCCCAGGCCGATCGGGTGCGCACGCGGACGCCGATCCCCGATCGAAGGGTCGCCGTGAGCGCGCTCGCTTCGCCGTTCTGGACGGCGAGGTGCTCGTACCGCTGGGGCGCCTCGACGCGGACATCCGCGTAGACGACCGGGGCGCGGAGCGCCGCGGCCAGCGCGGCGGAGAGGAGCTCTTCCATCGGAGCGAGCTACGGACGTCCGACCGGTCAGAGCATGACCCGGAGGTTCAGTTTCTCCGTGAGCTCTTTGTACCGGTTCCGGATCGTCACCTCGGTGACACCCGCGACCTCGGCCACCTCGCGCTGGGTCCTCCGCTCTCCGCACTGGACCGACGCGATGTAGATCGCCGCGGCCGCGACCCCGGTCGGACCTCGGCCGCTCGTGAGCTCGCGCTCCGTCGCTTCCTTCAAGATCTCGTTGGCCCGGGTCTGGATCTCTCCCTTGAGCTTGAGCTCGGAACAGAACCGCTGGATGTAGTCCTGCGGGCGGGTCGGCATCAGCTTGAGCTTGAGCTCACGGGTCATGAACCGGTACGTTCGGCCGATCTCCTTGCGACCGATGCGGGACTTGCTCGCGATCTCGTCGAGCGTGCGCGGCACATTGCACTGCCGGCAGCTGCCGTAGAGCGAGGCCGCGACGACGCCCTCGATCGAACGTCCCCGGATGAGGTTCCGGTTCACGGCCTTGCGGTAGATCATGGCGGCCGTCTCGCGCACGTTCCGGGGGAGGGCCATGCTCGAGGCGATCCGGTCGAGCTCGGCCAGCGCGAACGCGAGGTTCCGCTCGGTGGCGTTCGACACCCGGATGCGGCGTTGCCATTTCCGGAGCCGATAGAGCTGCGCGCGGTTGCGGGTCGGGATGGACTTCCCGTACGGATCACGGTTCTTCCAACCGATCTCCGTCGAGAGACCCTTGTCGTGGATCGTGAGGGTGGTGGGGGCCCCGGTCCGGGTACGCTTCTCCCCCTGTTCGGAATCGAACGCACGCCACTCGGGACCCTGATCGATCATCGCCTCCTCGAGAACGAGACCGCACTCGTCGCAGACGAGCTCTCCTTTCTCGTAGTCGCGCGTCAGATGGGTCGACCCACAGTTCGAGCACCGGATCGGAACGGCGAGATCCTGCGTCCGCGGGTTCGTCTTTTCCTCGTTGGGGGCCAGGTCATCCTGTTGCATCGTGGATTCCTTTCTCACGCACCAGGGTCGCCCCTACTAGGCGAAGGCCCTCCTCGAGCTTCGGAGCACGTCGGAGACGGACCGAGAGATACGGTCTCTCGACCGGACCGAACACGCGGGTCACGCGACCCCGAACCTCTCCCGAGTGGTCCCGGACGGTCGTCCCTTCCGAGGGAGATGTGCCTCGGTGGGAACGGACGGTCAGGTTTCCGGTGGGCGTTATGGCGAGCACTACCCCCACCTCCATCCCATCGGCCCTCGATGGGCGCCCCTGGCGAGTCAAGTGATATAAACCACTTGCGATAGGAATATAACTCTTACGGGCGGGGTCCGCGTGCCACTGTAGCTCGGTCCCGACGGGAGCGCGGCCCGGATCGGTCCGGCGTCGCCGCCGAGGCGGAGAGGCCCGGCGTCTCCTCCCGCATCGGCTCCGCCGCGATCGTGAACCCGCGCTCGTGCGCAAAGCGATCGACGTCGCTCCAGACGTCCTCGACCTCTTCTTCGGGCGTGCGCGAGCGCCGGTCCTCGCTGAGGGCCGCGCGGACCTGGCCCATGAGGCGCGCGGCGCTGTGCGCGTCGCGGGCATTGTGTTTGATCCGGTTGAGCCGGCGGGCCAGGTTCCGCGCCTCCAGGAGGATCTCCACCTCCTCTCGCGCCTCGAACGACGGGACCGCGGGCGCCCGCGGGATCCGGGAGACCGCGGTCCGCGTGGCCCTGAACGCGCCGGAGATCTGGACGATGTGCTCGTGCTCGAGAGCGTTCAAGAACCGCCGGAACTGCTCGGTGGCGTCCCGCACGTTCTCTCCGCGGTCCCGGGCCTTGCGGATGGCATGGCCCAGCTTGGCCGCCTCTTGCACGCAGTACTTGGGGATCGCGTCGTTCAGCACGGCCAACGCGAGCGAGGCGCTCGCCGCGGCGCGTTCCAGGGCCCCTCCGGAGAACCGGCCGGCCCGCAATTGCTCACGCGGGTCCCCGACCCGGGCGTCCAGATGCTGGACGTCCATCCCGATCTGAGCCGCGCAGGCGCGGACCTCGTCCGATCGCTGCAAGAGCTCGCGCACCCAGGTCCAGTCCCGCGCGGTACGTTCGTACAGGACCTCTCCCCGGCGGAGCGCCGACTCGGCCGCGACGCCATCTCCGAGCTCAAGCGCACTGCCGAAGGCCTCCCGGATCTCGCCGATCGGGAATGGGACCCCCTCGGCCTCCAGGAGCCCGGCGTTGGTCATCAATAGCGCGAGCCGCTCGGTCAGATTGGTAGGTGTCCCGGACCCCGCGTCCACGGTCAGTTCCCCCTCAGCTTTTCCGAATCGAGCGTGCGCATGAGCCGGCTCAAGGTGAGCTCGGCCTCCTCCAATCGCTTCGCCCGGAGCAGGTCCGTCGCGTGTCGGATCTCTTGGGCGGCCTCGTACCCTACCTCGCTATCCGGAGGTAAGGTACGGACGCGGCCGGCGAGGTCCCGCGCCTTCTTCAACAGCCGCTCGAGCTGGTCGGCGGGGGTCGAGGGGGCCGGGGCACGGTCCGGCACATCCGGAGAGGGACCCACTACCGGCTCGGCGGACGTGGGCCCGGTCCAAACGGTGGTCGGACCCACGGGCCCGAACTCCTTCATCGCCTCGCGGAGCTCGCGGAGCTGCTGGCTGGCCTCGGCCAGATGGCCCTTGCGTAGATGCCGGCTCGTGTCCGCGAGCAGCGTGCGCGCCCGGAGCGTGCTCTGGTCCTCGGCCGGAAGCTTGCTCAGAACGAGCCCGTGACGATCGAGCTCATCCTGGATGACCGTGGGAAGGTTCTCATGGAGCAGCATGAGGGCGCTCGCCGCCAGCTGGGCGATCGTATCGAGCGTCTCGGTGTCGATCGGGGACCGTCGGAGCATCTCGCGGATCCGTTCGAGCGAGTCGTTGACCTCGGGAGGCTCTTGGCCCAGCGCCGCCGCGGCATCGCGGAGCGCGTCGATCTGGCGGAGCAGGCCGCGGAGGCCGCGCCAATCGCTCTCGATCCGGCTCAGGCGGCCGTCGATCACTTGAAGGAGCGAGAGGGCCGCGGATCGATGCACGGACTCGAACTCCACGCGGATGCGCGCGGACTCGGACGAGAAGTCGGCGCCGACCCCCTCGTTCAGGAGGACCTTCTGGCGGACCTCGATGTCCTCGACGCGACGGTCGAAGAGGTCCTGCGCGAGCACATTGATGCGCCGCTCGAGCCCGCGGAGGAGGACCAGCGCTTCGCTAGTATGTCCGTCGGCCTCGGCCAACGCGGCCTGGCTCATCTCGTTGACGATGTCGGGGGATTCGCCCCCGAGCTGCTGGAAGAAGACCAAGGTGGAGCGTACCTCACGGGCGACCTGATCGCAGAGCTCGGCCTGCGCGTCGGTCCCCTTCGGCTCCAGCGGTTGGAGCGCGGCGGAGCCCGCGCCCCGGTTCCGTTCGATACGGCCGGGGGCAGAGGTGAACGGCTCGGCCAATGCCTGGGACGCGTCCGCCGAGAGGGCCGAGGGAAAGCCGCATCCTTGGCAGAGGACGGTCTCGTTCTCGAGCGGTGAGTCGCAGATCGGACATGCCCCCGTCACCGATGCTCACCGTCCACGAACGTAGGTCCCGACGATACAGGGCCTCCTCCCCCCCATAGTCCTTTGTGGCGAGCGGACAGGCCGACGGGCCCCGTCATCCGCCCGAGAAGGTCGGGATCAGCACGAACCGGCACGACGTGGTGATCGGCGAGTCCATCGGGAGCGGAACGTCCCCGTCCAGGACCGCACTCCCTTCGGGAGAGTGACCGGCCAGCCGGATCGCGGTCCGGAGGAGCGCGCCCCGCGCCACCCAGACCTGCACGATCGAAGAGCGGCCCCCTCGCACGATCTCGAAATCGACCGAGACGAGATCGCCCGAGGCGCTGAGGGGGAGAGTCTCCGGCGAACGCTCCGAGGGCGTATCGCCCTTTGAACTCCCGCGATGCATACGCACCACCAGATTTCGAATCTGGCGCCTTGGCCGGGCTAGGCTACCTCAGCACCCGATACCTCAGGGAACTACCCTGAACTTGAAGCTTTCCGGGCACCTACCCTTTCAGAACCCGCCCAGCTCGAGGCGAATTTCGCCGCACGAGTGCCACCCTGCCCGGTCCCCCGCCGATAGAGGGCCAACCCATTCGGCCCAGGAGGTAGCTCAGGGCGTCCCAGTCCCAAGACAGTATCGTCTGGAGTCTGCGCCGCCATCGCGAACATTCTGCATGCGAGTGCGGAACGGCGGACCGGGGTCAAGCCCGCTCTCAGGGTCCGATCCTGCTCGGCCCATTAACACCGGTAGAATGGTTCGCTCCCAGAGGGCGAGGGGTTAGGCGCGTCATCCGGCGAAGACAAGACGGAGCCGGCCTGAATGGTTCTTCATTGGCTCAGACCTTGTCGTGGAGAGGGTCATTGTCGGGAGGCACTCCACTTGTGGCCTGGGCAGGAACAGCCTCGTCCGAAGTGCGAGTGCGTTCGAGCCCCGCCGTCTCACCCTTCACGACTCCGGCCGAGCCGTGCAACCTATTCGCCCGGCCATGCCGAATGATCCCGTACGCGATCACAAATCCGACTACGACCGAGCCGCCGACAATATAGGGAACTGGGTCGACGGAATACCCGGCCGCGCCCCAGGCTGCTACAACTGCCGCAGGCCCGTTGGTAAACGCGGGGCTCTGGGACAAGCTTGGTCCGGTGACCGTGTCGTTCTCCAGCCATCCCGTCCACGATTCCTCGTTGTTGCAAGCCCCATATGTTCGGTTGGGCCCCGGTAAGCACGCGCTGGACCAATCAACTACGAACGAGACAACTGTGATCCCGGCGGCCCTGCTGAAGGCCTCCTGATAGGAGAAGTTGGCTGGATGGGCGGGGCCGACCCATTTTTCGTACAGCCCGACGAAAGTGGAGTTGGAGCATACTCCCGACCACATTGTGCTCACCTCGTGAGCGACAGCGGACCCGCTAGGGTACGCCTCGCCGCTTGAATTGCTCGAAGTGTTGAATGAATGGTATGCGTCGGCTACCGTGTCGTTGATCAAGTTGTAAGAGAGTATCTCGCCGCAACTGAGCCCGGTCAGCATTGTTTGGTCAGCGGAGATCATTCCCCGCTCAAGATGTTGTATCGGGCCAGCGGAGCTCCGTTCGATGGATGGAGAGGCGTTCGGGAGGTTGAGACATATTACACAGGCGAAGACCATCGTAAAGGCGAGGAACCACGTTCTGGCTCTGAGGTGGGGTCTCGCGACCATTCCAATCTGATTCCAAGTGAACAGCATCCGGTCACTAAAGCTTGCCTCGGCCAGCTCTTTCCCACACCATGCGATGAGAGGAGCGAGAGGGGCGTCTTCCTGCGAAGTCAGGAGGGAACCCGGAAGAATCGTCGTACCGAACGCGGATGCAGGGGGGGCTATGGGGGATGCCTTTTCATGCAGGCCCGGGCCGCTGGCCTCGTGGAGATACGGGCGGGCTCAGCTCAGCTCAGTTGTCTGATCGGACGCGGCGCGCGTGCCGAGCGGCTCAGACCCGATCCGGGGAAGCAGTGATCTCCGCAAGCCACCGAGGCGCCGGCATGGCGACGGATCGCACAGTGCGTTCCGGAAAGATGTCGCGGGTCACTGCGCGGACCTGTTCGTCCCTTAGAGCTAGGACGATCCGATCGACACGGCCCAAGGCAGTAGAGGTGATCCGGCCGGGGCGGACGTCGTAGTAGAGAAAGTGGTAGACGATCGGTCGCTTGTGTTGGGGTTCGACATCCTCACTGACGAACAACAACGGATATGCGGTGAGCTCGGCGGGCACCAAGAGGGTGAGCTCTCTCGGACCCGGCCCTAGCTTCGCCACTCGGACGGACGCCGCGGGGACGGAGAACCGGACGGCCAAAGATCGATCGACGGGAAAGGAGTTCTCACATGGCACGGGGCAGGGCCGGCGGGACCGAGGCCTCGGATGGAACTGGGTCTCCATCGTGACCCCGTTGTTGACACGGATCAGAGGTTCCGCATGGTCCCATATGCAGCGGGCGACCGAAAGGAGCACGGGGGTCGCCGGTACGATGGCTCCTCGGAGCGCGTCCGAGAGGATATCCGGGGGCATTTCCGGGGGGCCCTTTTCGCGTTCCCCGGTCCGAGCTTGTCCGAGGAGCGGCCCGCGCCGCCCTGTGCGGGGCTCCCCCGTGACGCTCCGTGCCGGACGGCGGGACCTGGCTGCCACTTCGTCGGACAGGTCCCCATCCCTGAGATGAACCCTTAGTCTCCGTCTCGTACCCTGATCGATTCTGAGCCAGCCGCACCGCAGCGCTGGGCCGGATCGACCTATATTGACACGCGTCGCCCGTTTGCCCTCCCAGAGCCGTCGAGGCACAGGCGGGGAATTGCGGGCCGGGGAGGGGAGCGCTAGCTATTCCCCGCATCCGAGATCCCTGCCCTGATCGCGCGTGGGTCCGGGGACCGCCGCATGCCGTCATGGCCCGGTCCTTAGGCGACGCTGAGAGCAGCCCGGTACCGCTGAAGAGCGAGCGGGCCGCGAGGAGGCCGTTCAGGACTCGGGCAGGGGCGGCGACGGGGAGTCTGCGGGCCGGCTCAACGGCAGCCGAACTGTGGCCTCGACGACCGTGCCGTTCCGAAGCCCCCAACGGGCCAGGAGGAAGAGCTCCGTGCTCATCACGAGCAACGTCGCCAGCGCGAAGGGGAGCGCGTTCAGCACACTGTTCGGCTGGAGCACGTAGAGGATCTCCCCCGACGCCATCACGGCAAACCCTCCGGCGATCCCGGCCGCGGTCCGGAGATAGGGGATCGGCACGGGTCCTTTGCGGATCTCGCGATAAATGAGGCTGAGGACGAAGGCCATGACCCCGCCCATCCCGAGCGCCCCGACGACCGGGTCGTTCACGACCCAGGGACCGACCAGAGAGGACAGCGTGAACCCGAGCAGGGCCGTGCGTTGCGCGCGGGACATCGGGACCCACGTGATGAGCAGCGCCATGTTGAGCGCCATCGCCCAGAAGAACCAGACCGAGTTGATCCCCGCGCTGAGGAGCTCGAGCAGACCGTTCGTGGTGGCCGTGGAATAGGCGAGGTTGCCCGACTCGGCCAGCACGTAGGAGGTCCCCATCAGGATCTCGTTGCCGAGGAGCAGGACGGCGAAGACCACCGGCCAGAGCCAGCTCTTCGTGGACACGCGCCGCTCCTCGGCCCGGAAGAACAGTCCGATGACCCACACCCCGAACACCCCCATGGCGCTGTTCCCGGCGACGAAGACCCACGTTACGGAGGCGGCGGTGGGGCTCTCCACGGCGCCGATGATGGCCATCCATAGGGCCATCGACATCAGGAAGAGGCCGACGACGATGATGACGGTCGCATAGTTGGGGGGTCCCCCCTCCTTCGGAAACAGCCGGCGGATGAACCAGAGATTACCGAAGATCATGAAACCGGCCACGATCAGGTAGGGGAGGAGGCCCCATCCGATCGGAGGGAGCGCGGCCGTCACTTGCCCCTCGCTCCGCGGCCTTGGGTACCGGTGAGAACGGCCGTCGTCACGATCCGTTCACCTCGGCGATCTGGCTTCGGTCCGGGAGCGAAGGGATAGACGCGAGCTGGATCGAAGGTCGTCCGGAGCTCGCCGTCCTCGAGGTGACCATCGGTAGCCGGGCGCCGAGCGGGGGGACGTCGCTACGGCCCAGCCGTCGGGCCACCCAGTGCCGGAAATCGGAGATGTAGAGGTTGTTGTACGGGCACGCCCCGACGCAGTTCCCGACCCCACAGCATTTCGAACTGCGGAACTCCCCCTTGGTCCGGAAGTGCCCGGGCATGTCCACCAGCCCGACCGGGCAGCTCTTCGCGCAATCCAGGGTCGTGCAGCTCTTGCACACGTTGCGGTCCCGGACCTTCAGCTTGAAGAAGCCGATCTTCTGGAAGGCCTGGGCGATCGTGCCGGTATAGCACCACCCCATCGTGACACAGTTGTAGTTGCCCGCGTAGGGGATCGTGACGAAGAGCACGAACCACATCACGCCGAAGGAGAGACCGAAGAGGAAGACGGTCGGGTCGGCCCCTCCGACGGTGAGGTCCAACCGACCGATCTGGTCCAGGTACGAGGTGACGGAGGCCGCGACCAACGAGACCATGATGGCCGCGGTGGTCAGGGAGTAGAGGCGCGAGAAGCGGCTCCCCAGATATTTTCGTGCCACCGGAGAGGTCCGGTTGAAGGAGCTCATCGTGTTGATGGTCGTACCTTGGTACATCAGCGCGGCCGTGCAGAACACGGAGCAGACCGCGCGACGGCCGAACAGCACGGAGGCCGAGCCGATGACCGCGTAGGTGACGAGGATCACCAGGAACACGGAGGGGGCGAGCGGCGCCGAGCCGATCCCCATGCTCCAGCCGAGCACCGGGACCGCGGTCCCGGACGGCCAGTTCGGGAACAGGGCCGCGTAGTAGATGCTCGGGAAGAACGTCGCGAAGGCGGCGTAGGAACCCATCGTGAGGACCATCCGTCCTCGGGTCTCCCGGTTCCGGGTCTCGCGGAACTTGAAGTAGAAGAGCGCCCCCATCTCGAGCCCCATCATCACAAGGAACCACGTCGATCCCGTGATGAGCACCAGGAACCAGAACCCGTTCGACAACGCGTTCGCCAGGACCGTCGGAACCGGTCCGCTCAGGGCGAGCCCCGGCAGAGCGCCCACGTAGAACGACGGCGCGATCTGAACGTCGAGGACCGCGCCCATGAAGATCTCGCTGACGAAGATCCCGAGCAGGAGCGCGAAGGTCCAATGGGGCCGGAGTTGCCAGGACCGGAGGGCCCCGGAGCGGAACCGTTCGGGTACGATGACCGCCTCGAAGAAGATCACCATCTCGAGAACCACCGACGCCGCAAAGAGCCCGACCGATCCGTAGATCAGCCAGACGAACAGGCCGGCCATCATGAGGGAGTAGACGCCGAGCAACCGGACCATGTAGGTCGAGAGCGCATCGCCGATCTCCCGGCGCCGGTACAGATACTCCATCAGGTAGACGAAGAGACCGATCATGAGGGCGCTCGCCAGATAGCTCGAGGTCGTGATCCAGACCGGGAACGGTAGCGCCGGCGGGGAGAGGGCCATGATGGCCGATTGGAGGACCAGGATCACCAGGAGCCCCTTCTGGATCCGGTCGCCCAGGAGGATGGCGGTGAGCATCATCTCGGCCGACATCGTGAACAGGAACCATCGGGAGGTGACGAGGCCGACGAGGAAGGGCAGGACCCCGGAGGCCCCGCTCAGCGCGGGAAGCGTGTCCCCGGCGGCCGTGCTGAAGGTCCATCCCATCAGGAGCTCGTTGAGCAGGACCAGCCCGATGACCGCGGCCACGAACCCGGTCTGGTGCTGCAGGACCGAGGGGACGTACCCGTCCCCGGCATCGAGCTGGCGCTGTGCCTCCCGCAAGAAGGCGACGAACAGGGGGAAGACGCTGATCGACATCAGGGCGCCACTGATCCAGAGCGCCTCGACCAGCGAGCCGGGACCGGGCGACCGAAGGTAGATCAGAGCTCCCGCCAGCATGGCGGCCATCATGATCATCAGGAAGACGACGACCCACGCTCGGACCGGGGATCGCGCTTCGGCGGCCCACTTGATCAGGACCGCGGTCACGTAGGTCATTCCCGCCGCGATGGTGGCGAGGATGAGGTACGTTCCGATCATGGGGACCCCGTCATCCGACCCTCGACCCGGGGTGCGTCGATCACCGATCTACCGGGATCGCCGAGGCCGAGAAGGGAGCTTCCCGCGCCGGGGCCGTCAGCTCTTGGGGAACCCGGTCGGGGACATCCGGTCGATCCAACGGAACGGAGGCCCCGAGGGGTTCGGCTCCGGAAGGGTGGACCGTCCGCAGGATCGGGGCCATGCTCGCCCGCGGGGAGAGCCCGAACGCAACGGCGAAGGCGCCGATCAAGAGGAACTGGAAGCCCGCGCGCAGCCCGAACGCGAGCGGACCGACGGGTCCCGGCGCGACGGCCCCCCAGGCCGCCGAGAGACCGAAGAATCCGAGCAGTTCGTTCCCCAGCCCGTAGAACCCGGCGCTCGCGATCGGCGCGGGGAACCAGCCGAGCAACGAGATGCCGCCCGCGACGGCCACGCCTCGTAGGATCCGGGCGCCGGTCCCGGAGATGCCCGGGGCGAAATGTCGGTACAGACCGAGTGGGAACAGGGCGGCCAGCACGGCCAGTATCGCGACGGCCTGGTGCTGGAGGACCCATTGGGCCCACTCCCATGGCCCGGCACCCAGGACCGGCGTGGTGGTCCACTCCGCGAGCATCGTGAGCGACCACGTCGCCCCTCCGGCGAGCAGCCCGATCCGCAGGAACGCCCCGAGGACGAAGCGACGGTCGACGGGCGGGGGAGGGACCGGCAACTCCGTGGGGGAGCGACCCCCGAAACCGAACAGGAAGCCGTAGACCCGCACGAGCTGCTCCTGAGCGAGGAGGGCGATCCAGAGGATCGCCAGCTGGAACACACCGAGGAACCAGGTGTTCAGGAGCAGATCATTGAGACTGGTCCCGCTCGCTTGGGCCGTGATCCCGATCCCGGCCGTGGCCGCCGCGGTGGTCGAGCAACAGGCGCCCAAGGTGACCAAGGCGATCATTGCGGGGGTCAGTCCGGCGGCCGTGCTGACCGCCATCGGTCCGCCCGCGCTCGACCTTGGCCGCCGCAGCAGCCGGTACGCCAGCAGCACGGAGACGGCCATCCCGAGACCGACACCAGCGGACGTCAGGACCATGATGATGGTCGGGACGAACGGCAGCTCCAACACGAACACCGGAGTGGCGACCAGGAGACCGGGGTAGTCCCACCATGGGATACCAGAGGGAAGGATCCACCAGAACGGCGTCATGTGCACGGGGGGCGATAGGATCTGGAGCATCCCGCCGGTGAGCATCGAGACGACGGCGTAGACGATGCCGATCGTCCAGGCCAGAAGGCGGGTCACCGGTTGGCGGACCAGAGCGCGGGTCCTCTCCAACGTGGCGATCGAAACGATGTTGGCCGACCGCGGCGCTCCCGGCGTCCCAGGCACGATGGGCCACCGAGGCTGCTCTCATAGACCTCTCGTACGAACCTGTGGGGCAATCTTCGGCCCCGCCCCGGACGGTCCCGCGGGTCACTTCGGGCCCTCGCGGGCCCATCGACGCTCGAGCGTCTCTTTCATCCGGGTGATCGCATCGTACGGCAGCGGGTCCACCCCCGCGTTCTGTGCGAGGAAGAGACTGAAGTGGTCCCCGATCGACACGCCCCCGACGATCGCTTCGAGGCGGTCCGCCCCATCGATATCCACCGAGGAGACCGCGACCCGCCGGCGCTCCAGCAATCGCGCGAGGTACTCGGAGGCCTCGTGGACCCGCGGGTCCTCGCCCGCCCAATTGAGGAAGATGACCGAGTTCCGTCGCGCGATGGGGGCGCGGACCGCATCCCAGCTCACGATGGCGTTGTGCAGGACCTCCGGGAGGACATCGTACGACGCAAGACGCTTCGCGTTCTCATCGACCTGGGTCTTCCATCGTCGCGCGACGCCCCCGATCCCGCTGTCGGCGTAGATGGTCGGCATCCTTGGGCCGACCCGCTCGGCCAATCGGGAGGGCAGGCCATCGGGTCGGCTCCAGAGCGCTTGGCGGTACCGGATCTTTCGTGCGACTCGCTGGATTCGGGGGGCGTTCGGGCGATCGAACCATGGGTCGACGAGCCCGAGGAGCGCTCCCAATTGGAACCCGACCGCCGATCGCGGCGGGATGCCGGGGGGGAGGGCCACGAAGGGCACCCCGTCCCGCCGGGCCCGGCGGGCCAGCTCTCCGCCGGAAGCGATCACGATCCGCGGGGCGGAGCTCCGCCCCGCCTCGAGGTATGCGCTCAGGGTCTCCCACGTACCACCAGAATAGCTGACGAACACCGTGAGGGTCTTGGGATCCCAGCGGAACGGCGACGTCAGGCCGTCCGAGAGGGAGACCGACAGTTCCGTCTCGGTCGCGAGGACGGGGGCGAGGAGGTGGGGGGCGATACCGGAACCTCCCATCCCGACGACCGTGACCGCCCGGATCCCTCGTCGAGAGGGGGCCCCGACGAGGCGCCCCGCCTCGAACCCGTCAGCGAGCTGTTCCGGGAGGCCCCGCGCGAGCTCGCGCATCAGTTCGAGCCCGCCGTTCGAGGTCCGGGTCATCGCGCGCACTCACCCGAAGGCCTACTTCAGTCTATCGCGATACGCATTTATGCGCGTCCGAGGAAGCAAACCTCTAAATGGGGTGGGAAACATCGTTTTGAGTAATCCCTTGAGAAATCGCCATGGACCGCATCGAGGATACTAGTGTACCTAGGGTCGAGAACGACCCGTTGGCCCTCGCCCCCCGGGTGTCGACCGGGGTCCCCGGGCTCGATACCATCCTCTTTGGTGGGTTGGTCACGGGGAGGCCCTACCTCATCGTGGGCCCGGCGGGGACCGGCAAGACCACGTTGGCGCTCCAGTTCCTCTGCGAGGGGGTCCGGCAGGGCGAACGGGGGCTCGTCGTTACGCTCGAGGAGCCTCCCAATGAGATGCGGGTCAATCACCGGGGGTTGCGGCCCACCCTCGACGAGGTGTACGTCTTCGACGCCATCCCGGATGTCATGCGGTACGAGCGGGTCCCGTTCAAGGACATCGCCACGGTCCGCGAATCGATCCAGTTCAAGGACCTCCCGGAGGGGATCCGAAGGTCGCCCGAGCTCGCGAGCGTCGAGGTCACGTTCACCGCGCTCGAGCAGACGCTCAAGATGGAGATGGCCCGACGGCATTACTCTCGCGTGGTCATCGACTCGCTCACGGCCCTCCAGTACTTCTGCATGAAAGGGTTCGATGAGAGCCTCGCCGCCCAGATGTTCATCCGGTTCCTCTCCGAGCTCCGGGTCACCACGTTGCTCACCGTCGAGGCCCCGCTCGAGGACGTCGAGACCCCGGAGCGCCTGCTCGCCCGCGGGGAGATCCGCCTCTTCCGTTGGGAGGACGAGGAGCGCTCGGTCCGAGCGCTGGGAGTGGAGAAGTTCCGGGGGAGCTCCCACGACCTTCGTCTCCACCCCTATCGGCTCTCCTCGAAAGGGATCGAGGTCAATCTCGAGGTCACCATCTCGCGGGATACGCGCCACATCCTCCCCGGCCAGCTCGAGGTGTTCGCGGAGGGACCGAAGGCGGGGCCGGCCCCGGCGGCGCTCTCGTTCCCCGAGGCGATCGGCCCATGGACCCAGGACCTCATCGATCTGGCCACCGTCGGAGCGGACCTCGGTACGGTCCGCGAGATCATCCACGGGGCCGCCTCGGCGGTCCGGGAGGATCGGGCGGTAGAGGGCAGCCAGCTCCTCACGAAGGCCCGCGA
>JBARHO010000095.1:0-9697 GCA_049799275.1 Thermoplasmata archaeon
TCCGGGTACTGGACAGCGGGCCCAGGTACCCGGTCACGGACCTTGAGGCCTGCAGGAGCCCCCGCTCGACGCCGGCCCCGAGCACCGGCCCGGCGCTCGGGAAGCCGATGCCCGACAGTTGCGCTCCCGCGGTCGAGATGAGGGCGGGGGACCCCAACGCCAACGTCAGGAAGGCGAGCAGCACGAGGACGCTGGACGAACCGACCGCGAGCTCGAGCGGGATCACGGCCACGCAGGGCCAGAACGCGAGCTCCCCGAACAGTTTCCAGGCGCGACGAGCGAGCGGGGCCAACGTGGGGATGGGCCAGAGCAGGGTGCAGATCGGCAGCAGGACGAGCAGGACGGCCAACATCGCGTCCCGAACGGCCACGGCGATGGCCAGGAGGAGCACGACCGAGAACAGTAGGAACGAGACCACGAAGGCGAGGACCCCGTTGTCCCAGGAGAAGCGGAGGCCACCAGGCCCGGAGAGGTTCGTCCAGTTCCGCCAGGCCCCGCCGTCGAACCCTGCGACCACCGGGTAGGTGGCACCGGCGAGACCGAGGATCGCTCCGGCGATCGGCAACGTGAAGTTCGAAAGGAGGACCGCGATCAAGAGACGCGGGAAGAGGTTCTCCAGCTTGGGAGAGAACCGGCGGAACGACGCCCGGAGAAGGTAGGCGACGCCGATCCCGAGGACCAGGACCACGACGAGCGGATCGACGAGGTCCACCAGGAGATAGTTGCTGAACTGCGCGGCCAGGGACAGGAACGATCCGGACGTGGAGCCGGAGGGCGAGAGGCCCGGGTACAACGACGACGCATCGAGCTCGGGGACGAGGAGGTTGTTGTACGTCGGAAGGAGGACCGCGTCCACCGCGAGGGTGAACACCGAGAACATCGCGAAGAGGAGGGCCTGGACGATGACCCCGATATCGACCAAGGGCTCCCTCCCGGGCGACCTACGTGCCCGTCAGCACCCAGTGGGCGAGGCCCCAGGCCATGCCGGTCAAAGCCGCGGTGAAGAGCAGGGTGCCCACCAGGGCGTCCCGCGCCCGGTCCTTGGCCTGGATCTTCTTCGTCACATCGTTCGAGAACCAGCTGAACGCGACCCGGGCCCACACGAGGGTCAGCACCGCGCTTCCCGCCACCGCGACCAGGTCCACCAAACGGTCCAGGGCGCTCGTGAAGTTGGAGACGACCCCGGTGTCGCCTGTGAGATGCGCACCGACACCGCTCGGAACGCCGAGCGTGTGGCCGAACGGGCCCGGAACGAGCGAGAACCCGCTCGGAAGTATCGCGAGGGCCAAGATCCCGAAGCGGAGCCAGGTGACCCCTCCGAAGGACCGGCCGATCACGGGGTCGCCCCCTCGGTCGCCGCGGTGTCCGGCCCGGAGCGCGCGTCCACCCATTGGTAGCGTTCCGGAAGGTCACCGGGTCGGGATCGCCGGACCTGGCCCTGCTCCTCGAGGATGTTCACGGCCAGCTCGACCTCGCCCCGGTCCAAGCCGAGCCCATCGGTCTGGGCGATCAGGTTCGCGCGGCTGACCTCGCCCGCCGAACGAAGGATCGAACCCACCGTTCCGAACATGTCGACCGCGTTCATCGGTCGTGAGTGGGAACGGCGTCTCCAGCGCAGGAGGGCCACCGCCCCGGCGATGGCGCCCGGTATGACGACCAGCGGGACCAGAAGAAGGGAGAGACCGTCCGACCCGGAGGCCGACGCGGCGCTCGAGGCCGAAGCAGGGATCGGAGGGGACGGGGGATCCGTGGCCCCGGAGCTGACCAGCAGCTCGAGCGATGCCGTCGCGTGGCCCCCGAGGGCATCGGAGACCACGATCTCGACGGTATGGACCCCGGCCGGACCGGTGGTCAGGTTGCGGACGAGGCCGCCCGTCGCGGAGAGGTTCCCCGACAGCGCTTCGACCCCGTCCCAGAGGAGCGTGAAATGGTACGGCGGCGAGCCTCCCGAGATCAACGCGGCGAGCGGGAACGACGAGTCGGACCAAAGCGTCGAGGCGTTCGTCGCCAGTTGTACGTCGACAGCCGGCCGGACCTCCCAGGACGCATTCTCGAAGAGCGCGGAACCGCCTGCGTCCGTGAGCTCGAGAGAGACGTTGACCGAGCCGGGGAGCGTGAAGAGGGCGGACCAGTGGATCTCGCCCGAGCCTTCCAGGGACCCCGAACTTTGTGTCGAGTTGCGGAAGGCGCTCTGGGTGCGCACGGTCCATCCGTACGGCGCGGTCCCGTTCGCAAGCTGGACCGTGAGTCCGAGGGGGACCCCCACTTCGGCCGAAGGGGACGTCCAGAGCACGGTGGCCCGGGGGGGTGGCCTCGCCTCCGCGACCTCCGTCGTGAGGCCGAAGCTCGCGCCGAGAAGGTCGCGAAGTTCGATCGTCACCCAGACCGGACCGGGGGAGGAGGGAACCGGCCGCTCCGTCACGTTGCCCGGGTGATCGACCCCCAGGGAATGGGCCGAGATGTTGGGATCGATACCCCATTCGAGCGAGAAAGGAGCTACCCCTCCGGTGATCGTGAGATCGAGGGCGAAGGGGACCCCCACGTCGACCGTGGTCCGAAGAGCAAAGACCTGGACCGCGGGAGGTGGTTCGACGGGGAACGTGCGGTTGGCCTCGATGACCTGTCCCGCGCTGTCCAGCACGAAGAGCGTCGTCGAGTAGCTCCCCGGCAGCGGGATCACGGCGGTGTAGCCGGTCCCCGTGTAGAGCTGGTCCGTGCTGTCCCGCCACTCGTCGGAGTAGGGGGGAACACCTCCCGAAACGTTCGCCCGGATCGGGAAGGGCCGGCCCGCATCGATCTCCGGGGCCGGGGCCAGGATCGAGGCAGAGAAGGCGCTCGAGCTCCCGGACGCGCCGACGTTCGAGGGAGATCGGTCGTCGATCCTCAGCTCGCGGGGGTCCCGGGATCGGGCGAGAGCGATCCCCGGGGTCGCCGGGTTCCCCTCCACCGAGAGGACCGTCGGGACGAGGAGGAGCACGCAGAGCCCGACCGCCCACAGGACCCGCCTAGGGCGGACCGATCCGTTCTCACCGCCCGCCTCCCGTCCGTCCGCCCGTGCCACTCCGACCACCCGGCCGTCCGACCGAGCGGAGGGTATTTTCCAGTCGTGCGCCGTCTGAACGGTGGAACGTGTCCCTCACACCGGCTCGATCCAGAGCCCGACGTGGTCCCGAGAGAACGGGGTCAGTTCGGTGGACCAGGTCACCTTGAGACCGGCCGAGGAGAGCTCCTCCTGGGCGGAGCGAATGACGGACCGGGACGGCCTGGTCTGCGTGACCGAACGGACCTTCACCATGAGCAGTCCGCGACCGTCCGCCGTGAGGCACGCGGCCGCGTTCTCCGCGAAGATCCCGGCCTGCGCGCGCTGGGCCACGTCCTGGTAGAGGAGCTCGACCGGTCCCACGTCGGCGGCGTAGCGTTCCGGCAGCTGAGCGTCGGCGAGGATCGGGAGCACGTTCTCGCGACGCTTGCCGAGCGAGAGGAGATGCGAGAAGGAGGTCGGGCTCTTCTCGATCACGAAGAGGGTCGCGTTCGGGAAGATGTCCGCGAGGTGGCTCACCGTGGTCCCGTGCGCCCCCCCGAGATACAGGATGGAACGGACCGGGGAGGGCAGTGCCGGAAGGTCCGGCGTCCGGAGGACGAACGCGGCGAGCTTCGAGCGCCACGGGTCCCAGAGCCGGTACTCGACCTCGTCCTCCCTTCGGAGGGCCTCCCCGTAGACCTTGACCCCGGGCTCCGCGTTACGGGTGTAGAGGTCCCGACCGGATCGGAAGACCCCGTCCCACGCGGTGCGGTTCACGGGTACCCGTCACGTGTGCGAGACGAGGAGCTCGACCTCGACGGGAGCGTTCAGAGGGAGCGCGGCCACTCCCATCGAGACCCGTGCGGGGCGGCCCGCTTCCTCGAAGAGCTCGATGAGGAGCTCCGTCGCACCGTTGCCGACCTCGTGATGACGAACGAACCCGGGGGAGGAGGCCACATACACCCCGACCCGGAGGATCCGCGAGATCCGCTCCAGCGAACCCAGGGTGGACTGGAGGGCGCTCAACGCCTGCAGGGTCGCATGCCGCGCCACCTCCTGGGCCGTCTCGATCGAGACGTCGCGGTCCACCAGGCCCGGGTGGAGCACCTGACCGTTCTCGTTGGCGATCTGCCCGGAGACCCACGCCCGATTGTCCTCCACCACCACGGGCGCGTACGACCCGGCCGGGCGCGGGGGCGGCGGAAGGGTGAGTCCCATGCGCGACAGTCTTTCGGACGGCGTTGGGGCCATGTCGCCGCCTACGCCGAGGACGGGAAATAGCTATCCTTGTCGACCGGAGCAGATAGTCTAAGAACCCAAGGCACGCATCTCTTCGGTGATGCCGCCCCTCTTCCGTCGGTTCCGAAAGGACAAGAACGAATCGGGCCCCGAGGCCTCGGACGCATCGGACCCGACCGGGAGCTCTGCCGTCCCGGCCGGAGGACCATCGACCTCTTCACGAGGACCCACTTCCGGCGTCGTAACGGCCGGCGCCACCCCCGGTCCCACGGGTCCGACCTCCTCCGCGACGCACTGCTTTCTGTGCGGGACCGAGATGCGCGGTTCGTGGTGCGCGACCTGCCGGATGACCTGGAAGGATTGAATCGCGTCTAAAGGACGGTTCCGTCCTGAGGGACCGACCGGGACGCCCCGGACCGGGGCGCTCGGAAGGCGGCCACCCTCGCTTCGGCTCAACATAGGTAGGTATATACCCGGACCGGATCGACCGCTCGCTTGGGCGCCGAAACCGATCCGAGCTCAGGGGGGACTGGAGCGAGCGCCGACCTTTCCTCGCTGGAGGACCAGGTCGTCGAAGCGGTCTTCGATCTGCAGCCGACCTTCGCGGTCTTCTTGGGGCTGCACAGGTACGACGGTCGGTTACCGGATCTTTCGCCGGCCGGGACCGATCGATGGGTCGAGCGTGCCCGCACCCTTCTCGGTCGACTGGAGAGGTTCCCGGTGTCGGATCTCCCCATCCCTCGACGGTTCGATCGCACCCTCCTGAGCCTGCTCCTCGAGAGCGCCGTGTTCGATCTCGAGGACACGCACGATTACGACCGGAACCCGATGATCTACGTCGGGCAGATCTCCCTCACCCCGTACCTCGTGCGGGCGTACGAACCCGCGGACGAGCGCGTGCGAGCGATGACGCAGATCCTCGAGGCCGTTCCCGAGGCGCTCGAGGTGGGCCGGAAGCGGCTCCAACCCGCCCTCCCCGAGCCCTTCCTCCGGCTCACGTTCGCGATCGGCGGCGGACTGCCGTCGCATTTTGCCGAGGCCCAGGAGTTCGCCACGGGCACCTCCCGGGAACTGGGCATCGCCTTCGAAAAGGTCCGTGGGCCGGCCGAGGAGGCGGTGAGCGCCTATCTGGGAGCGATGCGCCAGGAGTACCTCCCCCGTTCGACCTCCGACTTCGCGCTCGGTCCCGCTCGGTTCCAGCGGCTCCTCTGGGTGCGCGAAGGGATCCGCTCTCCCTTCGACGAGATCCTGGAGCGCGGCCGGGCCGATCTACGTCGCAATCAGGCCCGCCTCGCGGAGATCGCCCAAGGACAGCGGCCGCCCGTCCCCGTACCGGATCTCCTGGAGCGGCTCTTCCGGGAGCATCCGACCGCTGAGCGGCTCATCCCCCAGGCCCGTGGGTACGTCGACGAGGTCAAGCGGTTCGTCGAATCGCGGAAGCTGGTGAGCATCCCGGACGGGGCGACCTGCCGGGTCGAGGAGACCCCGACGTACGGGCGGGCCACCTCGACCGCGAGCATGAACCCACCGGGGCCGTTCGATGAGGCGGGGGACGAGGGGATCTATTTCGTCACCCCGGTCGATCCCGGTTGGACCCCGGAACAGCAGGAGGAGTGGCTCCGCTCCTTCAACAGCCCGATGCTGCGCAACATCACCGTCCACGAGGTCTACCCCGGACACTACCTCCAGTTCCTGCACTTCCGACGCTCGACCCACTCCCTCTCCCGGAAGGCCTACCTCTCCACCGCCTTCACCGAGGGCTGGGCCCATTATTGCGAACAGCTCTCGGTCGAGGCCGGGCTGGGGGCGGGAACGGCCGAGCAGGAGGCGGCCCAGATCCACGATGCTCTCCTACGCGATTGCCGGCTGATCGCGTCGATCGGTCTCCATACCCAGGGGATGACGCTCCCCGAAGCGACCGCGCTCTTCCAGCGAGAGGCCTACTTCGAGGAGCTCCCCGCACAGCGGGAGGCGCTCCGCGGCACCTTCAATCCGGAGTACTTCGCCTATACGTTGGGCAAGCTCGCCATCCTCGACCTTCGCACCAAGTACCTGACGACTCGTTTCGGCGGGTCCTTGCTCCGCTTCCACGATCAGCTCCTCTCGTTCGGGTGCCCCCCGGTCGGGATGCTCGATGAGCTGATCGAGACGAGCTAGACCCCGCTCGGTGCCGGCCTCATCGGGCCGCGAAGAGCACGCGGTTGTCGAACTCCTGCCAGAGCACCCCGACCTCGCGGAAGCCCGCCCGGACGAGGGCCGATCGATGCTCCTCGATGTCGAGGTTCTCCTCGCGGGGATGGTGGGAGGGGAAGCGGGACCGCCGTTCCTGGACCAGATCGGACAGGGTAGGGTCCTTCTCGATGGCGCTCCACCACTCGCTCCAGGCCTCCCAGCCGGGAGTGCGTCCCGCCCGGGCCCGCGCGTGGCCGACGCGCTCCGCGACCTTGCGGAAAAGGGGATGGGAGGCCGGCTCCGGGAACGTATCACCGTTCAGGAACACGCCGCGAGAACGCAGCAGGCCGTGGAGGTCCCGGTAGAGCCGCCGGAGCGGGGCCCGGCGGAGCCAGTGGAGCGCGGTCGTGCTCACGGCCGCATCGATCCGGGGGACGGGCAGCGCGCGTTTCCAATCCGGTCGACGGAAGTCGGCCTCGATCCATTCGATCCGGCCGCCCTGCGTACCGATCGCCTCGCGACCGATCCGTTGCAGGAGGGGATCGAAATCGATCGCGATGATGTGGGCCTTGGGAAATCGCTTCGCCAGGCGCTGGGTCATCGATCCCGGCCCGCAGCCGAGGTCGGCCACGGTGAACCGGGCGGGCAGGAGGGCCTCCAACGTGTCGAGCATCGCGGTGTATCGCTCCTCGCGGTCGAACACGTGGCCGGACTGTTGACGGTCCCATCGGCGAAGCCACGCGCGCCAGTCGGTCTTGGGGGTTGATGGAGGCATCGGGCGAGCGGGCCACGGTCGAGCGGGTACGTAACCCTGCGGGTAGGCGGCCCGGAGGAGGCGCCCCGGGCAGACCCGTACCCCTCCAAGGACCTCGTCCTGGCCTGGGCGAGCGATGGACCGGATCGAGTGGGTCCGAGGACATCGCGGGGGGATGGCCGAGCCTCCAGTAGCTTACATCTCGGAAAGCCCGCGGCTATGAGCGGGGTACGGATCGAGGTCCGAGAGGTCGGGGTCGTCCATGATCAAGATCGGTATCATCCTGGGGAGCACGCGTCCGGGCCGGAACGGCGAGGCCGTCGCCAAGTGGGTCTACGAGATCGCGAAGAAGCGGACGGACGCCGAGTTCGAGCTGGTCGATCTGAAGGATCAGTCGCTCCCGCTCCTGGACGAGCCCATCCCCCCTTCGGCCGGGAAGTACAGCAAGGCCCACACCAAGGCGTGGGCCGCCAAGGTCGCCTCCTTCGACGCCTATGTGTTCGTGACCGCCGAGTACAATCACGGCATCCCGGCCGCATTGAAGAACGCGATCGATTTCGTGTACGCGGAGTGGAACAACAAGGCGGCCGGGTTCGTCAGTTACGGGAGCGCCGGGGGCGCGCGGGCGGTCGAACAACTTCGCGGGGTCATGGGAGAGGTCCAGGTCGCGACCGTCCGGGCCCAGCTCCTGATCTCCCTGCTCACCGACTTCGAGAACTGGACGACGTTCAAGCCGACCACCCGGCATGAGGGTTCGCTCACCACGGTGCTCGACCAGGTGATCTCGTGGGGCACCGCTCTCAAGACCGTGAGATCGGGATAGGCCCCCATCGGTCCCGATCCTCCGGTTAGCGGCACGTCGTCCGAAAAAGTTCGGCGGGATAGGTTGGGGAGGCCCCTCGGCCTCCCCCGGACCGGTCGAGCTCCTCATCCTACGTGGACCTACACGACCTCGAAGTTCAGGTAGGCGTTCGTGTCCAGGTCCGCCGACGCCTGGCCGGCGTTCTGGGCCGCGGTCAGCGCGGCGAGCGACGTGATCCCGTGGGTGCCGGAAAGGTTCGGGAACACGCTCGCGTTCGTGATGAGCACCACGATCAGGCTCCACCAGGTATCGGTGTGCCCGAAGGCCGTCGTGATCAGGTGGTCGTGCCCGGGGAGGGGCACCACGCCGAGGCCGGGGACGTTGATCGTGGCCGGGTGGTCGTAGCAGAGCGTGATCGACTCCGGAGCGCAATCCAGCTTGATGCCGTACGCCGCGGGGTTGTACGCGGGCGCGTACGAGTCGTTCGCGGGCCCCCACCACGGGACGAGCACGATGAAATCGGGCTCATCGTTCGGGTTGATGGGGTCGCGGACGTCCGGAGCGCCGATGCCGGCACCGGCCAGGAGCGGTTCCATCCCGTAGGCGTGCGCGTGGGTCGCGTTGCTGCTCGTGAAGAACCCGTTCTCGTAGAGCGTGTTCACGACCGTGCCGTTCAGGAACGCGGGCATCTGCTCGGAGAGCTGGAGCGCGTTGCTCGCGGGGGGCTCCGTCGCGTTGTAGGCCCCGCTCGGGCTCGCCACGGCGAAGTTCAGGAAGTCGTTCGTCGGCAGGCTCGAGGAGACCAGGCCGAGGTGCTGGGCATCCTTGAGGAGCGCGATCGACGTGATCCCGTGGGTCCCGGCGAGGTTCGGCCAGACGTGGTGGTCGTAGACGAGCACCACGGCGAGCGTCCACCAGGTGTCCTTGAACCCGGCGGTGGTCCCGATCAGGTGATCGTGCCCCGGCAGGGGGACGACGCCCAGACCCGGAACGTCGATGGTCGCGGGGTGGTCCCAGCAGACCGCCACGGTCGCGGGCGCGCACATCACCTGGATGCCGTACTTGGCCGGATCATAGGCGGGGGCGTACGGGGCGCTCTTGTTGCCCCACCACGGCACGAGCACCGTGAACGTGGGGATGGTGTCCCGGGCCGTCGGCACGACGTTCGGCGTGACGCCGATCGCGGCCTGTCCGGCGTTCGGTTCCATCCCGAAGGTGGAATTGTGCGTGTTGAACGTGCCGACGAAGTTCCCCTGCAGGTAGATCGTGTTCACGACCGTCCCGTTCAGGAACGCCGGCATCTGTTCGGAGTTGTTGAGCTGGGTGTGCGGCGTCGGCTGGGGCGTCAGGGCAGGCGAGTTCGTCACCATGGTGGCTCCGGCGTTAGGGACCGTCATCAGCAGCGCGATCGCGAACGTGGCGACCACGCTCGCGAACGCGTACCGGGCGGTCCGATCTCGGGGAGGTGTCATGCGACCCTCCTCTGGGACCGCCGACCTGGTCGTTGAGGATAAACGCGTGTGGTGGCGCACGGGGACAACACGCGCCCCGGACGCCGGAGAGGCCCGGGGTCAACCGGCCCGCGGGTTCGAAGGAGCGGAAGGTCCAAGGATCCGCGCGGCCAACGCCTCGACGACCTCGTCCGCGTCGTTCGGCATCGGGACCCGCTGGTACTCGATCCCGTGGGCCTCCGCGAACGCCCGCACCT
>JBARHO010000096.1:0-6653 GCA_049799275.1 Thermoplasmata archaeon
GCGCTCAGGAGGCGCGGGATCTCCTTCCGCCCTCGGCGAGCGGGCAGCTCTTCCCCGAGCCCGACGTCACCTACCTGTCCCAGCCGATCGCGGCCGTCGCCGCGGAGACCCTCGGCGAGGCCCGGGCCGCCGCGCGCGCGGTCGTGAGCCACATCGATCCTCTTCCGATCGTGACCGATATCGAGGAGCTCTTCCCGGATTGGCCGGGGGACGAGGCGAAGGATTCCCCGCATATCGTCGGGCACGTCCACGCTCGTCACGGGGATCTCGATGCCGCCTTCCACGAGGCGGACCTCGTCCACTCCGAGACCTACCGGACCTCCGGGGTGCAGCAGGTCCCCCTCGAACCGCACGCATGTCTCGCTCGGGTGACCGACGGGACCTACTACGTCAAGAGCGCGACCCAGAGCCCCTTCGGGGTCCGCGAGGGGCTCGCCGAGGTCCTGGGGATCCCCGAGGAGAAGATCGTCGTCGAGCCCACGTGGGTCGGGGGCGGCTTCGGCGGCAAAGGGGCCGCGATGCTCGAGCCCTTCGCTCTCCTCCTGGCGCAGGCCTCCCACCGGCCGGTCCGGCTCGCCCTCACCTATCGCGAGGAGTTCCTCCTCGGCCGGTCCACCCTGCCCTCCGTCGTCCGCTACGAGACCGCGATCAAGCGGGGCAGCGTGACCGCGCGACGCATCCGGTTGCTCCTGGATTGCGGGGACTCGCTCCCCGGGAACGACTTCACGGTCGGGTATGCGATCGGCTTCCTGCTCGGCCCGTACCGGACGCCGGCCGTCGAGCTCGAGGGGTACGCCATTCGGACGAACAAGTCCCCGTTCGGGCCCCATCGGGCGCCCTTCGCCCCGCAGTGCGCTTTCATGGCGGAGTCGCACCTCGACTCGATCGCCCATCGGTTGGGGGTCGATCCGATCGAGTTCCGACTGCAGAACGCGTGGAGGGAGGGCGATGAGACCGCGTTGGGACAGACCGTCACCTCCTTCGGGCTCACCGCCGCGCTCGAGCGGGCGCGCGAGATCGCCCTCGCGTGGCGCCGGACCAAGGCGCCGGACGAGGGCATCGGGATCGGGGTCGGGTTCTGGTCGACCGGTACCGGAGCGGGGGGAGAGGCCCGTCTCACGCTCTCGACGAGCGGACTCGTCATCGAGCAGGGAGAGGGCGAGATCGGAACGGGAAGTGTCGTTCGAGGTCTCGCGGCCGTCGCGGAGCGGGTCCTGGGTCTTCCCGCCTCGATGATCGAGGTGCGGTCGCTCGACACGGCCCACGCTCCGTTCGACTCTGGCGTCTTCGGGAGCCGGACCGTGGCGGCCCTGGGCCAGGCGGTCGAGAAGGCGGCGGAGGCGATCCTTGCCCGGCTCGGGGAGCGCATGGGCACCCGCGCCGCCATCACGCTCCACGCGTCTAACGGAAAGATGATCGTCCGGTCCGGTCGGATCCGGCGATCGCTCGACGAGCTCTACACCCCCGCGGAGCGCGCGGCGGGAGGGATCGTGGCCGACGGCCGCCATTACGGCACGTCGGGAAAGATCGATGACTCGCGAGTGCTCGAGGGGACCTTCTATCCGTACACGGACTTCACCGCCGTGGTCCACGTGGCGCACGCCGCCGTGGACCGGGAGACCGGCGCGGTGACCGTGCGCCGGCTCGCGGCCCTCGTGGATGTCGGGAAGGTACTGGACCCCGTGATGTTCCGCGGGCAGGTGGAAGGAGCGGTCGTCATGGGCCTCGGCGAGGCGCTGACCGAGGAGACCAGCTGGGAGGCCGGGACCGGTCGGCTCCTCAACCCGAAGCTGCTCGACTACCGTATCCCGACGCTCGGCGAGATCCCGCCCATCGACGTCATCCCGATCGAAGGCTTCCTCGGCGCCGGGCCGTTCGGGCTCAAGGGGTTGGGCGAGCCCCCGATCATCCCGACGATCGCCGCGGTCGCGAACGCGGTCTCGGATGCCACGGGAGCCCGCGTCATGGAGTCGCCGCTCACCGCCGAACGCGTGGCCCGGGCGTTGAAACTGCTCTAACGGAGGCGAGGAACGATGACGATCCCTCGGGACGAGATCGCGTCCCTGCTCTCGGGGTACGGCCACCAGCCGGTGATCGGGACCGTCGGTTCCCATTCCGCGCTCGACATCGCGGACGGGGCCGTGACGGAGGGCTTCCGTACGCTCGTGCTCGCCCAGGCCGGCCGGGAGGCGACGTACCAGCGCTATTTCCGGGCCCGGCGCGACGCGGCCGGGATCATCGAGCACGGCTGCGTCGACGAGGTCTGGACGTACCCCAAGTTCCTCGATCTCCTCGCGGATGCCGAGCAGGAGAGGCTCCGCGCCCATCACGTGCTCCTGGTCCCGAACCGGGCGCTGAGCTCGTACGTTCCGCTCGATGACCTGGAGGACCGCCTTCGGGTCCCGATGGTCGGTTCCCGGGCGCTCCTGCGCATCGAGGAGCGGACCGAGCGGGACAACTACTACGACCTCCTCGCACACGCCCGCATCCCGATCCCCGAGCGGATCGGGTCGCCGCAGGAGATCGAAGGGCTCGCCATCGTCAAGCTGCCCCACGCGACCCGTCGCCTCGAGCGCGGGTTCTTCACCGCCGCGAGCTTTGAGGAGTTCCAGCACAAGAGCGCGGGCCTGATCCAGCGCCAGATCATCGCTCCCGCGGACCTCGAGGGGGCCCGCATCGAGCGCTATGTCGTGGGTCCGGTCTTCAATTTCAATTACTTCTTCTCCCCGCTCGCCCCCGCCGGGGAAGGGCTCGAGCTCCTCGGGGTCGATGAGCGCCGCGAGAGCTCGCTGGACGGCCTCGTGCGCCTGCCCGCGGCCCAGCAGCTCGAGCTCCCGGAGAGCGCCCGGGTCCCGCAGTACACGGTGGTCGGCCACGGCACGCTGACGGTCCGCGAGTCGATCCTCGAGGAGGTGTTCCGGCTCGGAGAGCGGTTCGTGACCGCCGCCCGCGGGCGCTACGCCCCCGGGATCATCGGACCGTTCTGCCTGCAGACCTGCATCGACAGCGACGGGCACCTCACGGTCTTCGACGTCGCCGCGCGGATCGGGGGAGGCACGAACATCCATCTCGCCCTGGGCCATCCGTACGCCAACGCCTTGTGGCGCACCCCGATGAGCTCGGGCCGCCGACTGGCGCTCGAGGTCCGCCGGGCGCTCGCCGAGGATCGGCTGAACGAGATCGTGACATGAGCACCGGAACCCTGACCCCGATCCCCGAGCGGCCGCCCCTCGAGCTCCAGCGGACCTCGCTCTTTCCGGTCCATCAACGGCTCGGTGCCCACCTGGTACCGTTCGCCGGCAGGGAGATGCCGCTCTACTATCAGAGCATCCGCGCCGAGCACGAGGCCGTCCGGAACGGTGTCGGGATCTTCGACGTATCGCACATGGGCATCCAGACGCTCACGGGCGCGAGCGCGGCCGGTCTGTTGAGCCGCCGGACCACCGCGGACGTGACCAAGCTCTCCCCGGGTCGTACCCACTACACCTTCCTCCTCAACCTGGCGGCCCAGATGGTCGACGACCTCCTGATCACGCGCCTCGACGCGGGCGGCGAGTCGATCCCCGCCTTCCTGGCCGTGCCCAACGCCGCCCGGGCCGCCCGCATCCTCGAGCTCTTTCGCCAGCATCGGAGACCGGACACCCGGGTCGAGGCCTGGAACCATCAGGTCGCGATCCTCGCCGTGCAGGGCCCCGGGTCCCGCGACCTCCTCACGTCCGTGATGGGCTGGCGATCGGAGGGGCTCAGGTTCTACGAGGGCCGGCTCTTCCCCGGATCCTCTCGCTCGGCGATCCCGGTCGAGGGCCGATTGGGCGCCCAGTTCCCCCGGGATCTCCTGGATGGGATCTGGGTGAGCCGAACCGGGTACACGGGGGAGCTCGGGTACGAGCTCTTCGTTCGAGGGGAGGACGCACCCTCGCTCTTCGACCGCCTCCTCGCGGCAGGGGCCGTCCCAAGCGGTCTCGGCGCCCGCGACACCCTCCGCCTGGAGAAGGGCTACCTCCTCTCGGGTCAGGACTTCGATCGGGACCACACCCCTCTCGAGGCCGGTCAGGAACGGTTCGTCACCCTGGACCATCCGTTCGTGGGCCGGGAGGCGCTCGAGAAACAGCAGCGCGAAGGGGTGCCGGTCCGTCTGACCGGGATCCGGATCGATGCCCCCGGGGCGATCCCCCGGCACGGGACGGCCGTCCTCGCGAACGGCGCCCCGGTCGCCACGGTGACGAGCGGTGGGCTCTCCCCGACCCTCAACGTGGGGATCGCGCTCGCCTACCTCCCTCCCCCGCTCCAGGCGCCCGGGACGGAGCTCAGCGTGGATCTGCGCGGCCGCCTGGTCCCGGCCCGCGTCGTCCCGCTGCCCTTCCTGCCCGCCCCCGCGAAACGAGCATGATATAGGTCAGGAACCCCCTCTCATCTCTGATGCCACCGACCGAAGAGGGGACCCGACCGTTCATCGGGCGGGCCGAGATCCTCGACGCGCTCCGGGCCCGCCTCGGAACGGCGCGGGAGGGCCGGGGCGGTTTCACCTGGATCTTCGGCGATGTGGGCGTGGGAAAGAGCTTCCTGGCCCAGGAGCTGGCCCGCGAGGCCCGCTCCGCCCCGATGGAGGTCCTCTCCGGTCGGGCTCCCGCCTTGGAGAACCCTCCGCCGCTCCATCTCATCAGCCAGGCCCTCCAGCACCTCGGGTCCGAGGAGGACGCCTCGGGCCGTGGAGCGTTCCGCCCCTCGGCCCTCGCGTTCGTCCCGGCCGCCGGCCCCGACCCGGTCCTCCTAGGCTTCGTGCCCCGCATGGAGGGACCCGGCGAGGAGCCCGACCGGTTCGACGACCGTCTCCTGGAACAGATGGTCGCCCCGAGCTTCAGCGGGGAAGGAGGGACCAGCTGGGTGTTCTCCCAGCTCTCGGACCGACTCCTCTCCCATGCGGCCTCCCATCCGGTCCTCCTGATCCTGGAGGACCTCCAGACGGCCGACGCTCCCTCCCTGGAGTTCCTGGGGTACCTGGCCCCGTTGATCGAGGACCACCCGCTCTGGGTGGTCGCCACATTGCTCCCGCGCCCGTCCCTCTCCGAGCTCGTCAAGCTCACGCTGGAGCGGGTCGGTCGGGCGACCCGGACCGAAGAGATCACGCTGCGGCCGTTCACGGCCCCCGAGCTCGCGGAGTTCGTTCGGACCTTGGACGGAGAGTACCGGATGCGTCCGGAGGAGATCACCCGCTGGCACTCCCAGACCGGTGGGAACCCGCTCTTCGTCGAGCAGATCGTCCGTTCCCGGCGCGAACGCGGGGCGGATCGATCGACGACCGAACCCTCGATCCGCGAGATGACCGAGTTCCTGGCCCGACAGATGGCCGAGCTCACCGAGGAGGAGCAGCGGGCCGTCACCGTCGCGGCCGTCCTCGGGAAGGAGTTCTCGTTCCCGTTCCTTCTCCGGGCGAGCGGGGAACCGGAGGAGCGTCTGGCGGAGATCACCGAGCGCCTGTCCTCGCGGGGGATCCTGCGGGAACAACCCGACGAGCGGTTCGAGTTCGTGCGGGATGACCTGCGCCTGCAGATCTACTCCGACCTCACCGAGACGCGCCGCCGGCTACTGCACCGGCGCGCCGCCGAGGCGCTCGAGGCGACCGGAACGGCCGACGCCGCCACGATCTACGCGCTGGCGCGCCACTTTCAATTGGGCCGGGTCGAGGACAAGTCGGCGCTCTACAACCGGCTCGCGGGCGATTTCGCCGCCCGCTCGTTCACCCCCGAGGTCGCTCGGGACCATTACGCGCGCGCGCTCGACTCCCTTCGCCAGGCGACGCCCTACGACGCCGAAGGGGAGCTCGAGCTGATGATCGAGCTCGCCATCCAGCTGGACCGGGTCGGGGAGCTCCAGGCGGCCGAGCGGTGCCTTCGGGACGTCCTCGCCCGTCCGAAGCTGGTCCAGATCGCCCGTCCCACCCAGAAGGCGCTGCTCCACCTCTCGCTCGCGCGGATCCTCTACGACCAGGGCCGGATGGACGACGCGAACCATCTGACGATGGAGCTCCTCGCCCGCTACGACCCCGAGGCCGGCCCGATCCCCCTCATCGCCATCCACCGGATCCGGGGCGAGGTGCTCTACTACCTCGGCCTCTACGAGGAATCGCTCAACCAGACCGACGAGGCGCTCGCGATCGCCCGGACCCAGCACAATGCCCGCGAGATCGCGCTCGCCACCCAGCGCCGGGCCAACGTGCTCGGCATGATCCCCGGCCGGTTCCCCGAGGCGGTCGCGGCCGGGCGCCTCGCGGCGGAGGAGCTCGAGCGGCAAGGGGACCTCGGCGAGGCCGCGTACGCCCGGATGTTCCTGGGCGTCCTGATGAGCCAGCACGACCGCGTCGACGAAGGGCTCCAGGAGCTCGAGAACGCGGTCCGCTTGGCGGAGAACGCGCACGACCAGCGCCGGATCGGCTGGGCGCTCTTCAATCTCGCCGACCTGTTGCGGGAGACCGGACAGGTCTCGGAGGCCCGGGCCCGCAACGGACGCGCCCGCCAGATCCTGGAGCACGTCGGGGACCGGTTCGGCCTCATCCAATCCCGTATCATCGAGGGGAAGATCTTGCTCGGTCTGGGGGAGGCCTCGGACGCCGAGGTCGAGCTCCTCGAGGCCTATCGCCTGAGCCGGGAGCTCAA
>JBARHO010000097.1:0-11209 GCA_049799275.1 Thermoplasmata archaeon
GCCCGGTCTCGGTGAAGTTCACCGTGTACTCCGGCAGGAAGGTGACCGGGATGGTCACGGCGGCGCTAGACACGGTAAGGTTCCCGAACGACGGGGCCACGGCGTATCCCGAAACGTCGGTGGAGACGTCCCAGAAGTAGGTCCCATCCGGTATCGCGAACTCGGTCGAGGCGCCCGTGCTGGACTGCCCAAAGATGAGCGAGGTCAGGGAGAAGTTGGTGAACCCGTCCGCCTCCCAGACGTCGGTCGCCGGAAGGCCCGTCTGGGTGAACGTGACGGGATAGGCCGGACCGGTAAAGGAGTTGGAGGAGGCGGTGAACGTGATGCTGACCCCCGCAGAGGACCCGGTCACGTTCACGGTGCCGCCGGTCGGGCTCGCCGTGTAGCCGCTCACCGCGCCGACGGTGTACGTGAGCGATCCATTGCCTACGTTGAAGGTGATGGTGGTCGAGGTCGATGAGGAGGACGAACCGTTCAGGGTGACGGACCACGAGGTCCCTGATACGAGCCCGCTCTCGGTGAACGTCACCGAGTACTGGCCCGCGGTCAGAGCGCTGAAGGTGATCGAGACTGATTGCGAAGCCCCCGCAACCATCACCGAACCTCCCGTGAGATTGGCCGTGTAGCCGGACACGGAGGCGACCGAGTAGGTGTACGTTCCGTTCGCTTCACTGAACGAGATCGTGCTGGTCGTGGAGGATTGGGAGGTCCCGTTGAACGTAACGGACCAGGATGTGCCGGCGGGAAGGCCGGCCTCATTGAAAGTGACGGAGTAGCCGGTCGTGAATGCGATCGTCTTGGTCTGGGCGACCCCTGCGACGGTGATCGTACCTGACGCCGGGCTCGCCGCGTGGCCTGATATGGAGCCGATCGTGAAGGGGTAGGAGCCGTTCTTCTCCTGGAAGACGACGGTGCTGGAAGAGGAGGACAGGGAGGAACCCGCGAGGGTCACGGACCAACTGGTCCCGCTAGGCAATCCGGATTCTTGGAAGGTCACACCGTAGGTCGGAGCGCTCGGAGAACTGCTCGAGCTGGGGTGCAGGCCCGGGATGACTCCGGCCACTATGAGCGCGACCACGATGATCACGATGACCACGACGGCCGCGATCCCTCCCATGAGACCCTTCGACATCCCGCCCTTGGGAGCAGCAGGAGGAGGAGAGGGCGGAGGCGTCCAGGTCGACCCGGCGGGCGCACTTGCGGGAGGTGGTGTCGTCATGGGAGATCGTGGTTCGGTGCCAGCCAACCGCGGTACTTAACGCTAGGTCAGGGGCCAAGGGCCGAGGGCGGCGGAGGCTTCTCGGAAGGGTGGGCCCTCCCCGGGCTTCGGCGGGCTCCACGTGCGTACAACGGCGGACCACCGGGCATCGAGCGCGACCCGTACGAAGGCCTGGCCCGTCCGCAACGGACCCGGTCACACGAACGAAGAGCCGACCCGCGGCTACCTCAGAAAGAAGAACCAGGTCCAGACCAGCACGAGCGTCCCACCCCAGATCACGAGCAGCGCGAGCGGCATGATCTCCGTCAGCTTTGACGGATCCACCCGATCCATCCACGAGATCTTGTTCTTCCGGGAGAACCGGGCGGCGTGCACGTGGTAGGGGCGCGCCAGGTCCACGGTGAGGGTGTCACCGGATCGGAGCGTCACCGGGGCCTCGAGCCGGGCCTCGATCGGTGGGTCCATCTCCTCGAGGCGATAGGCGGCCTCGCGCCAGAGGTTCTGGGCATCCGTGGTCCGATGCAACAGGACGGACCAGACGCTGGCGATCAATATCCCGAATCCGGCCAGGAACGTGGCGAACACGACCAGGAGGACGGCGTTGCTGAGCAGGTCCGCGGTCGCGACCACGAGGCCCGTCACCAGGACGGCCGCGATCGCGGCAAAGTAGGAGGTCCGAAGTCCCGCGAGCTCTCCTTCCTCGGCCTCGAGGCGCTCGAACTTATCGTGAAGCCAACGCCGGTCCTCCAGAACCAGTGGGGGGGCCGGGGCCTCGGCAGCGGGTGGGTCCATCGGCGTCGCCATGAGGCTCCGGGTATATCGAACCCGTGTCGCTTCGCCGAGGACCTTGACCCGGCCTACGGCCTACCGGGTGGTCCGCTCATGTGATGATCACGGACCCCGCCGTCCGGGTCTCGCCCTGCAGGAAGGAAGATCGACCCCGATCGGCGCGACCTGCCCACCTTTGTACCCACTGTACTATGAGGCGGTAGGGAGCATGGCGACAGGACAACGTCCGCGCGGGCGTCCCCGGACGGTGGAAAGGGCCGTCGACCTGCTCCACGAGATCTATGGCGAGATCCCCGAGTGGCCGGGGATCGATCTTCGACGAAAGATGCTGCCCTGGGAACAACGACACGCCCAGGGCAAGGCGATCCGGACCAGGGTCCCCCGGGGGAGCCATGGGGCCTGGTCCCCTCCGAAGGAACGGCCCGACCCCCTTTCGCTCCTCGGGGAGAGCGATCGGGACCGGGTGAAGAAGCTCATCCCGTTGCGGATGGGACGGATGGCGGCCTCCCGGTTCGGGTTCCTGCGGGGGAGCGCCGTCGTCATGGCCTGGGACCTCGCCCACACCCCGGTGACCGGGGTCCACGTGCTGATGGACGGGGATGCCCACCTGAGCAACTTTGGACTGTTCGGCACCGTAGAGCGCGATGTCGTCCTCGACCTGAACGACTTCGATGAGTCCATCGTGGGTCCGTGGGAGTGGGACCTCAAACGCCTGATCGCCAGTGTGAACGTGGCCGCGCGCGACCTGGGGCTCGACCCCAAACGCCGCAAGGAGGCGGTCGAGAGCTGCATCGACGGCTACAGTTGGGAGATCCGACGCCTCGAGAGCAAGGGGGCGTTCGAGATCTGGCACATGTTCCTCTTCACGGACCGGAACGCGACCGACATCCAGCTCGACCCCGCGGCCGAGCCCATCGTGCGCGAGGCGACGAAGAGGGCCGATCTCCGGACCAGCGAGTCCCTCCTGGACGAGGTCGCGGAGCGGGGTCCAAGGGGGGCGTGGCACCTCCGGGAGGACCCTCCCGTCCAGTCGCGGGTTCCGGCCCGTACCCGGCATCGGATCATCGATGCCCTGGACCGGTACGCTCTGACCCTCCCGCGGGATCGACGCTATCTGCTCAGTCACTACCACGTCGTCGATGTGGTGGAGCACGTCGTCGGGGTCGGGAGCGTTGGCACTCGCGCGTACCTCGTCCTCATGTTCGGCAACGGCGAGAAGGATCCCCTGTTCCTGCAGATGAAGGAGGCGGTCGCCCCGGCGGCCACACCGTACGTCCCCAAGCTTCCCGAGGAGTTCGTGGGGGACCAGGGTCGGCGCGTCATCACGGCCCAGACGGCGCTCAACGGTTCGCCCGACATCCTCCTGGGGTGGACCCGGATGGACGATCGATCGTACTACGTTCGGCAGATGCGGAACATGAAGGGTTCGGTGCCGATCGATGAGCTCAAGGGCCGGTCCTTTCCCCTCTATGTGCGCCTATGCGGGGCGATCCTCGCGCGGGCCCACACCCGGGGCGGCGACGCCGCCATGATCTCCGGGTACTGGGGGAAATCGGATGTGCTCGACCGGGCGCTCGTCGAGTTCGCCGAGCGGTATGGCGACCAGACCGAGGCGGATCACGCGGCTCTCGTGAAGGCGATCGAGGACGGCCGAGTGAAGGCGATCACCGGGGTCTGACTTCAGGTCGCGCGGAACGGTGCCCGACGGGCGGACCGCGAGGGGCGCTCGAACTAGCGCCGAAGACCGCCGAGCGATACCTGGCGTCGTCGAGCAGCGATCCTCATTTGGCGCACCTTGTGGTTCCTCTTCTTGGCGGCCGGCGAGGGCCGCTTCCTTGGAGTGAGTGTCATGATCGGACCGCACCTGCTCTCGGCGACGGCCCAGAACGCCCGATGAGATAAGAACCAACGATCGATCCGGCACCGGTGGGTGGGCCGGACAAAGGAAGAGATCCGACACGCTCGGCCGGTTCGCGCGGGGTCCGGTCCTTCGGGCCGGGGATCGCTCGCAGAGGAGGCCCGTCTGTGGACCTCAGGAAGTCGGGACGGTTCCGGAGCGAACCGACGTAGGCCAACGAACGAACGCCATCCGGATCTGATTGGGGACCCGCACGATCGTTCCCGGTCCTCCGAGGTGGGCACGTGACCACTCTCGTAGGTCCCTCATGATCTCTCGGTGAACCGCGAGAGAGGTGAACCGGACCGCGGCGAAAGCGCGGCGATCGATGTCCCGGAGCGCCTCCTCAACGGGGATCTGCGCGACCCATTTCCATCGTCTGGGCTCCCGACGGACCTCGCAGCCCCGATCGACCAGATACCGAAAGAGCATCTCCCGGTCCGTGGGACCGAGCCGCTCGCGGAGGGACCCCCGCGACCGCGCGATCGCCCGGTACCGTTCGAGCAGCGCGGGGACCTCCCGCCCGTGGCCGGTGTCCATGGCAACGAGCGAGCCCTCGCGAACGACGACCCGCAGGAGCTCGTCCAGGGCCTGACGCCATCCTTCCACCAGGTGGAGCACATGGACCCAGTAGGCCCAGTCGATCGAGCTCGAGCGCAAGGGGAGCTGGGTCGCATCGGCCTGGACGGGTTCGACCCGGGCGGCACCAGCCCCTCGATCGTGCTCGGGAATGTGGAGCAGCATCTTCCGCGCCAGGTCGACGCCCACGACCCGGTATCCACGCTCGGCGAGGGGGAGCGCGATCCTCCCGGTGCCTGCTCCAACGTCGAGTATCCGTCCGGAGGGCCGAGGGGGCAACTGGACCTGCAGAAAATCGAGCGCCCGGCCCAATGCGCGAGGATCGCTCGCCCGGGTCCGATCGAAGACCTCCGCGAACGGGTCGAACGAATAGGAGCGCACCTGGTTCCGAGCTTCCTCGGGCGCATAAGAGGTCGCTTTCGTCAGACCGAACCGACCGTCCCGAAGGCCCGCGGGGGCCGGACGGCGACCGTAGAGGCCGGGTCCGTCGTTCGGCCGCCGTCTCTCGTGAAGGGGAACGGCGGACCGCATCCGTGGGCGAGAAGACCGCCGGCCTCTCGGGCACCGCGGCCTACAGGAGGAGCGACGCGATCTTCTCGTACAGAAAGCCGAGCTCGGGTTCCGCTCCACCGGTGCAGTAGATCGTCCCGGTCCCGTATCCAGTGAACGTGGCGTTCCCGAGCCGTACCCGCCATACCTCGCTCTGTCCCGAGAGCCCGGTATCCGCGGTCGCCCCGATCTGGATCAGAAGGTCACGGACCGCAAGGGATCGGTCCTCCGGGACCCCCCGCCAACTCCGTGGTGGTGTGCGGGCCGAGGGACCGACCGTCGACGGCATGGAACCCGGATCGCTCACCATTTGGGAACTCGCGCCATCCGTCGAAAGGCCATGAAGAGGTACCGCTGGTCACGGACCAAGCCAGCTGCCGCATCGGTCGCTCGAGGTTCATAGATCGGTCCTGCGATCCCCGCCAGATGAATGGTGGTGCGGTACCGGACGTCCCCGCCGCGGACGCCCGGGCGCGGCCTCAAGAGCGCGGTCGTCGTGAGGACGGTCGTGGCCGGGTCGACCCTGAGATCCTTTCCCCTCGGTAACGGGGCAGGAAAGCTCAACAACGCGCCATCACCTCGGCCGACCGGTCGGGGTGACCGGAGGGGGACCGGAGGCGTGGAGTTATCCGTCACGGACAAACGCTTTTCCTTCTGGATGGAGTGGGTCCCCGACTCAATGCACAGGCCCGGCCACGCTGGTCGCCATCGCGCGTACCGATCGGCCGCGGCCCTCGTTCTTCTGATGGTCATCAGTGGCGGCCTGCTCGCCGGTCCGACGTTCGCTTCCACGATCTCGTTGACCTCAGCGTTGGGACCTGGCCATTCACTACTGGCCTCCGGGCCGGCTCCCGGGCACGCGGGCCCCCGGGCCGGACCACCCGCCGTCCCTCGACCCGCGACGGGGGTCCCGGGCTCGAACCTGGCGACCGTTCCCACCGGCACTTCCCCGCAGACCGTGACCTATGACCCGATCAACGGGGACGTGTACGTCGCCAACTTCCAGTCCGACAACGTGACCGTGATCAATGGCACGTCGGTCGTCGGGAACGTGACCGTGGGGAACGGGCCCGAGTATGCGACGTTCGATAGCGCCGACGGGGAGATCTATGTGGCGAACTCCGGGTCCGACAATGTGAGCCTCATCGCGGGCACCACGGTCGTTGACACCGTGCCCGTGGGTGGGGATCCGGGGTACGCCACGTTCGACGACGCGAACGACTGCGTGTACATCTCGAACTATGCCTCGGACAACGTGAGCGTCCTTAGCGGCGCTACCGTCATCGCGACGCTCAATGTCAGCGTGGGGCCCTCCGCCCTGACCTACGACGCGGGGAACGGGTTCGTGTACGTCTCGAACACCGGGTCCGATAACGTGAGCGTGCTCAACGGGACGATGGTCGCCGGCTCGGTGGACGTGGGCGTCGGACCGGGCACCTCGGCCTATGACCCGGAGGACGGCTTCGTCTACGTTCCGAACTACGCCTCGAACAATGTGAGCGTGATCAACGGCAACGCGACCGTGGGGGCGCTGCCCGTCGGAGTGGATCCCGAGTTCGTGACCTACGGCGGGAGCGGGCTGGTCTACGTCTCGAACACGATCACGGACGATGTCAGTGTCATCCAAGGCACCGCCGTCACGGGCAACGTCACGGTGGGGACCGATCCCGGGTCCGCCACGCTCGACGGCGCGAACGGGCTCGTCTATCTCTCGAACTCGGTCTCCGATAACGTGACGGTGATCGACGGGGCGACCCCCGTCGCGTCGATCAACGTGGGGATCGATCCGGGGTTCTCGGCCTTCGACCCGGGGAACGGCTACGTCTATGTTTCGAACACCGGTTCGAACAGCGTGAGCGTGATCGGCGCCGCCCCTCCCACGATCTATGCGCTCACCTTCGCGGAGGCCGGCCTCGGTCCCGGGACCTCCTGGACGGTCACCCTGAACGGCACGGTGGCCTCGTCGACCACCTCCACGATCGCCTTCAACGGGTCGAACGGGACCTACCCGTTCACCGTGGATCCCGTCCCGGGGTACACGATCTCGCCCTCCTCGGGCAGCGTGACCGTCAACGGGGCCGCGACCCTGACCAACCTCACGTTCACCCCGGTACCCTCTCCGAAGTACTCCGTGATCTTCACGGAGACCGGGCTCCCGTCCGGGACCGCTTGGTCGGTCTCGTTCAACGGCACGGGGAAGGGTTCGAGGACATCGACCATCAGTTTCATCGAGCCGAACGGGACCTACGGGTTCTCGACCACCGGCATCCCGGGGTACGTCGAGAACCCGGGGAATGGGTCCGTCACGGTGAACGGCAGCGCCGTGGCGCAACCGATCGCGTTCGTGGCGGAGAACGCTCCGGTGTACACGTTGTCGTTCGCCGAGACCGGGTTACCGGACGGCACGAGCTGGTCCGTCACGGTCAATGGGACCCCCTCGACCTCGCGGAACCCCCAGATCGATTTCTCGGAGGTCAACGGGACCTATCTCTTCACCATCCCGGCGCCGTCCGGCTTCACCGCGGACCCGAGCTCCGGACAGGTCATCCTGAGCGGGTCCGACGCGAACGAGACGATCCGGTTCACGGCGATCACGGTGCCCAGCTACGCGATCACGTTCACCGAGTCCGGGCTGCCTGCCGGGACCAACTGGACCGTCGGCGTGAACGGCACCGGGAACACCTCGGTCTCCTCCTCCATCGACTTCCGTCTCACCAACGGCTCGTACCTCCTCTCGGTGGAGAGCGGTAACCGGTCCTGGATGCCGGTCTACCCTCCCAACCTCCGGGTGGCGGGAGGTCCCCAGGACCTGGCGATCGACTTCTCGGAGGTCACGTACCCGGTCACCATCGCCGAGAACGGTCTCGCGTCGGGGAGCAATTGGAGCTTGACGGTCGGGTCCCTGATCCGGTCCACGACCGCGACGAGCGTCGTGCTCTTCGAACCGAACGGGACGTACGCGGTCACGACCTCGGTGCCCGAGGGTGGACTCCATACCGGGTCGTTCACCGTGGGCGGCACCCCCGCCACGGTGCCGCTCGACTTCCATGCGATCTCGTTCACCGAGAGCGGTCTTCCGCAGGGTGCGAGCTGGATCGTCACGACGAACAACGTGACCCAGAACACCACCGCCCCCTCCATCGTCTTCTACCTGGCGAGCGGGTCCTACTCCTACTCGATCGGCAAGGATTCCGGTTTCACGGCGGTCCCGGCGACGGGATACGTGAACATCCCGGGGGCTCCCTCCGGTATCTCGGTCGCTTTCATCCCCCAGACCACGGCCCAAGGCGGGGGGTTCGTCGGTCTCTCCGTTCCCGTCTTCGACCTGTTGGCCGTGGCCGCCCTGGTGGTCATGGGGCTCCTGGTCGTGCTCCTCTTCCGAAGGACGGGGGGAACGGATGATCTCGACGACCCTGGTCCTATCTGGCCACCCGAACGGCCGCTCGGCCCTTCCCGAGCCGAGGCGATCTACTGGGACCCCGCGACCACGGAGGCCATCGAACGGGGCAGTCCTCCGAGCGGCTACTACGAGGGTCTTTCGGTCGGGCCCCCTCCCCTCGGTCCCGGATCGAACGGGGGCAACGGGAGCGCCGCCGTCCTATCGGCCTACCCGATCGAGCTCCCTCCCGCCCCGGAGGGCGCTCCTTCCCCGATGATGCTCGAGGTCAGCCCTACCATGATCCATCTGGCCACGGTACCGGCCCGGGCGCCGGCCCAGCCGATCGAGGCCGAGTTCACCAACATCGAACCCGGACCGGCCTCCGCGGTCCGTCCCACGGTCACGGATTCCGATGCCGAGCGGCTGATCGCCAGCCTGATCCTTCGTCCTCGGAGCGCGGACGGTCTCAAACAGGAGTCCGACCTGTCCGATGAGTACCTCATGGCCCTGATCGAGGGCATGAAACATGCCGGGTTGATCGTAGAGGGCAAACAAGCGGCCACCGGCCATTCCGTGTACGCCCTGACGCCCCTGGCCTTCCGCCTGGCCCAGCGCGCGCTCCCGGCGGGCCCGGCCCCAGGACCCACCGGTCGACCGGCTCCGTCAGCGGCTCCGGTCAGCCTTTCCCAGCGGGTCGTCCTCCACCTGTACGGCCTCGGTTCGTTGCGGGAGGACGAGGTGGCGCCTTCCGGGTTCACCCAGGCAGGGATGGCGGCCGCCTTCCAACGACCGCCCGGGACCTTCGCGAAGGTCCTCCAGCGTCTCGAGGAGGCGGGGGTCCTGATGCATGATACGCGACACGTGCAGGGTCAGAAGCGCCGACTGAAGGTCTATCGGCTCACTGCCCGGGGAGAAGGGCTCGCGAGGGAGCTCCGTCGCCAGGGCCTGCGGTGGCCCCCTCCGTAGGCGGCCAGTACTCCCATCGGTCCGGGGGGTCCAACCCGCCGGGAAGATGAGGAAAGCCACATTTGGGTCATATCTCCGGCGGCGGCATATGAACCTCAAGGTCGCCCTATACACCGATGTCGACCGAACACGGCCGCCACGGGAGCGTGCTGGGTGAGACCGGAGAGACGAAAGGGAGCAGCCGCCGGACCACGTGGGTCGAGCCGAAGCGGCGCGCCCCGGGCTCCGACCTCGCCAACGGCCTTCGACGCGTACCGGGCGCGACCGGGTCCACGCCTCCGGAAGTGGTGGCTGGGCCGTACACCTTGGACGCGCCCGGGCCGGACCGGAGCGGGGTCCTCGTCGCCGTCAGTTCGGAGGATCCGGCCGCAGTAGCCCAGTGGGTGGACCAGTTCGAGGATGAAGGGGAGGGCGGTGGGGCCGTCTCCTGTCAGAAGGGTTCGGGTTGCACCCTCAAGTGCGCCGTTCTGGCGATCCAGCTCCGTCGGGCCGGTTCGGGCACGGCCGGGGCACGATCGGGGCCGAAGTTCGAGACCGATCTTTCCGACGGCTCGCTGTCGAACTATATCGATCCGATCGATCTGACGAACGAGACCTGCCCCTCCTCCGCCTGCCTGTTCCTGCTCGCCCGGCTCCGACCCAGCCCGGACGCCCCTCCTCCCGGGAACCGGAGGAAGGGGTCCGGATCGTGACCGAGGCCCTCGTCCGTCCGTGGGCCACCCCGTTCGGGGCAGGGGGGGTGCGTCGCTGTCTCATCTCGGGTGTGGCCATCCTGTTCCTGCTGGGCACGGCTGGTCTCCTGATCGCCCCGCCGGCGAAGGGGATCGCGTCCACCAACAGGACCATCGAGGCGGTGAACCCAGCCGGGTCCGCGCCGAGCCCGCCCGCAGCTCCATCTAGCGGGGCCAACTCTACGCTCGTGGCGGCGGTCGCGTTGATCTCCGTTGGGGCGGCCCTTCTGATGATGACCATTGGCGTGCCCTACTGGAACTACAAGCAGGAGGAGCGCCGCAAGGTACGGAGCGTGCCGTCCATCACCACCACTAGTTCAGCCGATCGACAGCTCCGGTCGGGCCGAGCGGAGGGCGCGATCCCTCCGACCGCAGGGCGACCCGCCCTCTCGGGACCGTCGGGGCCGGGCACGAAGCCGCTCTGGGCCGAAGGCGGCGTGGGTCGCCGGGACCGCCTCGAACCGTGAACATCTTCGTGGCGTCGGCGGACGCCTCGCGGATCCGGCGCGCCAGCGAGCGATGAGCGGTCCAGAGGGACCTCGTCCGAGCTGGAAGATCGATCCCCGGGGATGCGTCCCCTCCCCGGGCAACGAGATCTCTGACGGCGCCTGTTCCGGTCGCCGCGTATGACGGTCCGGGGTGGGATCGGATGGACACCATCGGTTCCCGTGGACGGGCCTAAATATGACCGGGTCCCCTGACCCCTTCTCCGAACATTGTCCGTAAAGATATTCGACCTACCCGGACTACCGAAGCGGCTCTACCCTCAGCTGGCAGCGATCCGTGTCCAGGATGGGGACCCGCCCCACGACATCGCCTTCCTCCGCAAGGTCCGAAGCCTGGGGCTTCCGGCCGCTGACTATCATGCCGTCTACGCGGTCGAGGACGATGAGATCCTCTCTAAGGTCGAGACCCGCTGGCTCACGTTCCGCTCGCCCAGCGGGAGCCAACCCGTGGCCGGGATCTCGGATGTAACGACCCGCCCGACCGCAGGGAGACGAGGTCTCGCGGGGGCCTTGTTCGAGGAGGTCCACCGACGCGAAGCGGCCCGGGGAGTGGAGTGGTCGTTCCTATGGACCCATCTCTCCTGGGGCGCGCAC
>JBARHO010000098.1:0-10746 GCA_049799275.1 Thermoplasmata archaeon
GCGGCCTCGCCCACGGACTGGGTCATCTCGCGCTCGAGCGAGTCGAAGGACGGTTCGAGATCCTTCTCGGGGATCGACTTCATCCGGGAGAGCTTGGTGCGGACCGGAAGTTTGGCGAGCTGGCCCACGGTCGCGCCCTTCCCGATCGCATCCTGTTCCTCATCGGAGAACGTGAGGATCATGTGCAGCATGCGGTATTGCTTCCGGATCGAGGTGTAGGTATCGATGTCATCGTACGCGCTCTGTTGCAGGTAGTCCTCGCGGATCATGCGCGCGACGTCGAGGATCCCCTTCTCCCGCTCGGGGAGCGCATCGACCCCCACGAGCTGAACGATCTCCTGGAGCTCGGACTCCTTCTGCAGGATCTGGAGGGCCTGTTGTCGAAGGGACACCCAATCGGGAGCGATCTTGTCGCGGTAGTACGCCTCCAGATCGCCGACGTAGAGCGAGTAGCTCTGGAGCCAGTTGATCGAGGGGAAGTGGCGGCGCGAGGCCAACGCGGCATCGAGGGCCCAGAAGACCCGGACCACCCGCAGCGTATTCTGCGACACTGGTTCGGAGAAATCGCCGCCTGGGGGCGAAACGGCCCCGACGACCGTGATCGAGCCCGGACGGCCCTCCGGGGATAGAGTGATAACTCGACCGGCCCGCTCGTAGAACTCGGCGATCCGTCGGCCTAGGTACGCGGGATAGCCTTCTTCGCCGGGCATCTCCTCGAGACGTCCCGAGATCTCTCGCATCGCCTCGGCCCACCGGCTCGTGGAATCGGCCATGAGCGCGACATCATAGCCCATGTCGCGATAGTACTCCGCGATCGTGATGCCGGTATACACGCTCGCCTCCCGGGCCGCGACCGGCATGTTCGAGGTGTTCGCGATGAGGATGGTCCGCTCCATCAGGGGACGACCGGACTTGGGATCCTGGAGGTTCGGGAACGTCGCCAGGACCTCGGTCATCTCGTTGCCTCGTTCGCCGCACCCGACGTAGACCACGACATCCGAGTCCGCCCACTTGGCCAACTGCTGCTGCGTGACGGTGTTGTGGAGCAGGATCCCGCCGAAGCCCCCGACGAAGTTGCTCCCGTGGTCCGGCACGGAGACATCGAACACATCGAAGGGCCCCTCCTTGTCCTCGTGGACCTCGACGACCTCGTCGCAGTAGAGCCACTCGAGAAGTTCCGAGAGCCGGTGGACCTCCGGTTCCTCGGCGCTCAGGTCCGCACTGGCCTGCAGAGGTCCCATGAATCGGAGGTATGTCGCAGCTCCCATCCGTTCGTGGTTCCCGATGTGATTGTGGATCTCGATGCCCTGGTTGATCAGAGCGGAGTACGTGTACCGGGATCGGTAGATCCTTTCGATGGTCGCGGGCGAGAGGGGCACGACGTCCATCGCCGTGAAGGTGGTCCGCTTCGACCCGATGTAGTGTGCGATCGCGGCGACCTTGGGGGCCTCCTCGGAGGCGAGGAGCCGCTCCAACTTCGTCAGGCTGGGGATCCCGCGCACAAAGACCCGATAGTACGGGGTTCCGTCGACCACCCTTCGGCCGAGCGAGGAGAGGACCGCGAACCGGGAGAGGGCATACGTGAGGTCCGTCTGGAGGTCCCGGCTGGCGGTGCATAGCTCGACCTCGCCCTGAGAGAAGCCACCGTCCCCGAGATAGTACCCGCGCAAGAAGGCCCCGAGGACCCCGTTGCTCGAGGAGAGCACGAGCGCGGGGATGCGTTTATCCCGTGCGAGCCGGCCGGTCCCCAACCGGTCCATCAGGTCCACGAGCGACTTGCTGTGGATCAGAACGTTCGGCGTCTTGTCCTTCTGTCGCTCGATCACTCCGGGGAGGCCGAAGAGCTGCCCGGTGAGCGCACGGAACCGGTCCAAGAGCCGCTCGTCGAGGTTCGTGAAGACCAGGGTCCGCGTTCCCCGGATGTACCCTTCGGCCACGAACAGGCCGAGGAGCTCCGCGAGCTCGGGTGTCATGGACCCCGGGACTTGGATGGCCCTCCCCCGGCGAAGCAACTTGGGCAGGACCAGCGAGAGCTTTCGGTCCACGGACGGGCCAGGGAGTTGGCGGACCGAGGCGACGTAATCGCCGGTCTTGAGGTCCCGGGCCATGGTCTCCTTGAGCCCACCATCCGGGCCAATGGTGAAGAGCCGGTGGACAGGGGTGATCCGGACGCTCCGTCCGCTCCGGGTCCGTACTCGGACGAGCGAGTCGCTCTTGCCCTTGTAGACGGTCCGGGTCTCGCTCTGGACGAGCCGGTTCCCCACCAACGAGCAGAGCGTGATCGGGCGATCGAGATAGATCCATTCGTCGGACCCGTCGACCCTCGCCTGGCCCGTGCTCCGCGCCTGTTCGTACAGTTCTTTGATGCTGACGAGCTCGCCGCTGCCGATGAGGACGGGCGTCTCGCCCGCCACGCACTTGCCCGATCCGAAGGGTCCGGGGATCGCCGCGGTCCCTCCCTTGGCCACCGGGAAGAACGTATCGATGACGCGTTGGCCGGTGATCAGCGGGATACCGGGAGCGAGCTTCTGGGTCACGGGCCGCGGGACCCGGACGACCCACTTCTGGACCAGCGTGAGCGGCTGCTCCCCCGCCCCCGTCTTGATCGTTCCGATACGGTCCCGGATCGTGTAGCTCCCGCTCGAGAGCTCGGTCAGCGTACCCGCGACCCCGGGAGGCACCATGATCTTGTGCAGGATGAGCTGCGTCTCGGGGACCGTACCGAGGATCGTTCCGGCCGTGACCTCGCTCCCCACCTTCGCCACGGCGGTGAACTCCCACCGCTTGGTCTCGTCGAGCGGGGGGGCGACGAACCCTCGCGTGATGAAATCCCCCAGGTTCTCCTGGAGGACGTTCAGGGGGCGTTGGACGCCATCGTAGATGGACTTGAGAAGGCCGGGCCCGAGCTCGACGGACAGCGCCTGACCGGTGTTCTCGACCGGATCCCCCGGCCGGACGCCCGTCGTATCCTCGTACACCTGGATGGTCGCCGTGTCCCCGATCAACCGGATGATCTCGCCGACCAATCCGAGCTCCCCGACACGCACCACGTCGTACATCTTGGCGCCGGTAAGGCCTTCGGCGATGACGACCGGTCCTGAAACTCGTGCAATGACTCCCATGTGTTGTTCACCCAGGCATCTGGAGGGATACCCCGAGGACCCGCTTCGCGAGGGCCGAGATGCTCTCGACCTCGTACTCGCCGCTCGGTCCGGGGACGAACACCACCAGCGGCTTCAGCGAGGCCTCCGCCGCGGCGCGTTGGTTCTCCGAAAGCTGTTGACGTACCGACTGGCTGGCGACGATGAGGTTGAAGGCCCCGGAGGTCATCGCCTTTTGGAACTCCGAGGCGGCGGTCTCCGGGGTGACCTCCACCACGTCCTTGAGACCGATCAGACGGAAGCCGATAGCGAGCTCGCGCTCGCCGAGTACTACCGTATGGCCGGCTTCGCTCGGCTGATCTGGCACGGCCTCCCCGGCGGGGAACCTTTCTATTTAACGGCTACCCAGTAGGCAGGCGAATGAAGCTCAAAGAGAGCCGGGAATAGCTCACTTGTAGGTGGAATTGTGGACGTGACCTTCGTCGTCGGTGATCGTGATGCATTCCCCTTCGCACTCGAAGAGGCAGGCCTCGCACACGATGCACTCGGGGCCATTGACCGCGAGGGACTTCTCTCCCCGGAACTGGAACTTGGCGCCGACCGCGGGGTCGTCGACCAGGTCCGGGAACTGGTCCCGGGGCTTGAGCTCGAAGACGTTGACCGGGCAGACATCGCGGCAGTGCGCGCAGCCGGTGCATTTCGCAAGCTCGATATCGACCTGGACCATCGGAGAGCCCTACCGATTTCAACCGGCCTACGCTATTTAGGCTTTAGGGCGGCGACGGCTTTGAAACCAAAAGCTCCCGGGAGGGAGTCCTGAAACTAAATTACCAATGCGTGAAACGGATTTCTTCGTTGGCTAGGCGCGAAGCCCCCCACGGATCGGACGTACGGCATCGAGGCGTGGCCGGAAGTTACGAAGGCAGTCCCATCCTTTTGCGTTCCTTCCTTTGACCCCAGAAGCCTACCGTCAATAGAACGAGCCCGACGAACAAAACCAACCAGCCCTCAAAGAAAGCCACCACCACTGGGCCTCCAACCACCGGAGGAGGGCTCGTCGGACCTCGGAGATTCGGAGCCGCCGGGAGGGGAGTATACGCGATGCCGAGGAAACCGGCGATGATGGCCGCGACACCGACCACGACAACGAAGAAGCCGCGTTGCTGTATGGTCCGTACGCTCGTCGTCAGAAGGTATCCCTGCGTCGCGGATCGCGAGGGTGAGGCAGCAGCACCCCTCTTCGCCACCACCAAAACCCGAACGTCGTAATCACGTAGACCCCCGCCCCGAAAAATAGGATCGGACCCAAGGGGTTCACGGTGTAGACTGTCCCGCAACCCCCGCCAGCAATCTGGGGCGCGGCTGCATCGCATAGAGTTGAGGAAACGGTGGTTGTGAGGAGCATCGTGACCCCGGCGGCCAGAAGTACGAGCCCGGCCACGTAGGAAATCAATCTCCAGCGTCGGTGTTTCCTTCGGAGCACCTCCCGTCCTGAGTGAAACTGCGCTTCGGTGAAATCTTCCACCGGTCCCCTCGGTGCAGGGGAATCGAGGGCAGGCTAATGAATCTGCCCGCCGGAGGCGGTGTCCACTCGTGAAACAGGTCTCGGGGGCCCGGATCAGAAACAGAGGATCGGGGAGGTTTAAGTTTCAAAGCCGGCGGCGACGGCTCGGAAACCTAACCTCGCAGAATGGCCATCGTGAAACAAAATCCCGAGCCGTGGAACAAAAGCGCCTGCGGTGTAGCGTAGCTCTCACGGGCCACGAATCGTCGTGCCCAGACGTGGGCCATCCGCTCACAGAATCCGTAAGAGCCCCTCTGAAGGCTGCCAGGAGTGGAGCCCGCCAGTTCCGATTTGAAGTGGGGGTCACGTCGTCTCTACGGGGACGTGCGAAAGGCTCTGTCGTTCCCTGGACGACCGTTCTCCCTCGCCTCCCGCGATAGGGACCGACTGGCGAGGACCAAGAACACAATGCCCACACCGACGATGAGCAGACCCAGTTCGAAATCTTGAACGTAGGTGAGCAACCCGCGTGTCCAAGGAGCTGGCGGCGAGCAGGTCCCGTTGCGAGGGTCGCACCCGGGATACCGGGGGAAAAAGACGGGAACGATCAGGAGATATCCGACCAGGAGCATTGTCGCGGACGCGATAGTTGAGAACCTAACCGGGATCCGACCCGATGTGGAGGACCGGATATCACTGGGGCGCCGGAACCGCTGTTGCTGAACGAACAGCAGCAGGTACGCCAGGAACCATGCCGCACCCAAGGCGGCCGCCACTTCAAGGAGCACCGGAGGGGGCATCGCCCCAGGAATGACGTTGATCGGAACGGCCAACGTCGTGATCAAGACAAGGGCCAGTGCTCCCACGATGAGCACGAACGGGACCCATACCGTAGCCGAAGAACTCCGCCGAGGCATCTCGGGATTCTTCGAGTTCATCGGTCCTGTGGACGGCTATCCGCCTTCTTCCATATGGTGTTCCGGAGAGTAGCCGCTGCGAACGCGCACCGTGGAAGAAGGCATTCCGCGACCGCTTTGCGAACCGGTCATCACGCGATGTGGGCCATCACTCCGGCGCGCCCCTTGTGGACCTAACAGACCGGAGGGCGGCGGGATCGGAAGGGCCATGATCCGCGGGGTAACCGGACCGGTCATGAAGGCCCAGTCCCGGCAGCACCGAGGTGTGCTCGATCTGCACCGCTTGCAGATCGTGCGGGTCCAGCCCGAGCAACTGCAGGATCGTCGGCGCAACCTGCGTCGTCCCGACCCAGTGTCCATTCGAGCCGGATCTCACCGTTCCCGGGGCGTAGACAAGGATCGGAACGTCACGGTCCCCGGAGTTGCCGCCTCCATGTTCGGCGATCTCGTAGGTCTTCGGAGTGAGGGCAGGAGGAGCAGTGTAGATGACGCCTGCCTGGACGCGTCCGAACACGTCGGGGTGGCGCGGGTCGTAGACCGGCCCGTGGAAGTAGTAGGCGGCCTCCGTGCCGGCCCAGATCTTCGCCAGACCCGAGTGAGGCACGGAAACGGTCGTACCGGAGTAGGTGACACCCGGTGCGCTGTGATCCCACAGGTAGTCCTCGACGAAGTCCGCCGCCGCCTGTGTCTTGACGGACAGGTAGCTCTGCCAGACGTCATCATCCGTTCCGCCGACGACCAACGGAGCGCAGCTCGATCTACAGTCCCTGCTCTGATTCCATGCGGCGTCGATCGCGGTGATGATCGCCGCACTGTTGATGAGGCGCAGCTGATCGGGATCCACCGGCGACTGGCCGTGCTTGGCCGTCAGGATGATCGCGGTCGAGTCGGTCAGGCCCTGCCGCTGGATCGCATCGACGATCTGCTTGAGCTGCGCGTTGACATAGTCCAGCGCGCCCCGAAGCAGCGGACGTGGGATGTCGGTACCTCGGTAGTAGCCGCCGAGCAGCACCGGTCCAAGCGTGTAGTCGCCTCGCGCGTTCGGACCGATGAGGGTGCCTGGGGACTCGAACAGCTTCTGGGCCGTGGAGACGGTCTGGAAGTTCAGACCGAAGATCGCCGGGACGCCGACCCTGTACCGACCGCTGTGGTCGTAGCCATCGATCTCATTGATGATCGCCTGCACCTTGTAGCCGTCGTACTGCTTGGTCGCGGCGTTGTCGTCCGTCCAGGACGTGCCGCCGTCGGGCGCCACCGGGTACGGATGCCCGTTCGGTTCGATCGCGTTCGAGTCGATCTCGGGAGTGAAGAGATCGTCGATCCCGTTGCCGGATGGACCATCGAGGATCTCATACGCGGGGTGCTTGTCCGCCCACGCGGTCCGCAGCCCCGCCGCCTTGGCGACATCGAATATCGTGTTGACCTTCAAGTACGAATGCGGCCAGATCGGCTGGCAGGTGGCCGCGTCGACCGGGAATGTGGACACGTTCAGCAGCGTTTGCGGATTGCTGGTCATGTCCATGATCAGCGCGGGGTTCTGATCGATGCCCGGGATGTTCTGGCCCGCGTCGAGCCGACTAGAGTTCAGGTCGTCGGGGGAGTCGTAGGTGACGGCACCACCGGTCGGTTGGCCGTGACACGACGTCGTGCCCGCCGGGTAGACGTTCTGGTCGTACGCGTCGTCATAGTAGATGCCCGTCACGCCCGGGTCGCCGCCCGTCATCAGCGCGATGGTGCCGGGATACGAATCCGAAGGGACGGGGGTGTGGGCGTTGCTGAACTCGATGCCGCCTCGAACCAACAGGGCGAGCTCGGAGTCCGGATAGTTCTGGACATACCATTCGAGGTCGGATTGATGCAGACCGTCCACCGAGATCAGCAGCACGTGCTTGATCGGGCTCCCAGATGCGGTGGGCTGCCCGGGTCCTCCCGCTCCGGGCCCTAACCCTTGGGCTGACGCTGACGGCAAGATCAGCATGGCCACGATGATCAATGATGGGAGCGCTATCCTTCCAACGAGTGCTCTAGCCCGTCGATCCATGAACAACGCAACGAGGATACCCCATATATTTCACGTGCCAAATCTATATTTAGATGTACTAGAACTCTATATCTATATATTTAGTAGTGGCGTGAAGAAATCGGATGGTTGCGAAAATGGCGCTCGCAGTGGTCGTCCATCGGGTGATCGAGAGCGGGATCGCCCTGTCCTTCGTCAAGCGGAACTCGGCGGGGTGGAACAGAACTGGGAGGTCGAGATCACAACGCCGGCGGCGATGGACTTGAAAGTTCACCCGCTCAAGGGTCAGTTCGAAAAAGAACCACCCGAGGTGAAACGAGGCCGCGCGTCGTCGCGCTCAAAGCGTTCATCTCGAAGCGGCGAGAATTGAGTAGACCGGGTCGTATCCTCGACGCCACCGTCCCGCTCGCGGCTGGTGGGCGTCGGGAGCGGATCATTCGGTGCGGGTCGTTGTCGAGAACCCGGTAGCCCGATGCCCTATCACCGCCGCCCCAAGCAGGAGCAGGTAGGAAACAGCGACCCAGATCAGATAGTCCAGGAGGACTACCCAATCATTGTAGGCATAGCCGCATCCATTGAACGGGTTTACTCCCGTGCAGGAAGCTATCGGCGTCCCCCAAACAAGGGGGAAACCTGAGGAATCGCCCATCGATCCGGTAGCCCACGCCACGACCCCGATCGCGAGCCCCCCTGCTCCAAAGGCTGCGACTATTCTCAGTAGTTGCTGCTTCGTCGACCTCTTCATCCTTCGGTAGCTCGATGCGATCCGCGCGATATGAAGCACACAGGGCTCCCTGCAAGTTCATCGTGATCCGCGGACGGCTCCCCCTTTGGGTGTTGCCCTCCGGGGAGGCTTCGCTCTGATAGGGCCAGGATCACAGCAGGACCGAATGAGACCACAGGGAAGTTCCAGAGGTCATTCGACCCCAGGCCGCCCTCGCAACCGGGTTCAAATCCTAGAGGGCGGATGTGCACGATAGCGGCTGATGAAACGTCGGTTGGATCGGGCCACATACATCTACTACGGACTTCTCACCGGGATGTTCTCCGCCCTCTCGATCGGGCTCTCGGTGTTCCTCTTCACCTACTGTGTCCGGGTCAAGGTCGGAGGTAACAGTGCGGGCTGCGTGTATCCTCACGAATTGGGTGCGACCATCTTCCTCTTCCTCGGATTGTTCTTGCTGATCATCGCGTGCGCTCTCTTTCCCGGGCGATATGGGCAGACATTCCCCACAGCACCCGCGGACCGGACGGTGGAGCCCCAGTTCGCTCCGGCCGGATCGGTCCCACCGGAGGGAATAGATCGAGCCGCGGCCCCTCCATCAGTTGAGTCGGAAAGGGCATGATCGGCCCACTTGCTTCCGTCGGTCCCCTGACCCGTTGCTCCCAGCGATCGGGCGGATGGATCGGCCGGGTTCGCTCCTCGGAACGGATCCCGGGCGAGCGTGTTATCGGAGGGGTCGAGCTCTCCGTTTGAGCACATTGAGCGAGATCCTTCTGGGAACGAGCGGGTGGGACTATCCCGAATGGGTAGGCCGGATCTACCCGCGCCATCGGACCCCGGACAAACTGCACTTCTACGCCGGTCTCTTCCCGATCGTCGAGATCAACTCGACCTTCTACCGGCTTCCGCCAGTGAGCGTCGCGCGATCGTGGGCCCATCGGACCCCGACCAAGTTCAAGTTCGCGGCCAAGTTCCCTCGGACGATCACCCACGATCTACGACTGGTCGGCACCGCGGCCGAGCTTGACCGCTTTCTGCAGGTCCTCCACCCGTTGCGAGAGGCCGGCAAGTTCGTCGCCGCCCTCCTCCAGTTGCCCCCTTCGCTCCCGTTCGAGCCTGCGACGGTCCGCGCGTTCTACGAACAGCTACCGCCCGACCTTCCGGTCGCGGTCGAGTTCCGGGAACGTTCGTGGTTGAGCCCTGAGTCCTTTGCTCTCTTGCGGGAGTTCCGCCTCGCCTATGTCGTGGTCGACGAGCCCCATCTTCCGATCGAACTGGAGGTCACGGCCCCGTTCAGCTACGTCCGCTGGCACGGTCGTGGCGAGCGGATCTGGTACGACTATCGCTACTCGCCCGAAGAGCTCGAGGCGTGGGTCCCTCGGGTCCAGGCATTGAGCGAGAAGGCCGAGGCGATCTACGGGTTCTTCAACAATCACTTCCGCGGGGACGCGGCAAGCAATTGCCAGAGCCTGTCGGAGCAGCTCGGCATACCGCCCCCTCCCTGGACAGAACGATTGATCCCGTGACCGGAGAGATCAGCGATGTCGATAGGGTCGTGGCGAGACTCCTCCGCGTGGATCAGTGCCCTCCCGATTCACCGCTCGGAAGGCCGTACCGGCCGAAAGTGCGCGCCGCCCGGACCTCCGATGGTCCAGCCACTACCCCGATCGTTCCCGCATCCCGAGCCAGCGACGGGACCAGGTCGGGGAGGCCATTCGGAGGATCCCCATCACGAAATATCCCCATCCGGAACGCATCTGGTCGGGGAAGCTGGCCATCGCCAGTCGGACGATCTGCGTCAGGGTCCAGGTACGGGGGATGGAGGGATCCACGGCGGCTAACAGGACCTGGCTCCGGTGGAGCACGATGCGGAGCGGGCGAGCGGAGCGTGGATCGATCCCTCGGGCCCGAAGGAGGCCGAGGACGACCTCGGTATCGTGGATCCCATCTCGAACGAACCTCGCTTGCTTGACCCACATGGTCGAGGCCTGGGGCGTTCCCGATCCAGACTTGTTGCCGGCATGTATGCGATAGTTGGTCAACACCGTCGGATCGACCACGATCTCGCACGAGGAAAGGACCGCGGCATAGAACAGGAAGGATCCTACGCCGCCCCGGATGTCGCCCAAGGCGGCCGCCTGCTCGTCGATCACCTCACGTCGGACGCTGATCGAGCTCAGGTTGAACGCGGCCCCCCTGCCCCACGCCTCGGCGATCCCCCGGGGCGCCCGCGAACCCGACGAAAGCCGGAAGATGGACTCGGCGGGCCGGTCTGCTTCTGCGGGGCCCTCCGTTCGGAGGGAGGTCTTCCCCCCTTCCTCCACATATCGCAGACCATTGTGATAATAACCGAGCTCTGGGGTGGACTGGAACATTCGCAGGACGGTCGCTAGCTTGGCGGGATCGAACAGGTCATCGTCATCCAAGAAGACGAGGATCGGACCTTCCGCCTCTTTGAGAGCGGCCAATATCCACGATCC
>JBARHO010000099.1:0-7750 GCA_049799275.1 Thermoplasmata archaeon
GTCGACCGAGGCGATCGAGCGGGAAGGTCGGGTCCAGGTCCAGCGACCATCGCAGTGCTCCCGTTCCTACTCGCGCAGCAGATAGAGCGGCTTCATGGTGGCGGTCCCGCGCGCGCCCCTCGAACGCTGGCAGATCTCGCCCGGGTTCGAGCGGTCGGTCCGGGGCGTACCGGCACTCCCGGGACCCTCGTTCAAGGCATGGAATCGCTGAGCGGCCGGGACCGAGTGCCGGATCGTGACGCCCAGCTTGGTCGAGACCGCTCGGATGAAGGACCGTTCCACCGAGCAGAGCGCGAGCTCCTCCCGGTCGGCCGACTCGTTCGGGTCCACCGGGAAGAGGCCGACCGCGGCCCAGTCATTATCGACGAGGAAGGCCGAGGAAAGGATCGGAGCGAGCGATAGATAGAGGTGGACGGGCGGGGGCAACGCCCGGGCCAGCTCAACGCTCTCGGGGGTGATGTGGGCCGTGAGCGCGATCTGTCGGGGGTTCCCGGAGGACCCGCCGAAGGCGGTCGAGAACTCCTCCGACGCTAATCTCCCGGCGTCCTGGTCGGGGCCGGCCCCGCGGGGCGCGGACGACCCACCCGGCCGACGAATGGCCGGAATAGGCGGGCGGTCGTTTCCGGAGCCTACGAGCACCTACCGCCGAAGGACAGCTCCCCATGGGTAGATGGGTCGTTCCATCGGGGCCTCCGCGATCGCTCCTCCTGGTCGATCCCGCAAGGGACGATCCCCCGGACGCTGTCCGGACCGGGCCACGTGATGGCGCCGCACGATTCGGGACCGTTTCGGCCACGAGCACAAGTTCCCGGCGGCCAGTGCAATAGATCACCGGTCGCGCGTGTCGTCCCTTATCCCCCTCCGCGCCATGTCGGGACGGAGTAGGAAATGACACAACTAACAGAGCCACAAGCCCGTCAGATGTTCGCCATTGCGAACACCCGGAACGTCGACAAGGTCCTGGAACAGTACGCCGACGACGCGACGTTCCAGACGCCCGCCCAGGACTTGCCCCTCAAGGGCAAGGCTGCGATCGGGAGCTTCCTTACGGGGAGCTACGCCGCGTTCCCGGACTGGACGCTCGATGTCCAGAGCGTCGTGATCTCGGGCAACGAGGCGCTCATCGTGAACTCGATCAGGGGAACCCATGACGGGCCCATGACCGGATCCGATGGGAAGACCATCGCCCCTACGCACAAGAAGTTCGTCCAGGAGCAGATGACCCACGTGGTCATGAACGACAGCGGCAAGGTCCGTTCGCTCCGCTCCTACGGGAACCCCCAAGAGATCTACCGCCAGCTTGGGATCTCCGCATAGAGCGATCCCGTCGGCGGTCCCCGGGTCCCCCCGGGGGCCGATCGTCGTAACCTATTCCACGAGAGCCGGGGAACCGGCTCTCACTATCCCATACGTTGGCCGGCCCCGTTCCTCCGGGAGATCCGCCGTGCCGCGGGCACCACTTGATCCGGGATCGACGGTTCAGCGGAGCGGCTGTTCGGGGTCCTTCGTCCCGGTGGGGATCTCAGTGCCCTGCACATCGAAGGTCGACCAGCGATGGCAGAGAGGGCAGGCCATGTACCGTTTGCCCATCAGCCGGAACGACGTCAAGGACGCCCCCGGGACCCAATCGTACTCGAACGTCCCTCCACACTTGGGACAGACCAGTCTGGACCTCCGGACGATCTTCATGCGCGCGGCTCCCTCCGAGGATCCGGGTCGGGAAGAAGGTTCGGCGGCCGGGAACCCATCGCCTCGCCCACGAGCCGCCGGACCCCCAGCAGTTCCGCGTCCGCCAACGGGAGTCGAGGCGCCCGGACCAGCCCGTTCCCGACCCCGAGCTCCTGTTCAACGAGCTTGATCTGTTGGACGAACTTTGGACCGGTATCGAGGCGGAGAAGCGGCAGGAACCACCGATAGAGCGCCAACGCCTTCTCCCGGTCCCCGGATCGCGCGAGCTCGAAGAGCCGCACGCTCTCCTCCGGCAAGGCGTTCGCCAGCCCGGCGACCCACCCCCGCGCGCCCAACCGGATGCCCTCCAGGACCTGGTCATCGATACCCACGAAGAGATCGACCCGGTCCCCCAGCCGGAGCGTGAGGTCGGTGAGGCGCCTCAGGTCCTCGCTCGACTCTTTGACCGCGACCAGGTTGGGGTGGTCGATCACCATCTCCTCGATCTGTGCGGGCAGGATGTCGGTCCCATACGCCACCGGGTTGTTGTAGATCATCGCGGGAAGGGAGGTCGCCCCCAGCACATGGGCCACGTGGGTCCGGGTCTCTCTCCAGTCGCCATGGTACACGTACGGGGGCAGTACCATCAGTCCCGAGGCCCCGTGGTGTTCCGCGATCCGGGCGAGGCGGACCGCCTCCCCCGTGGACAATGCCGAGATCCCGACGAAGACCGGGTGTTCCGGACCTCCGCATCGGACGGCGGTTGCGATCACCTGGCCCTTCTCCTCGAGATCGAGGGTCGGCGCCTCACCGAGCGAGCCCAGGACGACGGCGCCCGCGCAACCCGAATCGAACAGCCAGCGCAGGTGGCGTTCGAGCGCCGGGAGATCGACCTTGAGCTCCGCATCGAACGGGGTCGTGACGGCGGGCCAGACACCGGAGAGGCTCATCGGGGGACCCCCATCCAGACCCCCGCCATTACTTTCGTGCTTCCCTCCGGTGCCGCGCCTCTCAGGTGCTCGCTGCGTCCGCGCCGAAGAGAGGCCCCAGGCGGTCCAACCCATACGGTGTTCGGGGGATCTCGGAGGCTCGATCCAGTATGATGTCCGCAACAAGGCGGCCCGTGGCGAGCGAGGTGGTGATCCCGATCCCTTCATGCCCGGTGGCGACGATGATCTCCGGTCGCCCGGGCACCGGTCCGATGAACGGGAGCCCGTCCCCACTCGCCGGACGGGCTCCGGTCCATTGCCGGATCACTGCAGCGCGGGACACGCCGGGGAGGAACCTCTCGGCCCGTTCCCGTATCAGGCCGAGCACTCGCTCCTCGATCTCGGCGGATGCGATATCGTACTGGCGGGAGGATCCGAGGAGCGTGCCTCGTCCTGGCCCGGGTTGGGCATTGAACGCGATCGACTCGAGATCCGTGGATCCCAGCGCCGAAAGATAGCTCGCCTCCAGGAGCTGGTGACGGACGAGATCCGGTGGGGTGTCGAGATGGAGAACGTGCCCCTTGCGAGGGCGCAGGGTGAGCTGGGGAACGAGCCCCCGTGTACCCGTACCGGCGGCCAGCACGACGTGGCGAGCACGCACGACCTCCCCGCTAGAAAGTCGGACCGCTCCACGATCCACGCTCTGGACCTTCTGCCCCTCGCGGAGGGTCGCCCCCCGAGCGGCCGATCGGGCCCACAGATGCCTCGTCGCTTCGGCCGGCACGATCACGAGGTCCTCCGGAACCCACAGGCCGCCGTCAATGGTGGGAGAGAGAGCAGGTTCGCGCCGGCGCGTTTCGGCCGGGGAGAGGAGCTCGGCCGGTGTTCCGTGCTCCGTCAGGAAGCGGTGGGCGTTCTGCAATAGGGCCCAGTCCCCCGGTCCGATCGCCAGCCATATCGCACCACACGTGCGGAACCGTACCCCGGGGGGCCATTCCCCGGCCCGGCGTCGCCACAGCTCCTGAGAATATCGGGTGAGAGCGAACTCGGGCCCTTGGACGGGAAGCGCCACGATGTGGCCGGTGCCAGCTCCCGTCGCCCCGGAGGCGATGCGATCCTCCTCGAGCACAACGACCCGTAGGCCTTCCTCGGAACAGGCCTCGGCGCAGGCGATCCCGACGATCCCGGCGCCGACCACCGCCACATCGAGCATCTCGGCGTTCACGGTCGCCGGTCCGGGACCAGCGGATCCTCCGCCTCGACCACCAGATCCCCTTCCCCGGTGATGTAGGCGGACCCGCGGATGGACGGGATCAGGGAACCGTTCTGTACCGTGAGGTGACCTTCGAAGCGGGTCCCGAGGATGCTCTCCTGCCTCCAGGGTTCCCCCTCCCGTAGTTTGCCATCGGCGTACAGGCAGGCCATCTTCGCGCTCGTGCCCGTGCCGCAGGGGGATCGATCGTACTCGTATCCCGGGCAGAGCACGAAGTTCCGCCGATCGACGTTCGCGTTCGGCGATGGGGCCGACAGCTCGATGTGATTGATGTCCGCTCCGGATCCACCGGTGATCCCTTCTCGGACCAGCGACCGTCGGATGGCACGGGTGAGCCCCATCAGGGCCTCGATGTTCGAGGGATGAAGCTCGATGGGGGGATCATCCACGATGAAGAACCAGTTACCGCCCCACGCCACGTCCCCCCGGATCGTACCGTGTCCAGGGACCTCAACGGAGATCTGGGTCCGGTATCGGGAGGACGGGACGTTCGTGAAGGTGACCGAGTGGGCATCATGGAGCACGGCGTGCACCGGACCCACCGGCGTCTCGAGGATATGCTCGCACGGAGGCACCAACCGCCCGAGATGTCGAAGGGTCACCATCACCCCGATCGTGCCGTGACCACACATCCCGAGGTCCCCGGCGTTATCGAAGAAGATCACTCCCGAGCTGCCGGGTGCCGGACCCGGACGGAGCAAGGCCCCTACCGCGATCCGGGACCCGCGGGGCTCGTCGAGGACCAATCTACCGAACCCGCTATGATCCCGCTGAAACTCTGCCTCCTGGGACGGCATCGGGCCCGCGCCCAGTTCGGGTCCACCCGCGACCACCGCACGAGTGGGCTCGCCTTCGGTGTGACTGTCGACCACCCGGATCCGGCGGGGTCCGGATCTCGTCGTTGTCGCGATGATGGATCACCTCGATCGGCTTTCCCTTATTCCCGTTTAGCTCAAACGCTGTTGCCTAGCTCGCTCAGATCTGGGGCCAGCATGAACAGGGAAGGCTGCTTTCGAGGGGTCCTAGAGCACGCGGCTCCAGCAGAGAACAACCCCTTTTGGTTCCATCAATCTCGCTGAACCGGACAGGAAACAAATCGAATGTCTCATCGTGGCGCATCCGGGCGCCCGGGCTCGCCCGGGTCGCCGGGCGCCGGACCGTGATGGCTCCATCGCCGATGAACAGCGCCCAGATAGAGCGGTGAGGCGAACACGACGAACGCCCCGATCTTCGTCAACGCATTGAACAAGAACGGTAGGGTATCGGCTCGACTGTCCGGAAGGCTGGGAGCCACGAAGACCCAAAGAAAGAACACGGCGAACCATGCGACCCCCCTCACTAGGGTCCAGCCATCGATCTTCCAGAGCCGGAGGGAAACCAATCCGAACAAGACGAGGGAGAACATCCCGAGCTTGAACAGATAGAAGGTATTGGGGAAGAACTCGTCGAGGACCAGTTCGTACATCCCGACGGCCCCGCAGTCGATGCTCACGGCGTAGAATGCAGCGACGAACCAACCCACCCGTCCCCGAAGGCCCAAGATCAAGAGGACGAAGAGGCCGATCGCCACCACATAGGTGATCGGAAAGACGGGACTCTTGAAATCGAACGACGCGGTCCAGGTCCCGTTGCGCAGCAGCTCAACGAGAGAGGACGGATAGGCTGCGAAGTAGGCCAGTATCGGCAGAACGAAGTAATGGTATGGCTCGCGAAGAATGGATGTAGGGCCTGTCGGGTCCGTCCGACCCGTCGAGCGTCCGTTCACGCGCCGGATCGTGTCTCAGGTAGGTGGCCGCGCCCTTCGGTCCCCGACCCTCCCCTCAATCTTTCGCCGAGCCGTACCGCGCGAACGCTCCGGGGCACGGATCGCCCTTGAGCGACCTGACCTCCCTCCCGTCGGTACCCGGATCGCACCGCCGCTGGTCCCCACCGGCCGAGTCCCGACATCGTGATAAACCCGTACGGTCGGGATCAATGTCCGGAGCTCGCACCCCCGCCCGATCGACCAGATGGCCGCGGGCCCCTGTCCATCAACCGGGGTCCGTCCGCCCCCAATTTCGGTCCCTGGACCGCCGTCCGAAGGACCGCGTCCTCCCTGATGGGATGATCCGGGATGGATGCCTGTTCTTCGCGAGAGGTTGCCCATCATCCCACTAGGACAGCCGCTTAGTCCTCTCGTTGTTCCCGCCTCAGCATATGGCGGTCGTGAGGACGCTCGCGACCCACGAGGTGGTGCAGCTGGTCCACCCACGCCCCATCACCGAGCGGGACGAACTGGGGATCGCGGTGGGACACGCCATCGATAGTGCCCTATCCCGATACAGCCACGAATCGGCCCAGGGGTTCCGGCCGACCGCGAGCTCTATGAATCGGTTGGCCGCCGAGGACCTGGAAGAACAGCTTTCCGACGCCCACGTGGCGGTCTCCCCGGAGGAGAAGGGATCCGTCCAGCGTCAGATCGCGGGGGTGCTCCAGGCCTTCCGACAGAGCGAGGTCTTTGGGTTGCGCCGGCCACGGACCCGCATGATCGTGATCGACGAGGCGGTCGGGATCTACGCGCAGCCGGACTACTGGGATGGGAAGAGCCGGTTCTACGAGATGAAGAGCTACCGGGCGTTCCCACCGCACCCGGACGTGGCCCTTCAGCTCAAGCTGTTCCAATTGGCGTTCCCCGGGTTCAACGCTTACTTGCTCTCGATCGACCGTCACGCAACACCGGTCACGACCCTTCTCTCTCCGATCCCGCCCCTCACGGCGGAGGAATCGAGCGAAGTACTTCGATCGGCGTTCCGATGGGGGCTCGAGCGTGGGATCGAGAAGGTCCTCGATTACGTGGATAGCCCGATCGTACGGTATTCCACCAGCGCAGGCCGTTAGCTCGGATCGATCCACCTATGCGGTCACGAGTCGGGCCTCCCAGGTAGGCACGAACGTAGGGGGAGAATCCCGTGATGTGATGGACCATCCAGGTTTCGTGTTCCCTCACATCGATAGGGAGTCAGACGAACTACCGGGGCTCGAACGGGGCCTCGGGAGCGACCTCCCGTTGGTATCATGGGTCGGTGTGGCCTGCCTTTCTCGTATGAGCTCGGGGGGCGCTGCTTGAAGGACGCATCGCCTCTTGGCACGGTCGGGGCTCGACGCATCGCCGCGTCCCAGCGGCTCTATCACTCTCATGCCGAGGTGTACGATCAGATCTACTCCTGGAAGGACTATGAGAAGGACGCGCGGCGGGTCCACGCGATCGCGGAGAGGTACCGCAGGTCCGCCGGGAAGAAGCTCCTTGACGTGGCCTGTGGGACCGGGCATCACATCGAGACGCTCCGCCGGTGGTACGACTGTGTGGGGGTCGACCTGAGCTCGGAGATGCTGAGCATTGCCCGTAGGCGACTTCCCGAGATCCGGTTCGTTCGGGGGGATATGCGGGACCTCCATCTCTCGGACCGGTTCGACATCGTCACCTGTCTCTTCTCCGCGATCGGGTACCTACGAACCTACGAGGCTCTGCGTCGGGCGATCCGTACGATGGTCGAGCATCTCAAACCTGGCGGAGTCCTCCTCGTCGAGCCCTTCCTCCGTCCGGGGGAATGGCGCTCGCCCTCGGTCCACCTCCAAACCTATCGGTCGGACGACATCGTGATCGCCCGCGTGAGCCGCTCCACGAAGAGAGCGCCCAATATCGCGATCATCGATGACCATTTCATGGTCGGACGATCGAGACGACCGGTCGAGCGGTTCGAGAGCCATCACGAACTGGCGATGTTCGAGCCGAGACCGACGCTCGCCATCTTCCGCGATGCCGGTGTATCGGTGCGATACCTGAGCCGCGGACTGATGCCCGGCCGGGGGCTCTACGTCGGGGTAAGGCCCTCCTCCAGAC
>JBARHO010000100.1:0-6184 GCA_049799275.1 Thermoplasmata archaeon
GCCCCGACGTTGGAGCGTGGAGAGCAGCCCCGATGCTCCCTCCGGGTCCGAGCGAAGCCCGGCGGTACCGCTCAATCGCGAGACGATCGAGGCCCGGTCGGCCGGTCGTCCTTCCTCGGTGATGCCAAAGATCGCCAGGAGCAGGGCCTCGACGACCGGGTCCCCTCCGAGGGCTGGAGCGGGCGCCGGAGCTTCGTTCGATCCCACGACGCTCCGGCGCACGATCCCCGCCCACGGCTCCGAGGATGGCACGAGGCCACCGTCGTCGATGGTCATGGGGGTGAGCGAACGCCGGACGGAGCTCGCGACGACGGCCCATCCCACCGGGAGCTGAGGAAGCAGCTGTTGGGCCTCGGCCCGATCGAGCCCCACCCAGCTGCCCGAGGAGACCGCCCCGGCCGGGGGAACCCGGAACACCACATGGGTGCTCACGGTCCCCTGCGCGGCCGAGCGCAGATCGGGGGCCATCCGTTCGGGATACTGGGTCGCGATCAGGGCACGCAGCCCGAACTTGCGCCCTTCGGAAAGGATCTCGGCGAGCACGCGGGGAGCGAACGCCTGGGCCTCATCGATCAGGAAGAGCACCGGACCCAGCTCGGAGGAAGGCATGCCCGTTCGATCGAGGTAGATCCGTCCCGCGATGAGGCTCGCCACAAAGGCGCTCGTCTCGGGCCCGAGCACGCCGAAGGGCAGCCGCCAGATGATCGATCGCCCCTCCGAGAGCAGTCGGCGGGCCGGGATCCCCTCTTCCGCAGGGGCGAGGAGGGCGGCCACGGCCGGGACGAGCGCCACCTTCGCGACGCGCGCGGCGGCCGGCCAGAGGAACTCGGGGTTCCGCTGGAGCAGAGGGCCGAGCTCATCGAGGAACCCGATCGAGGTGGAGGAACGGCTCGACCATCGGGCGGACTGGCGCCGACGCGCCTCCGTGAGCAGCGCGTAGAGATCGAGGAGCGTCCCTCCCGTCTCTTGGGTCAGACGGACGAACGTGTCGAAGATCCGTTCGAGACGGAAGCCCCAGTAGAGCTCGTTCCCGTCGGACGAGAGCCTTCGTAACGCCGCCACCAGGAAGGCGGCCTCGCGTTCCTCCTGACCCGGTGGGGCGCTCCCGATCACCGCGAGGCCGGGAATGCGCTCGACGGGCTCGGACGCGTCGATACCGTGGACCCGGGCTTGCGCTTCGGGTCCCAGCCCGCTGGTGAGGCGGGGAGCGAGGTCGCCATGCAGGTCGAAGGCGATCACGGACCGGCCCGAAGCGATCTCTCGACGCCCCACCTGCGCCAGGAAGGAGGTCTTCCCCGTACCCGAGGCGCCGAGGACCACCGTGTGCGTGCCGGTCGGGTCATCGAGCTCCCACCTCTGGTCACACGGTACGAGACCTCGAGCCGCCTCCTCGGCTCGGACACGGAAGGTGCGCGTCCGAGAGCGCCCGGTCAGTCGGCCCGAATCCCAGTGCCACCTTCGGACCGGGTTCGCGCGTTGGACGCGGGCACGGACGGGTGGATATCCGGCCGACGCGAAGTGACGGGCGAGGGCCCACTGGAAGAGGTTCGTGCGGCCGGGCGCCTCGGGATCCGAACCGAGACGGAACCGATGGTGGGCCCGAACGGCGCCACTGCCGTCCGAGATCCAGTGGGTCTGGGCCGCCCACCGGAACGAGGGCGGGACCTCGAGCGGTCGCGGCTCCCGATCCACGCTGCCATCAACAGGTCCCCGGCCACGCTCTGGGTCCCCTCGGTACCGGACCCGTTCCGGCGACCCGGCCGAGAGCTCGCTCGGCCCGGGTCCCGGGTCCCGTGCGGGTCCTACCTCGATCGACCATTCCGGTCCCATCCTGCCCCAAGGTGCCGTCGTGGGCAGCGACGGGGTGGAGAGCCGGGCCGGAAGTCGTTGGATCGAGAGCTCGACCGCCCTTCGAACGTCGACCTCGGACGTCCATATCTGGACCACCGGGACATCGGAGCGCTGTTCGATGAGCGCTCCGGCCCCTCGGGAGGACGCGGCGATGGTCCGCGCGATCTCGAGCCGGATGGTCCGCTCCCAGGCCGGCGCCAACCGACCCAGCGAGAGCGGACCGAGCTCGGGTCGGATGCGGGCCATCTCACGAGGTCCCGGTCGCCGAGGCGACCAGCCCGTCGATCTCGCGAAGAAGGGCATGGAACCGGTTCAGGCGCGCGAACCACCGCAGCGTGTCGGTCGAAACGCACCGGCGTTCGACGTGGTCCATGTGCCACAGGCCCACGCACCAGACGAGGTAGCCGCTCGGCAATCGGTAGAGGGTGGCCCACGGTCGGTACGGACCCGCGAGCGGCAGGCGAAGACGCCCCACTCGGTGTACCCGGGGGGATCCCTGGGATCGGTCGGCAACGGACGGACGAACGGGTTCTGCGGTCTCCAAAAGTTCGTGTGCGGACATTCGCAGCTCCCGCCGTGCCCTCCGGGGATCCGCGGGGAGGACGGCAGTGATCGAGGGGTCCGAAGGCCCCGAACGCGCGACGGGAGGGATCGGCCCCGGCCGATCCCGGATCGTTGGTGAGCTCCAACGACCAACCGGGGCCAATGGTCCGGCGATATGCCGGGAAAGGTCCTTGCGGCGGCGCTCGCGCGATCGGTGCGCGGTCCCGCTCTCAGCTCACGAGCGGGTCCGCTCGCCCCGATGCGGCGGCCTCGGAGTCCCCCTCCGGGAAGCGGCGCCTATCGGAAGAACGTTCGGATCCGAAGGACGGGGTGGCTCGGATCTGGGCGCACGCGCGAGATCGGGCCACGGACCCTGGGATCCAGTCGTTGGGGTCGGGACCCGGATCGGTCGGTCCTGCGTGTCCGTCGTGGGAACAAGGGATCGCAGGGCTTGGGATCATCTCGGGCCGGACCGGACATTTGGGTTCGGTCCGGGATCGGGGAGCGGGGGAGAGAGCTTTCGCTCGCCCTGAACGGTGACGTCCGACGATACGACGGAAGGGGGCCCTAGCACCCGGAGGGGTCGCTCCGACGAAGGGGCCGTTCGAACGGGACCCAGGTACCGATCTTTCGGCACCCGAGACGACGCCGCGTGAGACCGCGGATCGGAGATCGAGAACGATCCAACGGCAGGTATCCTGCCTCGCGATGCGTTCCATAGTGGGCGACGTAACCATCTCGGTGCCACAACTAGTAGCGGCCGGCCATCGAGCTGCCCGCCGGGCGGGATCGCGGATCCGAGAGCTCTAGCGCCTTGGCTCTTCCAGAGAACACGTTGAAGGGTCCATAGGTGGGCCTAGGGTATCGAACAGGAGCGGACCAAAAGGCGCTCGGTTCCAAGGGGTCGCTCAAAAGGAGTGGGAAGGAAGATCCGTCCGCACGTCTAGGACGCGGTGACGTCCCCTTGTGACGATGTAGGGCGGATCTTCCCGGGTGGTGAGGAGCCATCCGTTCCCGCGGTATTTGAACCGAGATAGGGGAGGTGGTGGAACACCTCCCCGGTGGGCGTCCGGCCGCTAACGGACCGAGCTGGTCGGGGGCTCGCTGATCACGATCCGCGGAAGTTCTCCTTGGATCGCGGGCGTCCTCGAGCGTCCCGTGCTTCGGCTGGGTCCGATCTTCGGGGCGAGCCACCGCTCCCCCCAGGACCGAAGCTCCCGCGTGGCCGGGGCGAGGCCGATCCCCATCTCGGTCAACGAGTAGACGACCGAGAAGGGCCGGGTGCTGACGACGGTGCGCTGTACGACCCCGGATCCCTCCAGGAACTTGAGGGTCGCGCTCAGGGTCTTGGCGTTCAGGCGTGAGTTGGACTTCAGCAGCTCGCTGAAGCGCTGGGGCCCGGCGAGGAGCCGGTGAACGATGACGAGGCGCCACTCCGTCCCGATGACCCCGACGGCCGCGAGGACAGGGCAGAGCGCCCGGTCCTCGGTCGTACAGGGGACCTCGGGTGAAGCGCCATGAGAGCGTTCGTGTCGCATGCTTTCTGTCTCCATGTATGCTCCCTCTACTGTATCTAGCCGCATGCTCCTTATAAGCTTACGTTCCACCACTCGATAACCCGGGGTAACTGGGACGTGGACCCTGGACCGCCCTGAGGGAATGAGAGGACATTCCACCCCAGAGAGTACGTTTTCTGGGGGGTCCTCCCTTGGCCGCGTGTGCCTCTCAAACCGGTCACGATCGAGCTCAGCGTCGAGCGCGAGACGCCCGCCTCGGAAGGGCGACCGGCGCGGCGGATCCGCCTGACCGCGCAGTTCGCTACAGGGTCCACGGAGGGCCTCCCGTCCGCAGAGGAGCTCTCGACCGCCCTCCAGGACCTGACGGATCGGCTGGACGAAGGGCTTGGAAGGGACGAGGCCCTTTCGCCGGTGGTCGCGAGCTCGGACCGCTCGCTCGAGGACCTGGTCGAGAACTATCGTCCCCGCCAGGTCGAGCTCATCGATCTCCTCCTCGAGGAGGGCGAGGTCTCACCGGCCGAGCACGAACGTCTCCGAGAGTTCCTGCTCGAGGAACGGACCGGGGATCTTGGTTCGTCCGGATCCCCGACACCCGCGACGGACCCTGTGGTCCCGAAGACCCCCTCGGACCGGGCCCCGCCGCCCGTTCGCTCCGTCGATGAGCTGCTGCGGGCGTACCAGATCGGATCGCTCCGCCAGGCCGGGGCGGTCCGAGGACGACGCGAGATCTCCTACGATGAGTACATGCTCCTCAAGCGCCACTTCTCGGCGGCCCCGGATCCGGGACCCTCCCCGCGCTAGAAGCGCATCCGCCGGACCACGGGCAGCGCGACCAGGCCGATGAGCCCCACTCCGATGAACACGCTGCCCACGACCCCGCCCAGGGCCGGAACGCTCAAGGTCAGGGCGAGCGCCCCGACGACCAGGGCCCCCGCGGAGCGGGAGCTGCCCCGGAAGACGTAGGTGTTGGTGAGGGTCCTCGCGAGCAAGGGGGCCGGGGTCGTCGCCTGGAAGAAGACCATCAGCACCTGGTAGAACGCGACATCGATCAGGCCCACCAGGAACCATGTCCCGATGCTCTCGATGAGCTGCGGGGCCACGAGCACGGCCAGCACGATCAGGCCGCCCTCCGTGATCGACGCTCCGATCCAGATCCATCCGAGATGCCGGCGGGGATTGAGCTGCCCCAGCGTGATCCCGCCCACCACGCCGCCGATCGCGAACGCCGTGAAGAGGATCCCGTAGCTCTCCGCGGGATGGGAGAACTCGGTCGACGCGGCGAGGGCGATCAGGAGCACCGGCGCTGACGAGAAGAACGCCTGGGCCGCGGAGAACGACGAGAGCTGAAGGAGCGGGCGCTGGACTCCCCCGAGCACGTGCTTCCACCCTTCGACGAAATCGGTCCGGAACGAGGTGGCGACTCTCGCCCCCTGCGGGGCGCTCACCCCGACCGCGAACCCCGCCGCCACGAGGTTCAGGATCCCGTACAGAACGGCCCCGCCCGCGGGGCCGACCACGAGGATCAACGCGGCCCCGGCCGCGTAGCCGGCGATCTGGTTCCCGCCGCTAACGGCGCTGGTGAGACCGTTCGCCCGGAAGAGCGCATCCGGACCCACGATCTTGGGAGGGATCGCGTTCGTCGCGGTCCAGGTGAAGTCCCACACGAACGAGATCACGACGACGAGGACCAGGAGTCCCGGCACCGTCAGCTCGTGCGCGTACTCGAGGCCCGCGAGGGTCAGCGCGAGCGCGGCCTGCAGAGGATATCCGATCAGGAGCACCGATCGCAGGTTACGGACCCGGTCGACGAACGGGCCGATCGCGAACGAGAGGGAGTAGATCGCGAACTCGACCGCGAGGACGAGGCCGGCGATGAAGAGGCTGCCCGAGATCTCGAGCGCGAGCCAGATGACCGAGATGGCATAGACCGCGTAGCCCGAGTCCCCGGAGATCTGGGAGGCGAAATAGGAGAGGAACCGTCGGTCCGAGAGCAGTGCGCGGTAGCTCGCCATGGTCCGAGGGCACCGAACGCTACGCGGCCGGGGAGCACCGGCCCGGGATCACTCCGTCCCTCGGAACGGGATGACCGCGACCGCGATACAGCCGACGTCCGTGATGCCGCTCCGCATCCTCAAGGACCGATAGACGAACGGACCCGGACGCCCGTCGCCCTCCACGGCCGCCACCAGTCTTCCCGGCGGGCCGAGCGGATCGTCCGGCGCGCCGGCCGTCCGGAGCAGCGCGATCACCGTACCGCGGCGACGCATCCGCTG
>JBARHO010000101.1:0-2221 GCA_049799275.1 Thermoplasmata archaeon
CCCCATAGTACTGCCAGAGGAAGAGCCCGGTCATCATCAGCGCGTAGACGGCGAGCAGTTCGACCAGGTAGTTCGAGAACCCGGCCGCCATCTGGTTGTGGCGGTAGAGGTACTCCATCAGGTACACGAACAGCCCGATCATCGCCCCGCTGGATACGTAGATCGAGATCGAGGTCCAAGCAGCCGACCCGAGCGCGGGCGGCGAGAACCCCATGATCACGGCCTGGGAGACGAGGACCGCCAGGACCGGTCCGGGCAGTCGAGCGCGGAGGAAGAGGACCGTGAACAGCATCTCGCCGGCCATCGTGAAGAGGAACCAGGGCGAATCGATCACCTGGACGACCAAGGGGATCGCCCCACCCGCGGCGAGCGTCGCGACCGGCGTACCCGCCGCCATCAGGAGGGTCCATCCCATCAATATCTCGCCCACGAGGACGAGACCGGCGACCAGCGCCGCGTACCCGCTCCCCACGAGAGCTCGAGCCGCCCCCACGCCGGCGATCCCTTCCCGCTCCTGGGCGCCCGCACGGGCGATGGCCAGGAACACCAGCGCTACGGATCCGGCCATCAGGACCCCGCTGACCGCGAGCCCGGCGACGAGGCTCCCCTGCGAGGGAGCCCAAAGGTAGACGACCGCACCCACCCACATCTCGCCCATCATGCCGAGAAGGAACAGCACGACCCAGACCTGGGCCTTCCGCTGGGCGTCGACAAAGACGCGGATCAGGTATGCCGTGGCCAACGCCATCAGGACGGCGAGGACCCCGAGCAGTTCGATCGGCCAGGTCATCCGAGCGCACCTGCCGCTGAAGGGCGGACGACAGAGTGGCCCTCCTATTCTTAAGATGGGCGTACCGACTACGATCGGCGTTGGTTCCCGTCGAGCCGAAGAGCTCCGCTCCGGCCGTCACCAAGGGGGTCCGATCGCCCGTACCCGCCGTGCCGTCGGACCGGCGAAGGGTCGCTCCGGGACCCGGACATCCGATCCCGCCAGGGAGCGCTTGACCGTCCCCGGGAGGGCCCACGGGGGAGGCACGGCGAACTACCGTTTAGAACCAGTCTAATGTGAATCGAGTATGGTTGATGTTCACATCGTGAATGGCGGCCGCCCTGGGTCGGCGTGGCCGTCGTCCGCTCCTACTCTCCGTGGACGCTGGTCGGGTCCGGGGACCGGGCCGTCCCAACGGGTGCCGGGGCCGGGCCCGGGGCAGAGTAGCTCTCGGGAACGAGGACCGCGGAGAAGAACACCCCCATCTGTACACCGACCGAGATCGCGAAGACCCAGCCCGTCCCATCGAGCGCCCAAATGAACACTCCGGTGCCCATGAGCGCGAAGGAGCCCAAGAGCCGGGCCACGTAGCCGGCGACGAGCGGAGCGAGCGCTTCGCCGCGATAGACACGGAGAAGTAGGTACGTCAGCACTGCGCTCATCGTCAGGCCGGAGCCGAGCGCGCTAACGACGATCCATGTGTTGCTCGAAAGAGCCGGGGGGGCGAACACCATGAGGACCGGCTGGGTGATCAAGATCGCCATCATCGGCCCGACGAACCGCCGACCGATCCAGAGGGCGGAGAGGGCCATCTCGAGCGCCATGGGAAAGAGGAACCAAGGGGAAACGATGGTGCCCACGAACACCCCCAGCAGTCCGGCACCGGCCGATCCGGGCGGTCCCCCCGCCACCCGTTGGAAGGTCCAACCCATCAGCAGTTCGTTGATCAGGACGAGACCGATGACCGCCGCCACGAACGCTCGGCGGTCGGCCATCGTCCGGGGCACGTAGCGATCTCCTTGCGCGAGGTGCGATCGTGCTTCGTCGAGGATGATCAGAAAGACCGGGGAGACGCTCACCGACATCAGGGCACCGCTGACCCATAGCCCTTCGACCAGTGTCCCGGGGCCCGGGGCTTGGAAGTAGATCGCCGCGCCGAGGAACATCGCGGCCATCATTCCGAGCAAGAACAGATCGACCGCAGCTTGGGTCCGGTTCCTGGCCTCGGCGGACCACTTGACCAATCGGGCGATCACGATCGCCATCAGAGCGGCGATCCCCGCCAGTTCGGGGATCACCGTGGTCATTCGGTCCCCCTGATCGGCCGGTCCGACCCGATGGGAACGCCTCCGGTCGCGAGGGAGCCGTTCGTTGAGCACCTCCAGGGCCTTCTATGCGATGCCATCCGAGGGGCCGACCGGGCCAAGGTCACGGCCACCGGTCGGTCCGCCC
>JBARHO010000102.1:0-24397 GCA_049799275.1 Thermoplasmata archaeon
CGAGCGGGTTCGGTCTCCGGAGGGGATTCGAGCTCCTTCGCCGCGAGCTCCTGGGCCCCCGGTCCGGGCCGACCGACCCGTCCTCCCCGCGTCCCCACGTCTCGGCGCTCGCACGGATCGAGCCGTGGTTCCTCGAGGGCCTGGAATGGGCCCTCCGAGAGGGCCCGGCCTCGCTGAGCACGGTCAAGGGGTCCGAGGCCATGTGCGCCCGGGAGCTGGGATATCAGCCGCTGCCGACGACCACGTTCTGGCGAAGGGTCCTTCGCTTGGAGGCGAGCGGGATCCTGCGCCGACAGGTGCGCATCGGCGGCCATGGCGGGAGCCAGACGATCCTGGAGCTCCTCCGGCCGTTGCCAACGTTCGATCCGGTCGTGCCGCTCAGAAATCCTCGATCCGCCGCTGGGGCGGGGACGGAGGCGCCGTGGCGGGTCCCGGGACCGGGACGGGTGCCTCCGGGACCATCGGTCCCGACGTCCCCTCCTCGGCCCGGGCACGCTGCGGCCGGAGCTGCTTCACGACCATCTCGGCCAGCGATCGGGATCCCAGCGCCGACTCGATCCGCTCCATTGTCGCCGCTCGGAGATCATCACGGTCGCGGAGCCCCGCGGCGAACAACTGCCGGCTACGGACACGGCCGATCCCGCGCAATCGGACCAGGTCGAGGAGCTCCTCGCGTACGCCGTACCGCACCCGGAGCGCCAGATCATCGGCCGCCCGGGTGAGCCGCCGATTGAACTTGAGGGCGATCCGCGAGGTCCCGAAGAGGAGCCATTCCCCGTCCTCGACCTTCGCGCGCAGGTCGCCCGCCCCGATCCCGAACCGTTCGGTGAGCTGCACGATCGGGGTCTCGTTGATCCAGGCCTCGAGGATCGACGCGGTCTTGAGCGTGGACAGGTACGTCTCCAGATCGAGATCCAACGGCTCCTCCTCGGGCCGGATCAACAGCTCGGCCTCGTGGTCCGTGTAGAGGCCGAGGAGGTCCGCCTCCTCGCCTCGGCGAAGGAACAGCGCCGGAAGGTCCGGCGTGGCGGCGATCGCCGCCAGGAGCGGGAACGGCCCGGTCCCGATCGGGGCCCGTTCGATGGCCTGTCGCAGGACCAGGGCGGTCAAGGGATCGAAGTAGAGCTCGCTCGTGAGATGACCGAACGCGGTCGCCCTCAAGGGCGAGCCTGGGAACAGGAACTCGTGCTCCTCGAGGAACGCCCGGACGCGGCCGACGGTCATGGTGAGCTCGTCGAGGGGCAGACTGAACCCATAGTACGTTTGGGCGAAGAACCCCTCGAGCTCGCGCTCCGTGTGCACCTCCCCGCTCGCCACGAGCGCGAGCACGTGCATCCGCAGCGCCGGTTCGGCGGCGAGCCGGGACTCGATGTTCTCGGGAGGGGCGGAGAGATAGTCGTCCATGAGCCGCTCCTCCTCGTCGATCGTGCGGGCCACCAGGACCGCCTCCCCAGCGCTGTCGAACCGCGGCCGCCCGGCGCGGCCGCACATCTGCTGGACCTCGAGCGCCGGGATCCGGGTCTGCGTGCCGACGCGGGCATCGTAGCGGGTGGTGTCGCGCACGATGACCCGCCGGGCAGGGAGATTGATCCCCGCGGCCAGGGTCGGCGTCGCCGCGAGGGCCTTCAGCGTGCGGTCGAGGAACGCACGCTCGACGATGCGCCGCTCCGTGTTCGTCAGGGACGCATTGTGGAAGGCGACGCCGAACGGCACGAGCTCGCTCAGACGACGGACGCCGCCCGTCTGTTCCTCTCCCGAGGTCGTGAGCTCCTCCGCCGTCCGGCGGCAGGCCTCACGCTCGGCCGGCGTGAGCAGCGCGCGAACCGTCTCGACGAGCCCTTGGGCGCACTGCTCGCTCGCCTTCCGCGTATTGACGAAGACGATCGCCTGACCGCCCTCCTTGATCACGCCCCGGACGAGACGGGGCAATGCTTCCCCGGGCCCGGCGATCGACCGGGTGGAAAGGTCCGTGAACGTGATCATCCCCTCGCGGTAGACCCCGAGCTTGAGCGGAACGGGGCGGAACTCGCTGAAGATGTGGCGCGCCCCCAGCCACTGGGCGACGGACTCCGAGTTCCCCACGGTGGCGGAGAGACCGATGACCTGGAGCTCGGGATGATGACGCCTCAGGCGGGTCAGGCTGACCTCGAGCGTGGGCCCCCGGTCGGGGTCCCGCATCAGGTGGATCTCGTCCGCGACCACGGTGCCGAGACGGTCCAGCCACGGGCTTCCCTTCCGCAGGAGGCCATCCGCCTTCTCGCTCGTGGCCACGAGGATGTCCAGCTTCTCGAGGCTGGCGCTCGGCAGATCGAAGTCGCCCATCGATAGGCCGATACGAAGGCCCATCGAGGCGAACGCGCTGAGGTCGTCGTACTTCTCCTGGGCCAGGGCCCTCAGGGGAACGAGGTACAGACCCGTCCGACCCGCCTGCACCGCGCGGAGCAATCCCAGGTAGGCGACCATCGATTTGCCGCTCGCGGTGGGGCACGCCAGGAGGACGCTCTCTCCCGCCAGCACGGGGCGAAGCGCTTCGGCCTGGGGCGGGTAGAACGACCGGATGCCCTGGGCCCCCAGGATCTCGATGATCCGAGGGTCGAGCGGGAAGCTGGCCACTGCATGCGCCGTGGGGGACGGCCCGCCTTCGGCTGCAGTAGAACGAACGGGAGGGCTCTCGGCCGGGCTCACGAGGCCACGAGCCGTCCGGGTTAGATAGGTTAGTGGTGGCGGGCCGGGCGATGTCCGGATCGTGGGTCATTTCCGATCTTCCCGGTCGGGATACCTTCACGCTCCGGTGCACGATCGGCCCGGTCCCGGGCCCGACCACCCGGACCGCTAGGGAGAAGTGGCGAGCGACCGCCCGAGGATCAGTTCTTGGATCTCGGTCGTCCCCTCTACGATCGGGAAGACGCGCGCATCGCGCAGGATGCGCTGGGCGGGATGGGCCAACGAGATCGCCTCCGGACCGATCACGTCGATCGCGTGGGACGCGATCTCCACTCCGGCCTGGGAGGCGGCGAGCTTGGCGGCGGAGGCCGTCTCGATGAACGGGCGGCCGGCGTCCTTTTCGATCGCGGCCCGCTCCACGAGAGCGCTTGCGGCGCTCAACTGAGTGAACGATCGCGCGAGCAGACCCCGTTTCCACTCCGCTCCGTCGAGCTCGACCGCCGCGCGCATCTGGTCGTAGGCGGCCCGCGCGGTCCCGAGCGCACAGGCCGCGATCCCGACCCGGCCGCCCGTGAGGGCTCCCAGCGCGATCTTGAGGCCTTGTCCCTCGGTCCCCAGCATCGCATCCGGACCCAGCCGAGCGTCCTGGAGGACGATCTCGTTCGTCTCGCTGCCCCGGAGCCCGAGCTTGTCGAAGTGAGGGCCCACGGACCGGCCCGGGGTCCCCTTGGGGAGAAGGAACGCCGAGATGCCCTCGTGCCCGATCGCCGCGTCGCGCGTCGCGAACAGGATCACGACGTCGGCGACCGATGCGTTCGTAATGAACATCTTGGCGCCCGACAGCCGGAACCCGTCGCCCGTGCGTTCGTACCGGCACGCCAAGTGGGCCGCATCCGAACCCGCACCCGGCTCCGTGAGCGCGAAGGCGCCGAGGCACTCGCCGGTGGCCATGAGAGGGAGGAACGCTTTCTTCTGCGCCGACGAGCCCCAGTCCAGGATCGGCGCCGCGGCGACGGCGAGATGAACGGACAGCATCGTCGCGACGGCCGGCGAGGCCCAGGAGATCTCCTCCAGGACGGCGGCCATCGCTTGGACGCTCGCTCCCGCGCCGCCGAACTCCGGTGGGATCCCGAGGCCCATGAATCCGTGCCGGCCGAGGGTACGGGGCATACCGGGCGGCAGACGGTCCCCGCGATCGATCGCCTCGGCCAGCGGGAGGAGGTCCGTGGCCGCGAATCGGCGGGCCTTCTGACGCCAGTCCGCAGTGCTGGGGCCGACCGGAGCCGCCACGGCGGGGGCAGCTTCGCGAAGGCTTAATTCCGTTCGCTTGGTCCTTCCACCCCGGAGAAGGTCCATGGCGGTCCCGGCGGGCTCGGTCCCCAAGGATCGCTTCTCCTCGATCGACACGCTCGCGGTCGTCCGAGAGCTGCGCACTGTGGGTCCGGCGCGGATCGACAAGGTATTCGATACCGGGCCTGGGGCCGTCTCGCTCACGCTCCGACGGGGCGGACAGGAGAAGCGCGAGCTCCTGATCGTCCCCGGCCGATATGCCGCCGTCCTGCCGAGCGGGGTCCCCCACACCGAGGAGCTCAGCCACCTGGTCCGGGAGCTCCGAAGGTGGCTGTCGGGCTCGGTCATCCAAGAGGTGACCCAGTCCGGAGGGGAGCGCTATTTCGAGATCACACTGAGCCGAGGGGATCTGCCCGACGCTCTGCTCCTCTCCGCCGAGCTGTTCGGCACCGGCAATCTGCTGTTGGCCCGCGGAGGAAAGCTCGTGGTCGTCGCCCAGCCACGCACCTGGGCGCACCGGACGATCCGGGTCGGCTCAGAGTACGTACGGCCACCAACTCGCAAGGACCCCTGGACCTCCAGCCCCGGGGACCTGGAATCGGTCCTCACGCTCTCGAGGACCGACCGGGCGAGCACCCTCGCGGCGCGTCTGGCGCTGGGTGGGCCCGTCGCCGAGGAGCTCCTGGCCCGCGCTCAGCTGTCCGGCCAGGCACCGGCGCCGACGGACGCTCCCGCGGTCGCCGAGAGGCTCCATCGCGCGATCAGTGAGCTCTTGGGCGAGGTCGGGGACCGGCCGAAGGGGTACCTGTACTACCGAGGCGAGGCCCCGCTGGACGTCGAGCCGTTCCGATCTCGACGCTGGGAGGACGATCCGACGATCTCGAAGGTCGAGCTCCCGAGCTTCTCCGAGGCCGCCCACCGATACTTCGGGTCCGAGATGGTGCTCCCCGAACGAGCGAGGCCGGCTCCGGTCGATCCGATGGCCGAGGTCCGTCGTCAGCGGGCCCAACAGGCCGCGGCCATCACCGGGCTGGCCGAAGAGGCCGAGCTGCTGATGGCGGAAGCGCAACGGATCTTCACGCACTATGCGGAGGCCGAGGCCGGTCTCGCCCGGATGGCCCTCGAGGAGGGGCCTCCTCGCTTCGAGATCCCTCTCGAGGGCCTACCTACGCGGCTCTTCCGCGACCGGTCCCCGCGGGAGTCCGCTCAGGCGATCTATGAGGAAGCGAAGCGGGTCCAGGCCAAGCTAGCCGGGGCCCAGTCCGCACTGGAGGGGACGGACCATCGCCTCATGGACTGGGAGGCGCAGAAGACCCCCACGCACCCGGCCCTCTCGGGCAGCGGGGCCGATCGGCCCCGGAAACATCACTGGTTCGAGAAGTATCGATGGTTCATCTCCTCCGAGGGGGCGATCGTGATCGGCGGCCGGGACGCCGCCACGAACGACCTCGTGGTCCGTCGCTACCTCAATCCCGACGACACCTACGTCCACGCGGACATCCACGGGGCGCCGAGCGTGATCGTGAAGCATCCGGCGCCGGGCGAGCCCGCGCTGACCGACGCGAGCATGATCGAGGCCGCCCAGTGGGGGGTCTCCTTCTCCAAGGCGTGGCGGGTGGGGCTCGCGTCGGCCGATGCCTTCTGGGTGGCCGCGGACCAGGTCTCCAAGGCCGCGGCGAGCGGGGAGTTCGTGGCCCGGGGGGCGTGGGTCATCCACGGCACGAAGCACATCGTACGGGACCTCCCCACGGAACTGGCCATCGGCCCGATCTCGTATCAGAACGGTTCGCTCTGGTCGGTGGCGCCGCCCGCGGCCCTGCGGGCGCGGGGCGAGGTGCGTTTTGTCCTGACCCCCGGTGATGAGCGAGAGCGGCTCTCGCGCGAGAAGGAGCTCGCCGGGGACCTCGGGGTCTCCCGCGACCTCATCCAGGGGCTCTTGCCGTCCGGCGGCATCACGGTGCGCCGCGCATAGATCCGCACGATCGATCCCGCCGGGAAGTGATCGCCCGTTCCGTGCCAGGTATGCATTCCCGATCGGATCCCGACGACCCGGACCGTTCCGCCGGGGACCCGAAGCTCGCCACCGATCGTGATCTCGTCCTCCGGCGACAGCGGGAGCTGGATCGATTGGGTCCGCCGGCCGAGGAGCAACGAGACGGGCACCTCCAGTCCCCGATCGGGGGACACCCAGAGCGTCGCCACCTCTTCGGTCCGTGCTTCGGGGACCCGCCGGCCATCCCGGCGATCGATGCGCAGGATCTTCAGGGGAGGGTCCGACCGTGGGACCCGGGAGCCGACCTGTACACGACGACCGGCCGGGAGCTCGCGACGTTCGGGGCTGGATCGGGACCCATCCGAGACGACGAGCGAGACGCCGACGTTCCTCGGAGCCTCCATGGAGAACGGATGTGTCCAGTGGCACACCCCACACCGGGCGACCCCTCGCATCGATCGCTCGGTCGGTCCCGAACCGTTCGTCTCGAGCTTGAGGATCCGTTGCTGGGTCGCACGACCGCACACCTCACATTCGAGCTCCGCAGAATGGAGCCGTTGAGCTGCGGGCTCACTAGGCCCTTCGGGCCCGGCACTATCCTCTCCGTTCATGGTTCTCTCGAGCGGTGAAGGGGGCGAGCGGACCCGCGCGCCGGCTGAAGGGTCCGGCGGTGCTCCGCAAGCGCCCGGGCGGACGGAGGTTCATTTCCCATATCGGTTATGTCGATCCCCTTGCCTCAATTGAGGTTACCGTCGAGCCGCTTGACCGAACTTGTCCGTCAGAGCGGTCATCCCCCCATCGAAGGACATCCGGCAAAAGGGGCGCCCGACGTCCGCCTCGAATATCGGCATGGAGGCAAGCGGGCCTTTCGGGGAACGGAGAGCGGCCTATACCTCGTGTCGGTAGGGAGACGCCGGCCGGGCTAGGTCATTCGTTCGGCGCCGCACGGACAGGTCCAGATCGTGATACGTTCCCCACACACCTCAGCCGCTTGCCCTAGCTGCCACGAGTGGGCATGAGCGCTGGGCAACGTAATGGCCGAGCTTTCCTCTTCGGCGGACACAGGAGACCTGAGCACCCCACGTATCGCCCTAGTAGAAATACCAAGTCATGTGCGCCGGCTGCTCCAAATACCGCCTTATTGGCGCCTATAGTCCCTGCTCGAGCGCCATTCCCGCCACAGTCGGGTCGGGCGGTCCGCCGCAGGGTGCCGGCGGAGAAAGTGGTGGGATGGCCGGCCGACGGCCGGACCTGCGGCGCTGGCGCGATCCCAAGAAAAGAATGGGACGATTTCGCATACGTATAAATGTGCATCGAATGTCGGTGGACATGCGTCGGAGAGCTCGAGCAGCGCCTGAGGAAGGGGCCGCGGGGTCCGCGGCCCGAGAGCAACCGGTGCGCCCTCCTCCTGCGGATCCGGACGTAAATCCTACCGAGCCCGCTCCGCGCTCGGAGGTGCCTTCCGCGCGTCCGACTCGGCCGCCGGCCGGTGGTTCGCTCGCAGAATGGCGCGCGCTGCTCGTCCGGGGCTTGCCGAGCATTCCCGACCCGGTCGCGGATCCCACGGCCCTCCGACGGTATGGGCCGGACGAGGCCCTGGACTGGAGGGCATGGAAGACGCGCATGATGCGATTGGCCTCCGCGTTCCCGGTCACTTCGGCCGTGATCCAACAGATGCCCGATGTCCTTTCGATCCGAGAGTGGGTCGACTCTCACCGGACCCCTATCCTGAAGATCCTGAAGGCCGAGGCAGCCGTGAAGCGGGAACCGCCGAGATAGGTGCGGTCCGATCTCCCCTTCCGCGGTCGGCGAGGCCGCCGACACCAAGAGCACCGATGGCAAGGTCCGAGGAGTCACTCACCGGCACACCAAACCTGAACGCTCGTTGTTACGTGTGGTCGGACACGACGCATGATGCATCGCGCTTGACTTGTTCAGTGAGCCTGCTACTGATGAGGTATTCGGCGCAGCACGAGCCGAACTACCTTCGCAACCGACCCTGCGTCACCAGTCAGGATGATATGCCAATTACCTGAATGAGTTGCCATCACAGAGATCTTCTGTTTGCTTCCGTGACCTCGTGGCCCGGATAAGAACCGACGGCCTGCCTGGATGGTTCGGATACACTCATCCTGCTCAGTGTCGTCAACGAAATACCAGTCGAAGACGCCCTGATTGCCTCCAGTCGCCGTGCCCTCGATCCAGTCGCCAGTCTCCAGCGCTAAGGGCAGATCGAGGCAGTCCGCGGTCGGCACTCGAACCGAGCCACTAAAGATCGTGTGGTCCTGGGCCACCGAGCCGCTCGAGCTCTTACCGAGATCCGTACCCGGACTTCCCACTAGTGAGTTCGGCGAATCCGGCGTCTTCCACGGACCACGTTCGAATATCATCTGAAACAGCCAAAACAGGAAGATCCCCATTGCGATGAGACTGGCGATCCCGAAAACATCCACAATGCCCTGGGTGATGGTCGGGCTAACTATGGATGGAGTCGTCCCGTCCGAGTTCTCGATCGTTGGATATAGTACTATGAACGCGAGAACAACTCCCGCGAAGATACCCAGACAACATAGAACAGTCATCCATTCGAGTCGCGTCGTCGGTTTTTTGTCCATCACTCGGTCCGATCCGGAACTGTACCTCCGGTAGAACAATCGCGACTTGAATACTTAAGTTACGGAAATGACCGCCCTTGTAAACATACGGGCCAGTCTACGGAATGACCGCGGTCACCTCAGGCCCGTCCTCTCCAGCGAGAACCTCCCGACATGCCGCGCTCTGATGGCCGGGGATGCGCGAGAGGCCAGGCTCTGGCCTGTTTCGCGTGGAGGACGCGGAAGTCCATTCTTCTGGCCGGAGGTTGATGTACCCGGGGGACCGGGAGTGACCGGTTTTGCCACTGAGAGTTGACTTTACTCTTAGAGGAGGGCGGGATGGGGCTGCCCGAATTTGAATCGGGGTCCCGGGCTCCCAAAGCCCGAAGGATGGACCAATAGAGCGGGCCGGGGAAGCGCCCCCGGTCCCGTAGCTACCCCACAGCCCCGCATCCGGCCTAGACCGCGTCTACCCGCTTCAGTGTGCGACCGATGCGGCACTCGGCGGCCTCGGGATGGACCGTTCCGATCCGGAACCGTTGCTTGACTGGGAGGAGGCTGCTCGCGCAGATGTCCCAGTTGGGGCAATCCAATCGCGTACAGGAATACCGACCGACCTCGATCTGGCTACCCGTAACGGCCATCCGGCTCTCGACGACCAACGGTTGGGACACCGGGGCGACTTCGACCACGTTCGCGGTCGTTTCTTGAAGGGCGCACGGGTGCTGGACGGGTCGGACCTTCTGCACCGCGTAGCGGCGACCCACATCGAGGGTCAGGCACGCGTGCCGGTACGGACATGTACGGCAGATCGGTGCGGCCCCTTGGTAGACGAATTGGAATCCCACGTGCGCCTGAGCCTGACTGAGCAGCGTAATGTCCGCCATTCTTGTTTAACCTCCGATCACTCCTGTCACCGTCGCCAAACGGTCGGCCGCTTCCGCGGTCATCCCGTTGTCCCCAAGGATCGTGTACCGCTCCGGCCGGACCTTGTGGGCCTGCGTCAGCGCGAGCGTGATCTCGTCCGGCGTCACCCCGAGCTCGCGCGCGGTCGTGGGGGCGCCGATCGTGTGGAGAGCCGTCCGCAGCTTCCTCCAATCGCCCCCGTGAAGGTACATCATCATGATCGCGCCGACCCCGACCTGCTCTCCGTGAAGGCTGGGCCGCTTGGCGGCCCGGTCCAGGGCGTGGCTGAACAGGTGTTCGCTACCGGAACAGGGCCGGGAAGAACCGGCCACGCTCATGGCGATCCCGGCGACGATCATCGGCCGGATCGCGATCCAGACGGATTCCTCGAGGTTCGGCTTGATGAGCGACGCGTGGTCGATGATCTCGGCGGCCGCATACTCCGCGAGCGTGGCGGCGGTGCTCGAGTACTCCTCGTTCCGCAGCCGCGCGGCGAGCTTCCAATCCAGGACAGCGGTCACGTTGGAGATCACGTCCGCGCATCCCGAGGCGAGGAGCCGGAAGGGGGCCTGAACGATCACGGAGGTGTCCGCCAGGATGCCCACGGGAACGACCGCTTCCATGCTCGTGACCGTCTCTGCGCCGTGAAGGGACGCGCGCGGGGACGAGATGCCGTCGTGCGCGGCGGAGGTGGGAACGCTCACGAACGGGACCTTCAATCGGGCCGCCGCGACCTTGCCGATATCGATCTTGCTCCCGCCTCCGACCGCGACGATGAACCGGGCACCGATCTCCTCGGCCTCCTTCGCCACACGTTCGACCTCGGCCGGGGTCGCCTCGTGCGCCAGGAGGGTGTGCACATTGAAGCCCGAAGCGGAGAGGATCTCGGCCGCCCGATCGCCGGCGAGATGGGCGGTCCGGGGGCCCGTCACGACCACCCCGACATCGGGAAAGTCGAACTGCCGGCACGTGTGCCCCAGCTCTGCCAGGACCCCGTGCCCCGCGAGCACCGTCCGAGGAAAGACCATGGAGCGGGCCTTCCCGAACGGGCTGTCGAGGCCCATTATCCCCGGACGGGACGCCGACGACTCCGTTGCCATGGCTGACGAGCGGCTGGAGGAGGCTCCGTCTATTTAGATGTGAGAGCCGAGGGCCGAGTGAACGGCGTGGCCCGGGGTCTCAGTGACCGGGCGCATCTCCCCAGAGGTACTTGTGCTCCTGGAGCAGGACCCTTACGTCGAGCCGATCCCGAAGCACCCAATTGGCCAATCGGGTCGCATCGCTCCCCCAGACCGGCTGGAAGACGATGTTCTCGGGCATGGGGCGGTCGGCGATGGTTCGACGCGCATACAGGTAGTCCTTCCGATCCGCGATCACGAACTTGACCACGTCGGAGGGCCGCAGGAGCGGGAGGTTCGTCCATCGGTTCCGGTCGGCCATTCCCGAGGCCGGACACTTGACGTCCACGCTCAGCACGACGCCCGGGATGTCCAGGTACGGGCGCACGTCCAAGGACCCTCCGGTCTCGACCACGGTGCTGAGCCCGCGCGCCGCCAGCGTCCGGAGGAGCTCGACCGAATCGCGTTGCAACAGAGGCTCGCCCCCGGTCAGGCAAACGTGTTTGGTATCGTATCGGAGGACCGTACGGACGAGCGACGGGATCGACCGCTCGCGTCCCGGACCGAACGAATACGTCGTGTCGCACCAGGTGCAGCGGAGATTGCACCGGGCGGTCCGGATGAAGGCCGTGCGGAACCCGGTGAAGGGGCCTTCCCCCTGGACGGAATGAAAGACCTCGATGATCCGCATGCGGTCGATCGCGATCAGCGATGAGGACGTAAAGTCCCTTCGATGGTGCGCGGACCACCCGACGGGCGGACCGCTAAAATACGTCGCACCGTCCTCAGCGGTCGTCATGGACCGAGCCCGTGAATCGTACTGGCAAGAACGCTGGTCGGGCGAGGGTCTGGCGAAGGCCCTCCGGGTCCCGGGACGAGAGAAGTTCTACGCCCTGTTCGCGTACCCCGGCGCGAGCGGCTTCCTGCATGTGGGGTACCTGCGCGGGATGACCTACACGGACGCGCTCCACCGGTACCACCGCATGCTGGGCCGTCAGGTGTTCTTCCCTACGGGTACGCACGCGTCGGGACTCCCCGCCGTCACTTTCGCGCAGAAGGTCCAGGAACGCGACCCCACGACGGTTCAGCAGCTCGAGGACAACGGGGTCCCTCGGTCGGAATGGCCCCGGCTCGAGGACCCGGCGTATGCCGCCCGCTACCTGGGCCGGAACTATCTGGCCGTGTACCGGCGGCTCGGGATGTTGGTGGACGAGAGCGCCTATCTGACCACGATCGACGAGGACTACCAGGCCTTCATCCGGTGGCAGTTCGGGCGGCTGAAGGCGAGCGGTTCTCTGGGGCAGGGGGTCCATTTCTCCTCGGTCTGCCCCGTGTGCGGTCCGGTCTCGGTGGATCCCTCCGAAACGGACCTGTCGAGCGGGGGCGACGCGGAGTGGATCACCTACACCACCGTCCCGTTCCGGCTCGATGACGGGAGGGTACTGCTGGCGGCCACCCTTCGTCCGGAGACCATCTACGGCGTCACGAACGTTTGGGTCCCGCCCGTGGGACCGCTCGTCGTATGGCATCACCAGGACCAGGAGTTCCTGGTCGGGCGCGTCGGGGGGGAACGGTTGGTCGAGCAGCATGGGGGACGGTTGGGCCACGAGGTCCAGCCGATGGACCTCGTGGGACGGAGCGTTCAGGTCCCGCTGACGGATCGACGGGTCCCCCTGCTCGCGAGCGCCCTGGTCGACCCCGGAAGGGGAACGGGCGTGGTCATGTCCGTCCCGGCGCATGCCCCGGCCGACTGGTTGGCCCTCGCCGCGCTCGCCCCGGAGGACCGGTCTCGGATCGGCCCGGTCCTCGAGATCATTTTGCTGCCGGACGCCGGGGAGCTCACCGGGAACGAACGCGGCCTCTTGGCGGGAGAGGGTTCACCGGCCGAGCGGGCGGCCCGGGCGACCGGGGCCCGGGGCCTCGAGGACGCCGGCCCGCTCGCCGAGGCCACCGAGCGTCTCTATCGCGTCGAGCTCGTTCGGGGCCGGATGCGGCCCGATCTCCTCGATGGGGTCCCAGTGGGCACCGCCCGGGAGATCGTCGCACGGGAGCTCAAGGCGGGCTCCCACAGCTTCGATCTCCAGGAGTTCTCGAAGCCGGTCATCTGTCGGAACGGCCACGAGGTCATCATCCGTCGGGTCCCCAACCAATGGTTCCTCCGCTACGGGGACACGGAATGGAAGAACGCGACCCGGGACCTCGTCGCTCGGATGTCGATCCGGCCGAAAGAGTACCACGATGAGCTCCCCGGCATACTCGATTGGTACCAGGACCGCCCCTGCACCCGGCGGGGCCGGTGGTTGGGGACCCCGTTCCCGTTCGACCCGGAGTGGCTCATCGAGCCCATCGCGGATTCGACGTTCTATCCGGCCTACTTTCCGATCCGACGGTATGTCTCGGACGGCCGGGTGCCGATCGACCGGCTCAGCGACGCGTTCTTCGATCTCGTGATCCTGGGCGAGGGTCCGGGAGAGCCCGGGCTCGACCGGAAGCTCCAGGACGAGATCCGGTCCGAGCTCACCTATTGGTATCCGCTCGATGTCAATATCGGAGGGAAGGAGCACAAGCGGGTCCACTTCCCGGTCTTCCTCTACACGCACGCGCGGTTGTTGCCGCCCGAGCTCCAGCCCCGTCGGATCATGGTCCACTGGTGGATCATCGATCGTTCCGGATCCAAGATCTCCAAGAAGCAGGTGAGCAGCAAGGGCGGGGCCATCCCCCCGTTCACCGAGGCGTTCGACCGGTGGGGAGCGGACGCGCTGCGCCTCTTCAGCGCTCAATCCGGTTCGCCGTTCCAGGACGTGGAGTGGGATGCGGCTCTCGTGGATCAATCCGGGCGACGCCTGGAGGAGATCGAGCGCTTGGTCCGACAGTTGGACGGAGCGGGCAGCGGGACCTCGCCCGAGCTCGAGCTCTGGCTCGAGTCCGAGCTCCACGTGCTCGTCCGGCGAACGCACGAGGTGCTCGCGGAGCTCGAGATGCGGGACCTCGCCGAGCTCGTCTACGCCCGGGTCCCGGCGCTCTTCCGTCGGTTCCTGCACCGGGGGGGAGGCCTTGGCCCCGCGACCTCCCGGTTCGTCGGCGTCTGGCTCCTGCTGATGAGCCCGATCACACCGCATCTGGCCGAGGAGCTCGGCGAGCGTCGGTTCGACGGGCTCGTCGCGGTCCAGCGGTTCCCCACCCCGGAGGATCTCCACTATTCCCCGGGGGCCATCGAGGCCGAGGCGTTCCTTTCCCAGGTCGAGGAGGATGTGCAGAGCGTCCTCCGACCGAGCGAGGCCCGGGGGGAACACCCGGAGGCGATCTTCTTCTTCGTGGCGGCCCCGTGGAAGCGCATCGTCGAGGGCTGGCTCCGGGCCGATCTCGATCGCGCCGGTGGCGCGTCCCCCCTCAAGGGGATCATGGAGCGTGCCAAGCAGCATCCTGAACTGCGGGCGTACCTCGCTCAGATCCCCCGGTACATCGAAAAGGTCTCGGCCCAGATCCGATCGGAAGGGGGAAGGGCGGCCCCGGAGATCGACGAGGGCGCCCTGCTGCGCGGCGCCACGGGCTTCCTGGCGCGACGGTTCCAGTTCGAGGATGTGCGCGTGTTCCCGGAGGATCTCGCGGAAGGGCATGATCCGCACGGTCGGCGCGAACGGGCCCGCCCCGGGCGCCCGGCGTTCTACCTGACCGGCGTGGCGAGGCCGAGCGGCCCGACGTCCAGATCCGAACCTAGGGCCTCGGGGTCGCTGCCTTAGCCCGAGCCGTGCGGGAGGCGCGCGCGGCACGTCGGAAGTTGAGGTGCATGCGCGAGGGGATCGGATGACGGGAGACGGTCCGGTACTTCGCGCTCGCCTTCTCGTCGTAGCCTTGGTCGACGTGGCCCGAGATCTCGAAGTAGATGAGCTGCCCGATCGGCATGTCGCGATAGATCCGGACCGGTAGCTTCACCGACATCTCGAGCGTCCAGTGGTTGCAGAAGCCCGCATCCCCTTTTCCCGCGGTCGAGTGGATGTCGATCCCCAGTCGTCCCACGCTGGATTTCCCTTCCAGGAACGGCACGAACCCGTGGGTCTCGGTGTACTCCTCGGTCACGCCGAGATACAATTGCCCGGGGACGAGCACAAATCCCTTGTCGGGGATACGGAACTCCTCGACGGCGTTGGGCCGACGGGCATCGAGCGCCCCGTCCCGGTAGATCGAGAGGTACGGGCCCAGGTGGACATCGTACGAGTTCGAGCCGAGACACTCTGGTCGGAAAGGACGGATGACGATCTGACCCTTTCGTATCTCCTCACGGATCTTCGAATCGCTGAGGATCATCGAGGGTCGGGCGACCAGAACGCCGCGGCTATGTAATACCCACCTCAGGTCGAGCGGCCGACCGAGGGCGCTGGCGCCTCAGAACGGGTCCGGCGTCTCCAGGACGATCCCGGCGTACCCCACGACCTCGCGCATCGGCTGGGCCTCCCCCGAGTGACCCCACCTCAGAAGACGGGCGGTCAGTGGCTCCCCGAGGATCGCCGCGAGCAATGTCGTGGTGGGAGCGATGCCGCACATGCTGATGGCGTGCTCGCGGACCGTTCGGTAGAGACCTTCGGGGCTCCGGTCCAGGATCTGTTGGATGGCGAGATGGTCCAGCCGCTCGGCGACCGGGGCGGGGACATAGTGCGAGAGATCGGTCGAGGCGACGAGCAGGACGTCCTTGCCTTGGATCGCCTCCCGGACGACCCGGGCCACCTCCTCGAGGAACCCGAGCTCCCGGAAGGGGACCATGAGGGGCACGATCTTCGGGTGAGGGAGAACGTAATCGAGGAACGGGAGCTGGACCTCGATCGAGTGCTCGAGCCGATGCGCCTCCTCATCGATCTCGATGGGCCCCCGGGCCATGCGTCGGACCAGTTCATGGTCGACCGGGATGGGGCCGATAGGCATCGCCCACCGCTTGTCCGAAAGGGCGGCCTCACGACGGGTGCCATGGTGATCGACCCCGAGGATGACCGTGACCTCCGGGGGTCGCTCGACGGCGATGGCCTCGTAGACCAGCGCGGCGATCGGGCCTGAATAGAGCAGTCCCGCGTGCGGGACGATCGCGGCGCGGATCCTCCGGGTCGACGACCGGTGGGGATCGGGAAGATGTCCGGGCCCGCGCGGGGAGAGAAAGCAGCTCTCCACCTCCTTCGCGAGACCTTCCCCGTCCGCGCTGTAGAAATGTCCCGCCACGGCGGGAGATCGATCCGTCCCGTCCATCGCCCTACGGGGCCGACAGGGTATCGACGATCTGCTGCGCGTCCCCGTCCTGCAGGCGGTTCCTCGGTTTGGCCCATAGGGGCGAATCGTCCCCGTAGCGGGGAATCACGTGGAAATGCATGTGGAACACGATCTGGCCCGCGAGGGCCCCCTGGTTCAGCCCCACATTGTAGTGCGCGGAGAGCCGTTCGACCCGCCGGCAGATGTCGGCGAGAACGCCAAGGAACCCGGCATAATCGCTGCTCGGAAGGTCGGTCAGTCGGTCGATGTGCGTCTTCGGGACGACGAGCACATGTCCTCGGGTGATCGGGAACAGGTCGAGGAACGCGACCGTCCGGTCGTCCTCGTACACCTTGAACGCCGGGCTGCGTCCCGCCACGATCCCACAGAAGATGCACGGCTTCGAGGAGGGTGCCTCGGGAGCCATCGCGGCGAGGAGGTCGCGCTCTCCATAAAGGCTTACGTTCCCGCCTCGGTCCGAAGAACGGCAACCTTAACCGTTCCCTTCCCCCCGTCCGACGGTCCATGCGGCCCCGCGGCGTCGCGCTCGTCCTCCTCGTCACCACCCTCGCGCTACTGGGTTGGGCTCCGCTTGGCACGTTCGGCGCGACCCCGACTTCGACGGGCCATCTCGCGCCCCGACTCGAGACCGACGCCGTCCCCGTCCCTGCGGGGGCTCGGGACCGGCCCATGGCGTCCGGTGAACCGATCCGATTGGAGGTGACGCTCCTTCCACGGAACAACGAGCAGTTAGAGGAGCTCGATGCGGCGGTCAGTGATCCCTCCGGTCCGCTGTTCGAGCATTTTCTGACGGAGGCCGAGTACGAGCGATCGTTCGGCCCGACCGTCCAAAGCGTCGCGACGGTGGAGGCCTATTTTGCCGGTTTCGGGGCCTCGGCGTTCTCCGTGACCGCCGACCGGCTGGGGATCTCGATGGACGTCCCGGCGAGCGGTGTCGATCAGGCGCTCCGGCTCACCCTGGTCGACTACGCGACCGGTCACGGGCCCACGCTGTACACCGCGCTCGGTGAACCCACGTTACCCTCGAGCCTGGCCGGGCTGGTGGGTGGGGTGAGCGGCCTCACCGATGCGCCGGACCTTCCGCCCTCGCCCCTGCTGAGCGAGGTCGGACCCCTTCAGCCGGTGAACAGCGCCGATCCGTCCGAGTTCGTGAGGAACTCATCCACTGGGGAGAACTGGTTCATCGGCTCGGATTTCACTCAGGCGTACGGGGTCAGCGGGCTCTTCCCGGGGACCTGGGTCGGGGGGGTAGGGCAGCCGGCCTATCCCACGCACGAGGCGGTCGCGACGATCCTCCTTTCCGGGTACAACGGGACGACCGGCCAGGATCTCCCCCCGTGGGACCCCAGCGTCGTCAGTCAATACTTCAATGACACCTTCCCCACCTCCTGGCCGCGACCGACGATCGAGGGGGTGCCGGTCACCGTCGATGGCGTGACCCCGCCGGCCCCCGGCCCACTGATCGACAACGACACGTCGGCGGATGAGATCGAGAACTCGCTCGACCTCGAGATGGCCGGTAGCCTCGCGCCGGGCGCGACGGTCGTCAACTTCTATTTCGCGGCCAGCGTGTTCGAGAACTCGAGCCTCTCTGACTTCGGCCCGATCGCCTCGGATTTTGCAACGTGCCTGAGCCAGGCCCTCTCCACGACCTACACGAACAACACGACCCTCGTGGCGGTGACCAACTCCTACGGCCTACCGGATCTCACCGATCCGCTCTGGGACACCGAGCTCCTCCACGCGGCCGCCATCGGGGTCACGGTCGTGGCCGCGAGCGGGGATCAAGGGGATGCCCCTCCCTCGCTGTCGGGGCGGCTCCAAGGGCAATGGCCAAGTTGGCCCGCGACCGCGGCGTTCAATTCTTCCGGCACGATGGCGATCGGAGGTACCTCGATCCAACTCTCGGGATCGGCCACCGGTATCTATCCCGGCGCGAACGGGAGCCTGCCCGATGCGTTCGACCCCGAGGCCGGGGCCATCGCCTCCCAGACCGTCTGGTACGATACCCTGGGGGCGAACCTCTCCGGCTCCGAAGGAGGGGCGAGCCTGGTCACCCCGGAACCGTTCTGGCAGCTCCATTCGGCCGCCCAACCGAACATCGTCAACATGTCGGTCGCCCAGGGCGCTTCCGGCCTGGGGCGCTCCGAACCCGACCTCTCGTTCGTGGCGAACGACACGATCGCGTACGTGAGCTTCTACCAGGGGAACACCTACTTCGCGGTCCTCGAAGGTACCTCGATCGCCGCCCCCCTCTTCGCGGGCCTCCTGGCCTCCGTGGCCGGGGTGATCGGGCACGGCTTGGGGTACCTGGACCCCGAGCTCTACCGGATGGCGAGCTACTACGCCCAGTTCGCGTCGCCGCCCGCGCAGGATCCGTTCATGGACGTGGCCCAAGGGATGAACTATGTGTTCTCGGCGGCGCCGGGCTGGGATGGTGCCACAGGATGGGGAGGCCTCTGGGCGCCCAGCTTCCTCTCGGCGCTGGCCAACACCACGATCGCCAACTACACCTACGCGGGGCCGACCCCTGGACTGCCGCCCCCATCGAGCACCTCCCCCGGGAACCCGGACACAGTGCTCTTCCTGATCCTCCTGATCGTCTTCCTGCTCGTGGCGCTGGTCGTGAGCATGGTGCTGTTCTCGGGCCGGCGACGCCCACGCGGGCCGACGTACATTCCACCCGGAGCGGGAGGCATGCCCTACGCGTACTCTCCATACTACGGCGGCGCGGCCTACGGCGCCCCGAACTACCAGTCCCCTGCGTCGCCCTACGCTCCACCTACCGGATACCCACCACCATCCCCTTACGGGCCTCCTCCCACCGGCTCACCATATGCCTCCCCGCCGCCCGGGTCCCCACCCTCGCCCGATCCGGTGTCCGCGCCGGCGACGTTCGTATGCCCCTACTGTGGGCACCTGAGGCTCGCCGAACCCGGACGATGCGGCACCTGCGGCGCGTTCTGAAGCAGGTCCCCGCCGGTGCACGGCGGATCTGATCGGGGCTATTCGGCCGGGACCGTGGGCGGGACAAAGGGCTCGGCCGGCGGGCCCCCGTCGGTCGATGCGTCGCGGGTCCCCTCGGGCGGCTCCTCCATCGTGCCGGGGGGTGGCGTCGGGAGGATCCCCAGCTTCTTCTCGAGGAAGGCGCGGATATCCTCGGGCCGGGTGGAGCTCAACCCAAAGTACTCGGCGAACTGGCGGGTCGTCCGGAGATCGAGCGTGGCCCCGTACGGCTCGGCATGGATGAACCCGAGCTCCCGGAGCTTCTGGACCTCCTCGTAGGCACTGTCCCCGACCATCCGGGCGAGCAGGCTCTGGCGGATCGGCTGGTGGTAGGCGATCAACGTGAGCGTCCGCAACGTCCGAGGCGGGATCTCGAGCGGCGTGATCGGTTGGGCGGCGTTCACGAACGCCTCCTTCACCTTGAGCGCGTAGCCGTCCCCCACCCGCCGGACCTCGAGGGCCGACTGGCGGCCATCGTACGTCCGCATCAGCGTGCGGAGGGATTGCTGGACGTTGTGGAAATCGGGTTCCCGCAGGGCCTCGGTGATCTCCTTCACGGAGAGAGCCTTGCCGCTCGCGAACAGCACCGCCTCGATCCGCAACGCCAGTTCGTCCACCTTGACCGACATCGACCTCAGCCCCCCGTGTTCGGGAGCGGTCGTTCGTCCTCCCGGCGGACGAGGAAGAGGGGGGAATCGCCAAGCCTCTCCTGGACGAGATCGATCACGCGTTCCCGCGCCAGGAAGAGCACGGCCAAGAAGAGCTCGACCAATCGGTCGCGGCCTTGCAGGTTCGACCAGAGGTCCAGGAAGGGAAAGGGCTCGCCCTTTGCTTTGTTCCGGGCCGTCTCCCAAACGTCGAGGAGGTCCCGCTCGGGGATGTCGCCGTGCACGAGGACCTCGGGCGGCGCCCGCTGCTCCTCTCGTAGTCGCTCCCGGAGCTCCTCGATCCGGAGGGCCCGACGCGCCTCTTGTTCGGCCTCGCCGAACGCGTTCACGAGCTCGAGCAGGCTGACCGGACGGGTCTCGGGATGGGAGATCATCGGGGTGAGCGCGGGGCCATCGATCGATTGGAGGACCGTGTCCGTGACGTCGATCGCGGTCGGGGAGCCGATCTCTCCGAGGTAACCGTCGTCGACCCCGGACGGGTCCTCGGTGGGGAGCTCGTCGTCCTTGGGACGATCTCGGTTGGACAGGACCTCCTGGGATTGGAGGTAGAGGATGTTCCAGGCCATGTAGAGCAGCCGACCGGCCACCGCGAAGTCGATGCCGCCCTCACTGCGGACCCGCTCGAGGTAGACCTCGGTGAAGCGGACGAGGTCGATCTCCCAGGGATCGAACTCGTTGTCCATCACGAGCTCGAACAGGAGCGCGGTCGCCTTCTGGAAGGGATCCCGGATGACGATGTGGACCCCCTTCTTGAGGTTCGAGATGAGCTCCATGTACCGGTCGAGGAGCTCGGGTCGCTGCTCGGTCTCGCTGAGGAGGGATCGGTGGAAGATGATGTAGTTGAGCATCCCCTGGGCCGCTTCGCGCGCGACGGGCACGCGGTGCTCGGCGACGAGCTCGCCGGCCTCCTCTTCGGAGATCGTCACACCGCCTCCTCGATCATGACGGCCGCGGGAGCGCGGTCGCGTTCGTCGACGTCCACGATCTCATCGAGCCGGAGGCCGACCACCCGCGAGCATCCGTCCCCGTGCATCGTCACGCCGAAGAGCTGGTGCGCGAACTTGAGCGTCACCTTACGGAGCGAGATCACGATGAACTGGGCCCGCTCGGAGTTCCGCCGGAGCATCCGGCCCACGTTCTCCGCGTTGACCCCGTCCAGGGACATGTCGACCTCGTCGAAGACATAGAGCGGGCTCGGATCGTAGCGCTGCAAGGCGAAGACGAAGGCGAGGCTGGCGAGCGATTTCTCTCCCCCGCTCAGCTGCTCGAGGCGCTGGACGTTCTTTCCGACCGGCCGCGCCTTGATGAGGAGCCCCCCGGCGAGCGGGTCGTTCGGGTTCTCGAGGGCGATCTCTCCTTCGCCGCCGCCCGAGATCTCCGAGTAGATCTGCCGGAACCCTTCGTTCACCTGGGTCACGACCTCGCTGATCTTCGTCCGCTTCTTCTTCTCGATCTCGTGGACGAGGGTGAGCAGCTCGGCCTTCTCCGCACCGAGGCGGTTGGTCTCGGACTGGAAGTCGTCGAGCCGCTGCTTCTCCTGGTCGTACTCCTCGAGAGCGCGCAGGTTGACCGAGCCCATCGATTCGAGCTGGGCCGTGAAGGTCGAGATCTGACGGCGCAGGTCCTCGGCGGGCTCGGGCCGCTCGTCGGGCTCGGCCTCGGGGAACTCCTTGAGCGCCTCCTCGACCTCGCCCAGGCGTTGGCGGGCGACCGCGAGGCGGCCATCCTCCTGCTGGAGGAGCCCGGTCCGGGTGCGCAACGCCTCCTGGGCCTCGGCGAACTTCGCGACGACGGTGAGACGCCGCTCGTCGAGCTGGTGCTTCTGCTCGTTGAGGCCCTGCACGTGCGTCAGTTGCTGGGCCTCCACGCTCTTCAACGCCTCGAGGGCCTCGTGGGACTCGTTCCGGCTCTTCTGGAGGGTCTTCACGGCCGTCCCCTTCCCCGAGAGGTCGGTCTGCAGCGTCTCGAGGTCGGTCTTGTGCTGCGTCAGTTGCTGGAGCGCCGCGTTGCTCGAGGCCTTCGCCTGCTCGAGCAGACGGCTCGATCGGATCTGCTCGTCGGTGGCCCTCTGGTTCTCCTCCTGGAGCGCACGAAGGCGCGAGGAGACCGAGCCTGGCAGGTTGCCGAGGTACTCCTCTTGCACGCGCTTCCGGGATTCCTTACCGGTCTCGATCTCGGCGACGAGCGCCTGGGACGCCTCCTCGGCCTTGGCCAATAGGGCCTCGGCCTCCCCGCGGGCCTTCTCGGTCGATGCGATGCGCCGGGCGGCCTCTTGGAGCCGCTCCTTGGCGCTCTGGATCTCCTTGGTGAGCAACTGGGTCGTCGAATCGCGGGCCTCGGCCTGCCCGCTCCGGCGGGCGAGGGTCTCGCCGAGGGTCCGGATGCGCTCCTGGAGAGGTCCGAGCTCGGCCCGGGCGTCGGACTCGGCCTGGCTCTTCGCCCGGAGCTCCTCTCCGAGACGCTTCAGCTCGACCGCATTGTCCGCTCCCTTTCCGCGCTCGCCCAGTTCGAGGTAGCCGCCGGAGATCGCCCCGGTCGCCTCGATGAGGTCCCCGGTGAGCGTCACCAATCGGACGCCGCCCATCTGGCCCCGCGCGGAGGCGAGGTCCTTCATCACGACCGTCTCGCCCAGGACGTACCAGAACGCGGGCCGGAGTACCTCGTCGAAATGGACCAGGTCGAGGGCGAAGCCTTTCGAGCCCTCGGATTGCGCGACCACCAACGATTTCCCGTGGGGTCGGCCGGAGAGCATCTTGTTGAGAGGAAGGAACGTGGCGCGTCCGCGCTTCTCGGTCCGGAGGAGCTTGATGCACTCCTCGGCGACCTGGTCGGTCTCGACCACGAGCGCTTGGAACCGGTTGCCGGCCGCGACCTGCAGGGCCGTCTGGTACTCGCTGTCGAACTGGGCGAGCTCTTCGACGGTGCCGCGGATGCCGGCGACGCGTCCCAGATTGCGCTGGGCGAGGAGGAAGTCGACGGCGGCGCGCGGGCTCGCGGGAGCACCGGCCCCGGAACGGGCCTTCAGACGGGCCTCCAAGGCCATGTACCGTCGGTTGAGCTCGAGCACCTCTTGGGTCAGCTGACCGAGCTCTTTGTCGTCGGCCTTCTCCTTGTTGCGAAGCCGGGCGAACTCCTTCTGGAGCTCTTCGGTCGAACCCTTGGTCCCATCCGAAGGGGTCCTCGCGTCCTTGACGCGGAGCTCGAGGTCACGGAGCTCGACCAGTCGGGTCTCGTGGTCCTCTTCGGCCTGCGCGTGGTCCCGCTCGGTCGAGGCCAGGGCCGCCTTCGACGACTCCAAGTTCTTGACCGCGGTCTCCCAGGACTTCTGGAGGTGCTCGACGCGCGCCTCGATCTGGAGGATCTCCTTGCGCGCATTGACAAGGGCGCCCTGGGACCTTTCGGCCACCCCGGTCGCCTCGTTCAGTCTGGCCGAGCGCTCCTTGACCTGCTCCTCCACGTCATGGAGCTGCTCGGCGGCCTCCTTCTCCTTGGTGCGGAGCTTGTGGGCCTCCTTCTCCTCGCCTTGGATCTGTTGGGTCAACGTCGCGATCCGTTCCCCCAAGGTCGCGACCTCCTCCTCGGCCTGTCGAAGGTTCTCGTCCAACCGCGCGAAGGCCATCCGGCGGTCGTCGAGCTCTTGCTTGAACTTCGCTGCCTCCGCGCCCCCCTTTTGAGCGATCTCTCGCTCTACCGCGTCGATCTCCTCTGTCGCACGATCGCGCTCGGACTCGAGCCGGGCGGCGTCGGTCCGAAGGCGATCGATCTCCTCTTGTAGTTTCTTGAGCTGGTTCTCGCAGGTGGTCACTTCCTGACGGGCCAGGACGTGACCCGCGCGGGCCAGATGGGCCTCGGCCCGTCGTTTCTGGTCCTGGACCTGTTTGTACTGGACCGCCTGGGAGCGTTGGGACTCGAGCGAAGAGAGATGTCCCCGGATCTCCCCGAGCAGCGTATTGATCCGGTCGAGGTTGGTCTCGAGGTCCGCGCGCTTGGTCTCCGCGCGCTGGAGCTCGTCGTCGTACTGGGAGATCCCGGCGAGCCGCTCGACGAGACCCCTCCGCGGGATCGGGCCCATGCTGACGATCCGATTGACGTCCCCCTGCTGGACCAGATTGTACCCGTCCCCCGAAAGTCGGGCGTGGGACAGGACCGAATCGATATCCCCCTGGGTCGTGCGGCGGCCGTTCACATAGAAGTAGGAATAGTAACCATCGGCGTCGCCCGGCGCGAGCTTCACGTACCGGCTCACCTCGACCTCGTCGGACTCGACGGGGAGCGAGCGGTCCTTGTTGTCGAAGACCAGCGCCACCTCGCACTCCGAGGCCGGTTTCTTGGCCGCCCCCCCGTTGAAGAACAGGTGGGTCAGCCGGTCCGCCCGAAGGGCCTTCGAGCTCGTCGGTCCGAGAACGAACAGGATGGCGTCCGAGATGTTGGATTTCCCCATCCCGTTGGGCCCCGCGACGCCGGTGAACCCGGGCTGGAAGGGGACCTCGGTCGAACCGGAGAACGACTTGAAATTCCGCAGCTTGACCCGCTTCAGATACATGCTTGCCAGACCTTTCCGCCGACCTTTGCGATTCGTGGCCTGAATTTAAGCCATTTGTCTGACAGTTGTCAGCAATTTATAGCCACCCTGTCAGCCTTATTTAATCATTCTTCCGCACGGAATCCCCTAGCGGCCGGAGCCCTCGCCGGCTCGGGCCTCGCGTGTGTTTTCGTCGGGCCGGGAGGCTGGATAGCGGCCCCGTGGGCTTGCGGCCGTAGGGCGTAACCGGTCGAACAACGATCTGCTTCGGACCGCCTCACCGTCGGCGCGGTTCTGGCGACCGCGACACGGACCAGCTCGGGGCTGGACCTCAGCGTGTCCTCGAGGCTCTGATCGTCCTTCGGGGAATTGTTTCTAGGGAC
>JBARHO010000103.1:0-5078 GCA_049799275.1 Thermoplasmata archaeon
TCTTGCGGAAAGCCGCACTTTTAGTGAGGGCCGGGGCCCGGCACTCCGCAGGGCGTAGAATTCGGGTAGGTGGACCACGTACCCGGTCGAACGAACCCTGAAGGGGGAAACGGTTGGCGTCGGACGATCCGATCTCTAGTAGGTCCGATCTGCGGTCCCCATCCACTACGCAGAGTAGTCGTAGAGGATCCCCGTAAGGGAGTCGGTGACGTAGATGTCGTCGTCGGCGTCGTCGTACGCGCTTCCGAAGATCCCCTTCGCAACGGTGATCTTCTCCACGACCGTCGGCGCCGACCCGGGGGGGGTAGATAATACCCAGAGCTGGCCCGAGCCATAGTTGGTCACGTAAAGCGCCAACTTGGCCTGCGCATACGTCACGGAGGAAGGTTCATCGAAGCCACTGATCGAATCGGCAAACAGGTCCGTTACGTTGTCGGACCCAAAATCGGCGACGTAGTCGAGTCTACCCTCCGCGTCGTAGGCGATCCCTTCCGGGTTCGACCCGACACGGACGCTCTCAAAGTTGGCCAATGAGCAGGCATAGATGGTCGTTACGTTCCCGCTGTAGTAGTTGGCCACGTGGAGCTCTTCGACATAAAGTGGGTCGTAGTCGATGCCATCGGGCCCCATACCGGTAGGGATGTTCCCGAAGACACCGTCAAATTCGTTGATCCCCGAGAGGTTGTCAGCCCCAAAGTTCGCCACCATCATGCTGCCGGCACAGGGGTCATAGACCAATGCATCCGGGTGGTCGAAGCCCTGCAGGGTCGTGACGATCTTCGTCCCATTGATGACGTAGGCGGCGTTCGCATCGGCGTCCGCCACGTACACATAGTCGTGGGCGGGATCGAACGCCGCGGCGACGGGATAGGTCCCCGACGAGCTGGCAGGTAGCTTGATGTTCCCGGCCTTAGTGCACGGCGCTTTCACGACACTGATGTTGCTCGACCCCGCGTTCGGGACATAGATCTCGTGGTTGACCGGGTCGTAGGCCGGGTCCTGCGGGCCGATGCCCACCTTGCACTTCGCGTCCTTCACCGAGGTATTGACCGCTCCCGTGGTCCGGGCCGACACGGCCGACCAAACCCCCGGCGAGACCAACATCCCGACCGTGAAGGCCACAGCGAGCGCAACCCCCACACCCCACCCTCTTCTTCGTTTCCATCTCCGCGCTCTCGACATCTCCATGGATACTCCTCTTGGGTTCGGCTCACCTCGAATGCAACCCCCCCCGCCGCCGAGAGCGGTTTTCGGGGGAAATACGTTGCGATACGTCTCGTTTCCGTCAGTGGAACTTCGATCGGTAAGGCGCACGACTCGTGAAGGGCTGGGCCCGATCGATCAAAGGCCGTACAAATCGAGTAGTTTCTCAAGGGCCCTCGCCGCCGACCCGGCGAACCCTGCAGCTCCGAGCGCGCGGATTCGGTGGGGTCACGGACCGGGGGGTCGGAGACGTGCCTGCCGTCCGTCTCGCGCCGCACTCGTATTGTCTACGGGCGGATCTCGAACACCCGGTTGAACGGGGTCTCCGCGGCCTTTCGAAATCGAGTAAAGCCTCCCCCCGTGGCGACCTCCCGAAGTTGGGCCTCACTGGCCTGGGCGCCAAGCCCGGCTCCCCCCTTCTCCGATAGGGAGGCGGGGGTACAGATCATCGTGGACGCGCTGTAGAAAACACGGCCCACCGGTGTCTGGTTGTCGGTGAGCGACTCGCCGGCGAACGGTTCTACGACCATCCAGACCCCATCGGGTCTAAGCGTTGAGCGGACGTGGCGGGCCGCGCCGACGGGGTCGGACATATCATGGAGGCAGTCGAAGAAGGTGACCAGGTCGTACTCCTTTCCCGGGAACTCTTGGGCTCGGGCGACCTCGAAATGGACGCGCTCCACCGCCCGGTCCAAAGCCGCCTGGGAGCGGGCGGCATCGATCGAGCCCTGATGGTAGTCGAAGCCGAAGAACTCCGACCGAGGATAGGCCGCCGCCATGAGCAGCGTCGAGGAGCCGAGGCCGCAACCCACGTCGGCGACCCGGGCGCCTTTCTCCATTCGAGGCACCATGCCTTCGAGCGCCGGGAGCCAGCCGTAGACCAGATTGGCGATGTAGTTGGGCCGGAAGAACTTGTTCGTCCCCTCGAACAGGTTCTCGGATCGTTCATGCCAACCGACCCCTTTGCCCGTCCGGAACGCGGTGGCGGTCCGATCCAGGTCCTCGTAGGTGGAGGAGACGATCAGGTACGCTCCGGGGAAGTATGCGGGGTTCTTCTCTTCGGTGAGGACGAACGCCTGTTCTGGCGTGAGGTAGAACCTTCCCTCCTTCGCTCGGAAGCTGACCCAACCGGAAGCGACCTGGGCCGACAGCCACTCGCGCACGAAGCGTTCGTGGGTCTCGGTCGCCTTGGCCAGCTCGGCGGAGGTCAAGCCCCCGGGCACGTTGAGCGCCTTGTAGAGCCCGAGCTTCTCGCCCAGTACGACCGAGGATCCGTGCATGGCAGCCCCCAGGTCTTGGACAAACTTGCCGACGAAATCATTGAGCTTTCCCATGTCCAGCTTAGGTTGTTCGGTCATCGGCGCAGGTCCTTCACTCCCAGCATGCCGATCGGATATCGCCTATAGGAAACTTCCCAACCGCCCCGCCCGCCTGGCCCCGCCCTTTGAAGCCGCGCATACCGGGGGACCTGAGGAGCGCAATCGCCGCTCTTGGAGTTGGCCTCACGAGCGGCGTCGCGCGAGCGCTTCGAGCTGTCGGTCGAACCAATCGGGGAACGAGTGCAGCCGGACCACTACATTCGCCTCGAGCCCCTCGACCCCTTCTATGGACGCGACGTAGAGCTCGAGTTCCTCCAAGTGGGCCGCCGAAGCAGGCATGACCAGGCAGAGGAGCCTCCCGGCGTCCAGTCCCGGTCGTTCCGGCATGCCGCGAAACGCGAGGGAGAGCGGGTACCTCGTCCGGATGCGTCGCAGGATGGAGTTGCGGTCGGTCTCCGCCCGGAGCTTCACCCCGAGCAGGACCACTGGGAAGCTGAACGCACGGAAGTCGAAGATCGGAACGAACCAAACGTCCCTGTTCTCGACGAGGTTCGCATACCGCCGCGTCATCGTCCGGGTCGAGATCCCGACCCGGCCGGCGGTCGTGCTCAACATCGCCGTCGGGTTCTCACGAAGGGCTCGGACGATCCGGATGTCAAGGGGCGATAGCACCCTGTTCGGCGGCAACATAATCCAAGGCGCCGGTTCGTCGACCTCCCGCACTCCTGTGAGCCCGCGTATGACCTTCAGCGTTCGCTCGAGGGCGTCACCGTTGGGGGTGACCACGCCGAACGTGATCCACTCCCCGAGGAACTCGACGGCCGAGACAGCACCCTCCAGGGCCGCGAGGCGGGAGAACAGTTCGGCCTTCGCGCCCGGATGCTGAACTCGAATGCTCACTCCGGCTCCCTGCCACCCGAACAATGCAGGGTTGACCCAAACGTCGTACTGTCGGAGGAGTCCGCTCTCGCTCCATGCCTTCAGTCGGTCCGCGACCCGAGGTCGCCTCACGCCGAGTTGCCGGGCAATGCGCGTCACGTTCAGGCGCGGGTCGACCCCCGCCAGTTCGATGGCCCCCTCGCGGTACATCTCCCGGAGGATGTCGATGTCGATCGTCTCGGGTTGCAACGGGGGCCGGGTCACGTCGCTCCGCGAGTGGCGCCGTCTCCTTTGAGGGTTCCGACCTTGGTCGTCGAACTGAAAGAACCCGACGATCCATGGCTGCAGTTGTCGGGTCTGTACCAGTATCCCGTCAACGGGTCTGACCCTCGGGACGGACTACTGGTATCTATGGACGCGATCGACGCGACAGCCGCGATAGATCTCTCGCAGCGACCGACGAGCGACGCGCCGACCGAGGAACTCCGAACGCGGTGGATCCTGACCGATACTTTGGTCCCGGCCCCAGGGGGGTCGACCCGGGTCGTGGTCGAGGGAAGAGCCGTCGCGATCTTCAACGTAAGCGGTCGGTTCTACGGGCTCGCTTCGGAATGCGGGCACAGGGGCGCCCCCTTGGAAGATGGTTCCGTAAAGGACGGGGTGGTCTCATGCAACAAACACGGCGCACAATTCCGCTTGGACACCGGAACCGTGACTGGCGGCAACATATTCGTTCGCCGCTCGACCCATCCAGTTCGAACGTACTCGGTCCAGAGCCGCGGCGGCAAGGTGGCCGTCGGCGTCAACCCGCTCGAAGAGGGTCCATAGCTCGCCTTCCGGCTCTCTGCGTCGTGCGCTCTTCGCGGTCGGTCTTCGGAACCAAGCGTTCTCCCTCAAAGGGCACGATTCGTGAGGGGAGGGCGTAGGGTCGGGAGGGCCCTCACAAAACCGGTGGGTTTCGGGAGGGAGACTACTTGATCCGTGACCCACCCAGAGTAACCCATTCCAACGAGGGGCGAGGGAAAAGAGACGTCTAGGTCGCTGAGGGTCCGGTCGACGCCGCAGGACCCGGGACGGGGGTGCGACCCTCCGAGGACTTCGGTCCCCCACCACTCCCTCCGATGCATCGGATAATGCATATACCCCCACTTTGGTCGGACGCGCATGGGCGGAAAAGTCACCGTTCAGGTGCAGAAGCCTGATGGAACGAAGATCCCCGGCGCGCGGATCGTAGCTGTGAACCACGATGCCTGGGCCAAGCAGCACAAGGAGTGGCACGGGACGACCGACGCCTCCGGGGCCTACACCTGGCCGAACATGGATACGGGGCTCCTCGGGGACCGCTATACCTTCAGCGCCGCGTTCGAGGATGGCCGCGACGGGAAGTGGGCGGGAGAGTCGAGCCACCGCATCCGAAAAGAAGCCCTCATCACCCTGACCGTGAACAAGCGGCCGGACTAGCGTCACACCCTAGAGCGGCTGGGCGAGGGTAGCACCCGCTCTCGGCGAACCCGCGATCGAGCGGGTCCAGTCATCCACGTCCCCCGCTCCCCTCCCCCGCTGAACACCCGGATGCGAGGACCTACGAGAAGGGTCGGGCAAAAGGGCTCCGGGGCAAGTTCGGGAGACATGGTCTCGCATCACCCGTGCACCGGTCGGCGGTAGACGGTCGCGGAG
>JBARHO010000104.1:0-4842 GCA_049799275.1 Thermoplasmata archaeon
TGGAGATCGTCGCGACCCCGCCCAATCCGTGGAGCGATCTCCCCTTGGCCCGGCTCAAATGGCAGGAACTTCCCGACATCCCGCCCCCGACGCTCCTCAAGGCGATCGAGGAACGTCTCCGAAAGGAGCCGCTCACGCTGATCTGCCTACGCTGCGGGTTCACGCGGACCACCACGACCGCGACGTACGTCAAGGACGGCGGCAACCAATGCCGGCTCTGCCATGGGGCGCTCTCGGCCATCCTATCGCCCCGGCGTACCGCGGAGATCGAGCAACTGGTCAAGTACGCCAAGCGGAAATGGAAGGGGAAGCGACCGCCGCGTTCTCCGGCCCCGACCACGACCGCGCTCGTGCGACAGGCCTACAGTTCGGCCGAGCTCCTCGCGAACTACGGGGAGCGGGCGCTCCTCTGCTTCGCTGCGCACGGGGTCGGTCCCGATACGGCCCGTCGACTGCTGTCGCGTCTTTACCGGGACGAGCCGGCGTTCTACACCGAGATCCTCCGGGCCGAACGGAGCTACGCCCGGACCCGCGCCTTCTGGGACTAGCCCCCGACGAGGTCCCGGGCGGCGGCCTCGACCTCGGTCCGCGAGGCGGTCGTGCGCAGACCACTGGGCCGGGCATGCGTGCGGGCAGCTAGGAAGCCCTGCTGACGCAACCGCTCGATCAGACGGGAGAGGGAGGGCGGACTGACCAGATGCGAGGCCCTGGCGATCTCGTTCGGTTCGTAGTAGAACGGGACATCGACCGACGATTCCTCTTGGAGCCGCTGGAGCAGGGTCGTGACCTCCCGGGGCCTTTCCGCGGTGTCGGGCGTCCGCAGCCGGCGTACCAGCCCGGGAGCAAAGAGCGGGCCCAGCCATAGGGGCCCGAAGGGACCGCGGCCGGGCAGTCGAGGGCCCGTCCAGACCTCGGGATCGATGGACCCGATCCGAAGAGGGGTGGGATCCCCGGTGCGCGGAACGACCTCCAGGTACGTCCGCACGTGGTGCCCAAGAACGTAGGCGAGCAAGGGACGGATCTCTCGGCCATGGGTCGCCGCGTTCCGGTCCAGGTAGGCCAAGAGCAGACGCAGTCCGGCCTCGGGCCCTAGACGGCCGCGGATCGGACGCCCACCGTAGCGCCGCTCGGCGGCCCCTCGTTGCACCCCCGCGAGCACCGTCATGTCGGTGGCCGTGACCGCCCAGATACCGGGTACCTGGAGGGCCTCGAGCGCCGCGACGACGAACGGAGCGGGCGTCCCGAACGGGTCCAGGTCCACGTAGTCGAAACCCGAGCGGTCCGAGGACCGACGCGCGTCCGCGCGGAGGACCCGCGCTCCTCGTTCGGTGAACGGTCGGGCGTTCCGCTCGAGGACCTCGAACGCGGCCGGCTCGTTCTCGGTGAGGAGCATCTCCCGAAAGGTCGCGGTCTCGTTCAAGAGCCGCAGCCCCCGGGCGCCGGTCGCCGCCAACATGTCCCACCCTCGGAAGCTCCGACCCGAGGCTCCCGGAAGCGCGGCGGCGACCGCGACCGAAAGGTCCCGGTCCAGGGCCATCGCCCCGTTGAAGAAGACCGCCGCGCGGCGGGCCGGCCCGCGTTGATTGACCTGAGGAGGGAGCCGAAGGTCCGTCCCGCCCTCTCGGGACGGAACGGTCGAGCTCAGTGCGTCGACCCGGTGAGCAGCTTGACGATCTTGAACGCCAAGAGGTTCTTGTTGACCGGGGTCACTTCCAGCAGTCGCAGCTCATCCCTCCGTCGGATGTCCTGGAGGAGAGGGTTGCGGGACTTCTTATGGAGCGTCATCACGATCGACTTGTTGGCGTCGAGGGTGTCGACGACGCTCTTGGTGAACGCCTCGCTCTCGACCTCCATCTTCCCGACCTCATCGATGACGATGACATCGGCGTCCAAGCGCGCCTCGGCAAGGGATCGGGTCCCCAATCCTTCGAGCGCGGAGAGGTTCACGCCGTAGCGTCCCGACCGAACGCGGGACTTCATGCCCTCGTGGGCGAAGACCTCGTGCTCCTTCGTGAGCCAGTTCGTGATCTGGAAGCCGCTCCTCCGTTGCTTCTCGATGATCGGTTCGGTGACCATGCCACCGACCTTCACCCCCTCCTGCTCGAGGAGCTGGATGATGCGCAAAAGGGTCTGGGTCTTTCCGGAACCGGGAAGGCCGGTGATCCCGATCTTGACCGGTGTGGACAAACGTCTCGGCATAATATTTCTCCTGTGAACAATTTGGGCTAAGGTCTCTGAGGATAAGAACGTGTTCGTGATATGCTAGGCTTACACATGGAGTCCGCTCCGGTCCCGCTCCCGCGCGAGGTCTACCCTCCGCGCGAGGACACCGAGCTCCTCCTTCCGTTCGCTCGGGGAAATGCGGGACGATGGGTGCTCGAGATCGGTTGCGGCTCGGGGGTGATCGCGATGGAGGCCGCACGCGAGGGCGCGCGCGTGATCGCGACCGACCGCAATCCGTACGCCGTCGCGTTCGTCGCGGCGTGCGCCGAACACGGATCGCTCGATCTCGAGGTCCTCCGGACCGACCTCGCGAGCGGGGTCCGCCCGGTCGACCGGATCCTCTCGAACCCGCCGTACCTGCCGACGCCCGCGTCGGCCCGTGATCCCGATCCCTGGCACAACCTCGCTCTCGACGGAGGATGGGACGGCTGCCGGGTCCTCGCGCGGATCGTCGCCGGGCTCTGGGAGCACCTTCGGTCGCCCGGCGAGGCGTTCGTCGTCGGTTCCTCGCGACAGGACCCGGACCGGGTCCGGGAGATCCTCCAGGAGTTCAGGGACCGCGGCGGTTCGGTCGATATCGTGGCCCGAAAGGCGCTCCCGGATGAGGTCCTGGTCGTCCACCGATTCCGGGTGCGAGCGGACCGGGCGTCGCCCGCCTAGCCCTTCCGTTCGGCGTACCGAACGATCGCCTCGAAGAAGCGGTACCCATCGGCCGGTCCGTCGGCGCGGCGGCTCCGGGTCCACTCCGGGGTCTGGATCTGGAAGAAGGCCCGTTCGGGATGCGGCATCAGGCCGAACACGTTCCCTTCGGGGTTCGTCAACCCCGCCACGTTGCCTTCCGAGCCGTTCGGGTTCCACGGGTACGCCGCCGTGGTCCCGTCCGGCGCGACCCAGCGGAAGAGGACCTGTCCTCTGGCCTCGAGCTCCTCGAGCCTCCGGGTGCCACCGGCGAGGACGAGCTTACCCTCGGAATGGCCCGAGGGGAAGAGGAACCGCTCCCCGGCGGGGTGATCCGCGAGCGGCGGGAACCGCCCGCCCTCCCAGCGGAGAAAGGTCGGTCGGCACTCGTACCGTCCGGAGTCGTTCGTCATGAGCGCGGCCTCGGGAGCGCCCAAGCGCCCGCCGGGCCGGCCGGGCAGGAGACCGAGCTCGGTCAGGACCTGGAAACCGTTGCACAGCCCGCCCACCATCCGACCGCTCCGCACGAAGTCCTCGAGCTCCGGCCCGATGGCGGCCCGGACCCGGGCCGCCATGATCGCGCCGGCCCGGACATAATCCCCCGCCGAGAACCCTCCGGGGACGAACAGCATGTCGAAATCCGACAGCCGACGGAACTCTTCCGGCTCGACGTCCCGGTGCTCGAACTGCTTCAGGTGGACGATCTCGGCCTCGACGCCGAGGGAGCCGAGCGCGACGAACAGCTCCTCATCGCAGTTCGTGCCCTCGATGGTCAGGAGCGCGGCGCGGACGCGCCTGCGGGTAGTGGAGCGAGCCGACGCCCGCTTTCGATGTTCCGGCCGTCCCATACAACCGCTCGGGGCCAACATCCTCCCGAAGAGAATGAAGCCTTCGCATCGGAACGAGGGAGAGCGCCCCCAGCGATCGGCCCCCGACCGGCGAGGCGTGCGTCGATGACCGAGCGCGTCGATGCTATTCGGGCGCGAGCGGAGGGAGAAGACGTTGGACCATGAGCCGGGTCCCGCGGGAGAGCCGCTTCCTCGGGCCGACGATGGAGAAGGCGTTGGCCCCGCTCAGGCTCGTGATCGCGGAGGAGTCGCGGAAGGTCGGATAGGCGCGGCCGCCGACCAGCCGGAGCGGGATCACGGTGGACAGCCCGGGGCTCGGCGGGAGATAGTCGGAAGCGAGGCTGGCGGTGAGCGGGATGGTGCCCGAACCGGGCAGCCGGGCCAGCCGGCGGACCAGTGGAAGGAGCAGCCAGAACCCGTTGGCAAGACAAGAGGTCGGATGTCCCGGCATGCCGATCACGAGCTTTCGGCCGGCCAGGACAGCGAGGGTGGGTTTGCCGGGCCGCACCGCGACCCCGTGGAAGAGCACCTTCCCCAGTCGAGGGAAGACCGCCGGGAGGAAATCGCGCTCACCGACCGAGCTCCCACCGGTCAGCACGACCAGGTCGTTCTCCTTGAGGGCCGCACGGATCGCCTCTTCGATCCGATCGGGGTCATCAGAGATCGGAGGACGTGTCGTGGGGATCCCGCCGCCGGCTTGAACGATCGTCCCGAGCGTGAAGTTGTTGCTCTCGTAGATCTGTCCCGGTCGAAGCGCTTCCCCGGGTACCCGGAGCTCGTTGCCGTTCGGTAGGATGGCGACGTTCGGACGGGCATAGACGGGCACTACGGTCCGACCGATCGACGCGAGCCCGCCGAGATCGGCGGGGGCGAGGACCTGGCCGTGCCGGACGATCTGGTACCCCTTCGGAAAATCCTCCCCGGGCGATGCGACGTATCCGCCCCGGCGCACGGTTCCGGAGACGTAGATGGTCCGGTCGTCGAGCCGCACCTTCTCGAAGATGACCACGGCGTCGAGCCCGCGGGGGATCGCGCCCCCGGTGGCGATGGCGACCGCCTCGTTCCGGCCCACGGGTCCGGAATAGGCCTGCTC
>JBARHO010000105.1:0-3839 GCA_049799275.1 Thermoplasmata archaeon
CTCATCGACCATGGCCTTGAGGTCGCGACCGAGGGGCAGCTGCGGCAAGAGCGGGTTGAGGAGCGACTCGAACCGTCGCTCGGCCTGTTCCACCTCTACGGAGAGACGGCCCTCGGAGGTCACGTACGGACCCTGCAGGACGCCGAGGTCCTTCCGCGTCCACTTCGCCAGGAAGTCGCCCACCCGGTCGATGCCCGCGGGGGGTCCCTGATGGACCTTGACCGCAGGAAGCTCCTGATGGGCGATCTCCAGCACCACGGCCACCAGCGTGGGGCCCGAGGCGCTGGCCGAGCCGAGGACATCGAACCCCAGACGTTCCGACTCCTGGGCGAGCGCGCGCTCCGCCTTCCGAAGTTGGGGATAGAGGATGTCCTCCACCACGTTCGGTCGTGCCATCAGGAGGACGCTCACATGCGTCGTACGCCGCGCCACGCGGGCACGGGCCTCCGCGAGCGAGAGGGACAACGGCGCCGGGACCGTGAACGCCGAGCGGCTCGGTCGGTCGAGATAGTGGCCCGCCGCCAGGATGAAGAGACCCAGGTTCCGGCGGGTCAGCGCGCTCGCCACATTGCGATGCGGATCGACGGGGTCGTCGAGGACCAGGGCCACCTCCCCCGGCACCTGCAGGGCCGCAGTGGGCGAGCTCCGAAGATCGACCGGGATCCTCCAATCCCGCGCCACCGTGAGCAGTCCGCGGAGCGAAGCGGAACGGAGGACCAGGAGCTCGATGAGGTATCCCGAGAACCCACCGGTCCGGGCCTCGGCCCCGTACACATGGTGCCCTCTCAAGAACTGCTTCGTGAGCCGGATCTGGGCGGTAAGCGCCGGGGTCTCCCGTTCCGCGAGGTAGCTCTGGTGGAACGGTGTCCGATCCACGGCACTGAGGGGATGCGACGGATCGGTGATGGCGAACCCCGGCACCGCATCGACCGCGAAACCCTCGAACGGGCCGCGCAGGTACGGGTGCTCGGCGTACCGGGTCTCCCCCGTCGGCAGGATCGCGCGGGCGAGCTCGAGCCCCTGCGCCTCGAGCTGCGCGCGAGGGGTGTCGGGCGGGAACAGGAGGAAGAGATCGATGTCGAGACGCCCCCGCACGAACGTCCCGCGGGCGGCGCTCCCGGCCACCAAGGCCCGGACGAGCGGAAGGTGCCGGTCACGGGCGGCGTCCTCCGCCGTGCGTACCAAACGTTCCCGGATCTCGGCGACCCGAGCCAGCTCCTCGGGGCTCGGGCTGATCTCGTCCAGCACCTCCGCCTCCAGCCGGTCGACGTCCGTGGAGCTCATTCCCGTCCGCCGTCCCCGGGCCATCGACCGCCGGAGGATGTCCCATGCATGAAGCTATGTGGGGCCCGCGGAGCGAAAGGTTATCGCCCGCACCGGGCATCTTCCGTCGGGCGACCGAGACCTTCCATGGCGCACCTCGCGACCCTCTACCAACCGCTCGAAGGGGGCAAGGTGCGATGCACCGCGTGCGCGCGCTATTGCGTCGTTCCTCCCGGCTCGCATGGGTTCTGCTTCGTCCGCCACAACAACGACGGTCGGCTGGAACTGCTGACGTACGGCCGGGCCGCGGCGGTCCAGATCGACCCGGTGGAGAAGAAGCCGCTCTCCCACTTCCATCCGGGCTCCCGGGTCCTCTCCATCGGCACCGTCGGCTGCAATTGGCGCTGTCTCTACTGCCAGAACTCCGAGATCTCCCAGGAGCACGAGGTCAGCGGTCGGCCGCTCGGCCCCGACGCGGCGGTCGAGATGGCCCTTCGGTTCGACTGCCAAGGGATCACGTTCACGTACAATGAGCCCACGATCTTCATCGAGTACGCGTTGGACGTGATGGCGGTCGCCCGACGTCATGGGCTGTTCGCCAATTTCGTGACGAACGGGTACATGACACCCGAGGCCGTGGACCTTCTGGCCCCCCATCTGGACGCGATCAGCGTCGATTTCAAGGGGAGCGGCGAGGAAGGGTTCATGCGGAAGTACATCACGGCCAAGGGCCCGGCCCCGATCCTCGAGACGATGTCGGAGCTCAAGCGACGCGGCGTCCACGTGGAGGTGACCGACCTGATCGTCCCGAAGGTCGGGGATGACCCGGTCGCGCTGACGAAGCTCGCCCGGTTCGTCGCGGATGAGCTCGGGCCCGAGACCCCGTTCCACCTGCTCCGGTGGCACCCGGATTACAAGATGATGGACCTCCCGCCGACGCCGGTCAAGACCCTCGAGAGGCTCCACGCTCTCGCTCGCGCCGAGGGACTCGACTACACGTACCTGGGCAATGTGTGGGGACATCCACTCGAGCACACCTACTGCCCCCGGTGCCAGAGCGTCGCGGTCGAACGAAATGGGTTCATGATCCGCCGCTGGAACCTGGACGCTCAGAACCGATGCCGAGCGTGTCGCCACACGATACCCATCGTGGGGCGGCTACCGGACAACTACGAGCCGACCTTCGTCACTCCGCTCGCCTGAACCGGAACGGTCCGGCCAGCGCATTACCATTCCATCTTCCCGGAGCGGGCCTTCCGGAGCTGGTCCTTCGTTCGGCGCCGGACCAGCCGCCAGCCGAGGAAGACCGCCCAGATCCGGCCCCGGGCGTCCCGCTCGAACCGGATGTGCTCCTCGCGGCCACGGCCGCCGCGCACGAAGTCGTCCCCCCCGTTCGGGGAGAAGAGAGCCCCTTTCTCGGTCTCTTCGATCCCCATGAAATCGAGGCGTAGACGCGATCGAGCGGCCCGGACCCGGACCCAGATCCCTTCGCCCGAGCAATACCATCCGGCATACTCCGAGAGCGATGCGGGAAACGGAGGATGCCGTGCGATGTGCACCCAGTCGAGGGACATGGGGACCCCCAAGAGCTGATTGAGGCCCGCCGCGAGCGCCCGGCCCGACGGGACCCCTTCGGCATTCGCGAGGACCGCGCCGGCCAGCCCCTTTCGGGGTAGCACCGCGAACTTCGACGAAACCCCCTTCAGTCCGCCCGAATGGTTCACCAGCAACGTGCCCTGGAAGTCGGGCTGGACCGCCAGGCCGTACCCGTAGAACAGACCCGGCGAGATCGGCACGTGCGGTCGCATCATCGCCTCCACGCTCTTTCGGTCCACGATCCTCTCCCGACCCACGAGGCCTCCGGTCCGATAGATCTCGAGGTAGCGCTGGAGGTCCTCGATGTTGGTCCGCAGTCCCCCGCTCGCCCGAAGGCACGTGTCGTCCCACCACTCCTCGGAGGCGGACCATTGCTTCCGTCGTGCCGTCCAGTTGGGGGAATAGAGGGTCGTCACCTCCGGGGATCGGAACATGACCCCCGTGTCGAACGTCGTGCGATCCATTCCCGCGGGTCGGAGGATCTCTTGCTCGATGAAGCTCTCGTAGTGCTGGCCGCTGGCTCGCTCAATGATCGCGCCGAGCAGTCCGAACGCTTCGTTGGAATAGCTGAAGAACCGTCCGGGGGGGCCCAGCATCCGGTACCGGGTCGTCCGAAGGTACTCCATGATCTCTTCGTACGTGTCGATCGGACGGTGGTCCGGGTCGATCCCCACGCGACGCGCGACCTTCGGATCGTACGGCGGGTCCCGCGCCAGACTGCGCGCCGAGGTGTAGTAGATCAAAGGCAGCGGAGGGAGACCGGAACTGTTGCTGAGGAGGTGGTGGACCTGGATCCGACGTGTCCAGCGCGGCTCGGGAGTGCCGAACTCCGGAAGATGCCGGACCACGGGGTCCGTCACCTTGAGGAGGCGGGACTCTTGCAACCGATGGATGCCGAGGGCGGTGAACGATTTCGTCATCGAGGCCATCCCATAGATGGTCCGGGGGGTCGCCGGTGCTCGCTCCTTCAGGTTGCGGTA
>JBARHO010000106.1:0-6482 GCA_049799275.1 Thermoplasmata archaeon
GTTCGAGCGGTCGGTCCCCTACGAACGGGCCGAGCTCACTCGGTGGAGTGCCGAAGCTCGGATTGCCTCCGTAAGAGGTCTAGGACCCGAGGGTCGCTCCGGACCGGTTCGAAGAAGGGCGAGTACATCAGTTCGAGCAGGGGCAAGGTATGCAACCGGAACGCTTGCTCGAGGGACGCGACGAACGCATCCACCTCGCCGAGGCCAAAATGAACGAAACCGGCGAGGAACGCGGTGACCCCGCTCGAGCCGGCACGTCGCTCCAGACGTTCGATGGACCGTCGGGCCCCTTCCGCGTCCCCGATGCGGGCCGCGAGGAGCCCTCGGAACGTCTCCGTCCACACGCTGTCCGGTCTCAGTCGTTCCATCTCGCGGAGGGCCTCCTGGGTCCGGGCCAGGTCCCCTCGGCCGAGGTAGTGTTCAGCGAGGTAGACGTTCGTTCGGAAGGGGACCAACGATCTCGTCCGTTCCCAGTGGGCCAGGGCGTCGGCCTCCCTTCCGGCGTAGGCGTACGATCGCCCGAGGAAGGCGAGGATATTGACGTCGACCGGGTTGAGCCGCTGGGCTGCCTCGAGCAACCGTACGGTCTCGTCGATCTTCCCTTCCCCCGCGGCGAGCTGGGCCAGCCATCGGTACGGGTCCGAGAGACTGGGATTGAGCTCCAACGCCCGGCGGGCCTCTCGCTCCGCTCCCACCATATCGTCGTCCCCCAACAAGAGCCCGGCGAGCGCGGAGTGTCCCTCGGCCAGCGAGTCGTCCTGCTCCAGCGCCCTCGTCAGCTCCTCCCGCGCCCGCCGGGACGAGTCCGCATACGGCACCGCACCTTCCCCGCTCAACCAGAGCAGGGCCTCGGCGAACCCCACCCTCGCCCGGGCGAACTGGGGATCACGAAGGACCGCGGTCTCGAACAGCGCGAGGGCCTGCTGCAGCGTCCCCTCGGATCCCTTCTCCCCCAACAGCTTCTTTCCGTGGAGAAAGTTCGAATACGCTACCATGTCCTCGGTGTCCGGCGAGTGGTGGACGAGCGGGGGACCGCCCTTCCCGTGACCTCCCGTGACGTGGGCCGAGACGGCGATCGAGACCTGTCCGGCGATGTCGTCCTGGATCGCGAAGATGTCGTCGAACGGTCGATCGTACCGGGCCCCCCAGAGATGTTCCTCCGAACGGGTATCGACCAGCTGGACCGTGATCCGGACCCTATCCCCGGCCTTCCGGACGCTTCCCTCGAGCGCCACGCCGACCCCGAGCTCCTGCCCCACGTCCCGCATCGACTTGGGCGACCCCTTGTACCGCAGGACGGAGGTCCGCGCGATGACCCGAAGGCTGGGGATCTGGGAGGTCTGGGTGATCAGCTCGTCCGTCAGACCGTCCGCGAAGAACCCATCATTGGCGTCGGGGCTGAGGTTCGCGAAGGGCAGCACCGCCAGCCGCAGCCGGGGATCCGTCCCCACGGTCGGTACGGGCGGGCCCGCGGCCTCTCCCGTTAGCACGATGCGGTAGATGTCGACCGGGAACTCCACGTTCTTGAGCGTTCGCGGACCGAGCTTCTCGATCGGTAGGTCCATCTTGTTCCGTACCTGGTCATACACGGAGCCGGACACGCAGATCCCGCCCGGTTCGGCCATGGGCTCGATCCGGGAGGCGACGTTCACCGCGTCCCCTACGATGTCCTCCCCCTCCTCGACGACATCCCCAACGTGGATCCCGATCCGAAGCACGATGCGCTCCTTCGACCAGGGCAAGGCATTGCGCTCGGCCACCGCTCTCTGGATATCCACCGCGCACCGCACGGAGCCGACCGCGCTGGGGAACTCGATCAGGAAGCCGTCCCCGAGCGTCTTGACCTCCCGACCTCCGTGCGCCACGAAGAGCGGTCGCAGGAGCGACTGATGCTCCTTTCGAAGGAGCAGCGCCCCTTCCTCGTCGCGTTGGCCGAGCCTCGTGAAGCCGACCAGGTCGGTGAACATGATCGCGGCGAGCCGGCGCCTGGAGGCCACGGCCCGGGGACCGATCCCGTTAGATTAAGCTCCTGCTCTCGTTAGCTCCCGTGGCGATCGGGAGCCGGATCCGTCCCGCCGGATATGGGGACATCGAGGCCCTCGTCCGGTGTGCGACCACCGCGACCACTGAGATGGAGGAGGTCGGCTTCGGCACTCGAAGGTCGGAGCAGACCTTTACGGATCCGGGACGGCTATCGGCCGCCTGGCAAGTACCCGGCCGAGTAGGGACCCAAGAGATCTTCGTGGCGGAGATGGAGGGGCTCGTGGTCGGGTACGTCACGCTGGAGGATCGGGACACCGAACTGGAGCTGAACACCATCGCGGTCCTCGGGAGCCACCAGGGGAGAGGGATCGGCAGTCGCCTGGTCCAGTTCGTGGAGGAACGCGCGCGGGACCAAGGGAAACAGGCGGTGACGCTGGGGACCAGCCGGAACGCGGCCGGGACGCCATGGAGATCCTTCTCGTGGTGGCTGACGCACGGTTTTCGGGTCGTCGGGGAGGAGGAGAACGTCTGGACCCGTGCCATCGGGCCGGGAGTTCGGGAGATCCGGATGAGGAAAGAGATCGGTCCGAGGTAAGAACGCTCGGGGCTACGTAGGGATCCGTCGAACGCGCTCTATTCTCGTTCCCTCGGGCATCGCGGCCCCGTCCGAACCCTACGCTCGGACCGCGGGAGCAACGGGAGCGTCGGCGGGAACGGAGGGGATCGCCGGGGTGAATGTCACGCTGATGGACACCGCTACGCCGTCCACGATCACGGGGCTCGAGGAGTTCGCCGTGGGATCGTATCCGGGCGCCGTGATCGAGAACGCGTAGCTGGCATTGGAAAGGTCGAGCGAGATGGAGGTTCCCGTGGTCGTCCGGGTCTGGCCCGCGATCGTCACCGACCAGTCCGTCCCATGCGGGAGGCCGGTCTCGGTGAACTTCACGAGGTACTTCACCAGGGTCCACGGTACCATCACCGTGTTCGACGTCGTCCCCTGCCCGCTCCCGGTCACGACGACCGTGCCGGAGTACGAGGTGCCTAGCGCATAGTTCCTGACGTGTCCGATCGTGTAGCTGTACGTGCCGTTAGGGACCCCCGAGAACGAGATACTGCCCTTCGTCGAGCACTCAGCCGTGCCGTTGAACGTCACGCACCAGTCCGTCCCCGACGAAAGTCCGGTCTCGGACAACCTCACGGAATACGTGGTCCGTACGAACACCGAATGGATCGTCATCGCGGCCCCCGTGACCGCGAACGCGCCCGAATCCGTGGTGCGGTAGCCTCCGACCACGCCGATGTGATAGCTGTAGGTCCCATTGGTCAGATAGAAGTACAGGGGTCCGGTCGAACGGACCGTCACCCCGTTCGAGGTGACCTGCCAGGTCGTTGACCCCGGAAGTTTGCTCTCCGTGAAGCTGATCCGATAGAACGCGAGGTGCACCGAGATCGGCCCGCCGTCGACCGTGAAGGTACCCGCGGCTGAGCCGCCGGCCGGCACCCCCGTCCGATAGTCGAACGTCCCGTTCGCCTCTTGAAAGAGGACCGTGCGGTTCGTCGTAGTGAACGTGATCCCGTTCACGGTCGTGTTCCAGAGCGTCCCGGAGGGTAGACCCGTCTCCGCGATCGTGACGGCGTCGGTCAGGAGCGTGAAGTTCACGCTGATCAGGACCGCTTCCCCGCTCACCGTTAAGGCGGGCGAATAGGATGGGGCGTAGCGCGTATCGTTCGTCCCGACGTGGAACGTGTAGGACCCGTTGACCAGATCGGTGGACTGGGTCGTTGTGGCCCCCGTGGCGACCAGGGAGGGTCCACCTGTGATGTTCACGTACCAGAGGTCGGACGACGGCAGTCCCGAACCGACGAACGAGACGAGGTACGAGTGGTAGGTGAAGTTCACTTCCACCAGTACGGGCCCGCCGTTCACCGACAATGGGCTCGTGACGTTCGTCCGTGCAGTGTACCCTCGAGCCGCCGTGATGACGAACGCGTGGGTCCCGTTGGCGAGATTGAACTCGTGAGTGGCCGCGTCCGTGGAGATGGTGGTGGATCCGATCGTCACGTTCCAGACCGTCTTGACGAGCCCCGTTTCCCGGAACGTCACCGGATACTTCACCGGGGTCCACTGGACGGGGATGGTCGCGGGGTCCTCCCCGTTCACGGTCACCGACCCCGAGTAACACTGGGTCGGGCAATCCGATCCGGTCGTGATCAGATATCCCGGGATCGGGGCGATGGCGTAGGTGAAGGACCCGTTCTGCACGGTGAACGTGATCGACGACCCGTTCGACCCGACGGTCTCCCCCGGCGTCAGGGTCACGTTCCACGGGGTGTGGGAGGGCAGGCCCGATTCGGTGAATCGGAGGGTGTAGCCCTCCGCCGTGAACGTCACGTCCTGCGTGACGGCGGCGCCCGAGACGTTCAGGTCCGCCGAGTCGGAGATCGAGTAGCCCGGCACCATCTCGACCGAATAGGCGTAGGACCCGTTCACGAGCTCGAACTTGATCGAACTGCCGTTGGAGGTTCCCATGTCATCGAAAAGGGTGACCGACCAGGGAGTGCCCTTCGAGAGGCCCTTCTCCACGAAGGTCGCCGGGTACGCTGTGCCCGAGAAGGTCGCCTTGACCGCCGTGGGGTGACCGAGGACCGGTACGTTCCCGGTGCTCGCGTACGGATAGCCCGGCACTCCGCCCACGTAGGAGAACGTGCCGTTCGGGAGGTCGAACCGGAGCGTTCCGGCGCTGGAGGAGATCGTGGTGCCGTCGATGGTGATGTTCCAGGTCATGCCCTTCAAGAGACCCGACTCGGAAAAGGTCACGAGGTAAAGGGGGGGCGCGGAGATGTTGGTCCAAGTGCCGTTGTAGACCCACGTATCCCCGAGGACCGGTTCCCGGACCAGCGTACCACCGAGGCCCCCGAAGAGGACCGCGTACCCGTCCTTCGCATCATACGCGAGTCCTCCGCCAAAACGCTTCGGAGGGGTGTTCGTCGAGTTGATCGAACTCGCAGGGAGGGTCAGGTTCTGCCAGTCATTGCCGGCGTATATCCAGGTCTCCTGGGTCACCGGATCGTCCGATTTGACCACGTCCGTCTCGGGAGCGAAGAGCAGCACCGACCCGTTCGTCTGGTTCGTGACCATGTAGTACCAGGCGGTCGGAGGCGAAAGGGCGGGGTGAACCTCTTTCCACACTCCTCCGAAGAACTCCCAGGTATCGTTGAGGACCCTGTTCCCGATCGGCGTCCACCCCCCATAGAGGACCAGATAGCCATCCATGGAGTCGTAGGCCATCCCGTCGAAGGCGCGGGCCGCCGGCGAGTCCTTCTTGGTAACCGGCTCGGGCGTGATGTTGGTCCAGGTCCCGGCCGCGAACTTCCAGGTGTCCCCGATGGTCGTGTTCGGCTGGTTCCCGAAGTTCCCCCCGAACAGGACGACATATCCATCGGCCGGGTCATAGGCCATCGCCATCCCATACCTCACGTGCGGACGCGCCGGACTGAGGTCCGTGATATTGGTCCAGACCCCGGCGCGGTACGTCCACGTGTCATTGAGGAAGCCGGCGGTCGTGTTACCGTGATGTCCACCGAACATCACCACATACCCGTCCTTGGCATCGTACACCATACCGGCGTACGTCCGCTGCGAGGGTTCGACGGAGGGCGTCAGTTCGGTCCAGGTCCCGTTCGAAAAGCTCCACGTGTCCGCGGTCGGCCCGGACCCACTGAAGAGGAGCACGTACTGGTCGGCGAAATCATAGACCATGTTGGTTCCCCAGCGAGGCGACGGGGAAGAGCCGTTGAGCGAGGCGGGTCCCCCAACGGACGGGGGGAGGGAGACCGGAGCACAGGAAGCGGAATCAGGACCTCCGGACCCTTGGCATTGGGCTGGGGTCCCGGCGTAAGGGCCGTTCTCGCTATCGATCGCGTCGGCGGCCGACGATAGGGCGTCGCTCGCGTTGGGATCCACCGCAGGAGCGCGTGGAACCGTCGCGTCAGCGAGATCTGGTCCTATCACGCCTCGGTCGTCCAAGGAAGCGGACCAGACCGGAGCCAGGGAGGATATAGCAAGGGCCGCGACCAGCAGGAGAACCGGGACGAAGAGTGCTCGGTCCCGGACCGGCGCCGTGTCGTTCCGATGTCCGCGCGTCGGCATTGGGTCCAGTTGCCCCTGCTCGGTCACGCGTCCGGCCTCCCCGAAGGCAGCGATCTGGAGCGGATACATAACACTACACACGCTCGCTCTCGGGTCGGTGGATACCGGGTAGCCGGCCCGGTGGCCTAGTTTCGGGCCGCTCCTCGCCTCTCTACCTCGGTCCCGGCTCGAAACCCTCGTTCTGCCCGAGGGGTCGGGTGGCTTTCTCAGGTTTTCGACAAAAATAGGAACACGAGACCGCGGGGCGTTCACGCGCCCGCGGCCTCGGTCTGGAATGGGTTGCGTCTGGGTGGGTCCGATCCCCGTCCCCTTAGCTGAACGTCACCGCCACCGGTACCGCCGCTCCGTT
>JBARHO010000107.1:0-4584 GCA_049799275.1 Thermoplasmata archaeon
GCCGTCACGTTCCAGTTCCCGCCCGGTAGGCCCGTCTCCGTGAACGTCGCGCTGTAGGTGAACAGCGCGAAGGTCACGGGGACGCCCACGGGCGCGCCAGCAACAGTGAAGCTCGGCGCATAGGACGGAGCGTAGAGCTTGTTCACCGTCGCCGCCGTGAACGTGTAGGTCCCGTTCGGGAGACTGATCGTGTTGGTCGTCGTGGTGCTCGTCAACGACGCCTGTCCCGTGATGTTGACGTACCAACGCGTGGAGGCCGGTAGACCGCTCTCCGTGAAGGTCACCAGATACGCCGTCGCGAACGCCACGGTCACGATCTGGGATGGTGTGTTGAACACCACGGATCCCGTCGCGGGGTTCGCCCCGTAGGCCAGGGTCGTCGCAACCGCGTAGCCATAGGTCCCGAACGGCACGTAGAAGTTCAGCGTCGTGGCCACGGTCGTGGCCGTCTCGTTGAACCATCCGTAGCCGGTCGAGTTCGTGATCCGTGCCTCGAATGCGGTCGCGGTCGCTGAGCTCGGGAGTCCGGTCTCGTGGACCGAGAGCTCCGACACCGAGATCGTGATCAACGGCGCGTAGTCACCGGCCCGCGTCACATTCGCCGCCGAGATCCCGGCAGTGCCGGTCTCCGTGGTGGTGCGCGCCACGAACGGGATGTTCGCATAGGGGTTCGGCTCGTTCCCGTAGTCGGACCACGCGTTGCCGCCCTGGTAGGTGGCGCCGTCGATGGCCCCCGTCATCGCGATCCCGTCGATCGACTGGGAGTACGACAGCGGTTCGCAAACCCCCGTAGGCCCAGTGCCTGGGTACGTCTCCTGAGAGAGGGGCTTGTAGCCGCTCTGGCAGGTCGCGTTCCACCAGGAGAGGCTGGTCCCGGTGTCCGAGATGGAGAGGTTGGTCGGGCTGTTGGTGGCGAGCGCGTTGAACTCGTTGTTGTACACCCGGTCCCAGCTCTCCGCCACGGCGATATCGCGCGTGGGTTGGTAGATGCCGGAGAATCCGGGCGTGGGGCCCGGCACAAAGGTGTTGCCCCAGACCACGTTCCGCGTGTTCGTGAGCTGAGGGGCGCCCTGGGTGAGGAACCCGTTGGGGTTCACCGCCGGGTGGAAGTACGGAAGGCTGGCCGCGCTCGTGCCGCCACCGGTGAACTCCACGCCTTCGTCGGCCACCGCGAACGTATTGCCCGCGAAGACGACGTTGCCGCAGGTATTGCAGATATCACCGTAGACCTGTCCGCTCTCCCCGTTATCGATCCACGTGGCGGCCAGATGGGTCCCTCCCTCCACGAAGAAGTTCTGTGTGTGGAAGAAGTAGTACTGGAAGTAGTTCGTCGTCGGAGCGCCCCCTCCGGCAATGGGCGAGCTTCCGGCCAACGACGAGTACTGCCACGAGGGATAGACCATCTTCATCGACGGGGCCGCGGTATAGCCCGCATAGGCCGTCGTCTGGTTGATGTAGACCCCGATCCACTGGATGAACAGATAGTCGTTCAGGTTCGAGAACAGCCACGACAGCGACCCGCTCGGGCCATACGGTGCGCCGACGGTCGGCGTGCTATCGATCAGATCGCACGGGCTGCCCACCGACGCCCCGCAGGGAGTGCCTGGTGTTGCCGTGAGATTCTGGAGGTCCGAATTACTGAACGCCCAGTCGAGCGTGTAGACCCCGGTCGAGGGGTCCGAGACCAGCGTGATCGCCGGTGTGGTGGTCGGGTAGGGCGCCGTGTTCGAGGACGACGTCATCACGAGCGTCTCGATCTGCGGATCGTAGCCGCTCAGCATCACCTCGATCGTGTAGGTCCCGGGCTCGAGCAATAGATCGGATCCCAGGGTAGTGGGGTTCGGCGAACCTCCGGATCCGGCCCAGTGGGACCAGAACCCGAAGGTCGGGGCGACCTGGAAACCGGATTGATTGGTGACTCCGGAGCACGTCTGGGGGTACGGGCACGCCTCGGCGATCCCGACCCAAGCGTTGGCCGGAGCGATCGAGGCGTAGCTCAGCGCGTGGGCGCCCTGGCCGTTGGGGTAGGGGGTGCCCGTGGCGTTCCACAGACCGCTCAGGAGCGATGGGCCAGTGACGATGTGCGCGACCGGGTTGCCGTTCGATACGTGCAGGAAGGCCGGGAGAGGCCCATTGGGCGCGTTCTCTGGCGTCCAGTAGCCGTTCGCCCCGGAACTGGTCTCGCCGGTCTCGGACCCGAAGTCGAAGGCGGACGGCGGAGCGGTGTAACCCGTGCATTGATTGTAGGTGCCGGGGCTCTGGGAAACATCCGCGTTCGTACAGTAGTTGATACCGACGGTCGCGTTAACGTAGACATCGCCGGTAGTCGCGCCGCTGCTCGATCCGATCCCCCAGTCCATCTCGTAATCGGTAGGCAGGCCCGTCGGGTTGTACGCCGAGCCGTTCGCCTGGATGTAGGCCGAACCGATGGCGCCGTGCGGACCGTATTCGGGGACCGCACCCGGGGTCGGAGAGACTCCCGCGGGGAACTGGTTGACGCCCGCATTGAAGAACACGTCATCGTACTCCCCGCAGACTAGGCCGGTCGGTTCGGTGACGGGGCATACCCTCTGACCGAGGGAGTTGTAGATGGTGTAGTTGAAGTAGACCTCCGTGTCGATGCCGGTCTGCCCGTTGCAGCTCGTGGCTCCGGGGTGACCGACCGATTTCACGGTGCAGGGGGCACGGGTCGTGTTGAGGTAGAGCGCGACGGTGAACGGGTAGGAGATCGTCACCGAGGAGCCACCGGTCGAATAGAACTCGCAGTTGTAGTTGCTGCCCCCCGGACAGTCATTCACGGTGCCGCTGCCCGAGAACGCGTTCTTGGAGAGCTCAAAGTCCAGGTTCGAGAAGTTCCAGATATTGTCCTCAAAGGAGAGGGAGTGCGACGACGGACTGTAGCCAATGACATTCTGGAGCCAGTAATCGTTCGGACAGAAGTGGGCGACCGGGCCGCCGAAGCCCGTACAGCCGGTCGGGGCGTCCGGGCCGGGGCCGAAGCCCTGCTGGCCTTCGACGGTGACGTTGACCAGTACCGTGTTGAGCTGAGCCCCGTAGGATTGTTGGGTGCCAAAGTCGAACTCCTCGGTCTCGACCCCCAAGGGGTCCGACGTCGAGAAGAATCCCTGGACGCTGCTCGTGTTGGTGCTCTGCGCGACGGTGGTGCCCGTCGTGTTGATCAGGCCGAGATCGGACACGCCCATGGGGGCGGGCGCGATATTGTAGAGAGGAACAATGTGATTCTGAGTCTCGGCCACTGGGGGGGCTTCGTGAAGGTTCGGAGGGAAAAAGTCTCCCAGGTTCCCGCCTTGGGCCTCGATCGTATTCTTGTCGTTCGCGATGGTCTGGGCGCGTTGCGCATCGATCCCTAGCGTTCCGCGATAGAGACCGCTTGAGCCTGGCGCGCCCGTTGGCGCCGTGCTGGCCCCCGAACTCGCCGCAGCAGCGGGAGCCGAGGTCGCCCCCGGCGTTGCGGATGCGGACGGAGAGGCCGCGGGACTGTTCGAGACCAATGGCGTGGACAGGACCGCCAAAGCGGAGCCGACCATGATCAGCGCTACGACGATCGCTCCAAACATTGCAAAAGGCGAACGGGCCATGGTGCCCCCGAGTGTGTTCCTATACATAAGGCGGTTGCAGAATTTACCTCGATTTGGGACCTGAGCCGGGCTTGTACGTGGGTCGATGCGGCGCGGTTATTCGGCACTTCTCTAAATACACGTTCCGTTGACGACCCGCTCGTCTTCAGCGAGTTTGGATCTTCGAGAATGGACCTGATCTCAGGAAATATGAACGTGGCTTGTGCTGAGGCGAGCGATCCGATCTCGATCTGAGGAGGCTCGTGCGGATCTCCGGTCCGGGATCGACGCCCCCCGGGGCGGCTCTTGGAGCGGAGCGGCAAAATGCTCCGGCTGTGATTCTAGTGCCGGTGGCCGAACTCAGTGCCCTCCGTCGAGGATCACACGGAGTGGTGGCGCCGACACGCGCTGGTTGCGCTGTCGGATGAGGGTGTGCCTTCGGGAGGCGAATGAGGGTCCCTGCGCGTCACTTGGCGGCGAGGAAAGAGAGGTCCGCTTCTGGGTGGCTCCGGAACCACGGCCAAATCAGGGAGCCCCGGCGATGGGCCAGGCTCGACGAGGAATGGAGTGGCTCCGAACGGGCCGCGCGGCGAGCAGCAGGCCACAGAGCCGGAGGAGCTGACCGCCACTCCCTCGATTGCGACTCGAGAGCTTTGTTGAGTCGGGTTCGTATCGGGGCGGCAGTCCCCCACTTTCGCGTGGGCTCCACGAATGAAAGCTCCTCTGGGTGACGGTGGTCCGTACGGTCGTTCCTTGCCGACTTGGATGCAAGATCGTGGTGCAGGTTGCTTGATGTCATCACACCGAGACCCTCCACATGCCCCCCGAGTGTTCACGAGCCATCCGTGACCGCGACACCGCTCGAACGTTCGTTGTGAGAATAGGAACACGAGACCGCGGGGCGTTCACGCGCCCGCGGCCTCGGTCTGGAATGGGTTGCGTCTGGGTGGGTCCGATCCCCGTCCCCTTAGCTGAACGTCACCGCCACCGGTACCGCCGCTCCGTT
>JBARHO010000108.1:0-3955 GCA_049799275.1 Thermoplasmata archaeon
GTTGTCGGTGACCACCGTCGGCGGGCCACTGGGCCGGCATGACAGGGCGAAGAACGGCTCCTCCGCGGAGGGTCCGTTCCCGATCAGCTGCTGATAGACCGCGTCCCCCTCGGTGTACGTGCTGTTGGGGGCATAGAACGGCTCCGCGAAGTCCGACGGATCGGGATAGTCCGCGCTCCAGGCTGCATCGAAAAGCGGAAGGGGGTTCCGACCCGGGGCCGGCGAACACATCAGCACATCACATCCGGAATCGAACGTATCGACCTTCACGGCGCCGCCGGTGATCCGACCTACCGAGGTGGTCCAAAGCGACAGCTCCGCCGGGCTGGTCACGAACTGGCCGGAGGCCGGGAGCTCGCAGGGCGAGGAAGCAGTGCATGCTGCGAGCTCCGGGTCGTAGTACGGGCTCGCCGCATCGCGGCCCTCCGTCCACCACCACGCCGCGGAATCGAGGTCACTAGAATTGTTGTTGGCGTCGGAGCTCGGCCAAGAGATGTTGATGGGATAGTAGTTCTCGAGGAACCGAGGGATGGCCCCTCCCTCCGGTTGGGCATACTGGATGCCGGACGACGTCTGGATCTCGCTTTCCGTAGCGCCGTAGTCGTACGAGTGGATGAACAGTTGCCGGGCCGCCGTATAACTGAAGAAGTCGGAGGGGACCGTCACCGGATAGTTCGTCAGGTTCTTCTCCCCGGCCAGGTCGAAATCGAGATCGAAGGCGAACGCCGAGACGGTGAGGCTCTGGGAAGCAACAAGATCGATCTTGCCCTCTTGTTGCAGCTGGAGCGTCAGCGATGTGGACGGCGGCGGGATCGTCGCGAACTGAGCGGTCCCCTCGGCGTATGCCTCCTCGCCGGGAAGCTCGCTTGTCTCCCAGGTCACCGAGACGTTCCCAACATAGGACCCTTCGGCCGGCGCACATCCGGACCAGGTGCAGAAGGGGTTCTGCTGGTAGTCCGGGTTCGCCTGAAGAAGGTACGAGACACCTGGAACGAGGTCGCGCATGTAGTAGGGACCGCTCCCGACCATACTGTAGCGGACGTTGCCCCAGTATTGACCCGAAACGGCCGCCCCCGATCCGACCTCCTCATACATGTCCCAGGCCGTGGGCGCCAGGTGGGCCGCGATCCACGCATAGAATGCCCCGGTCGTGTTTTCGAACCCACCAGGCAAGCTTACGGGATGGTCGCCGGCGTCGGTCACTGGAACGGACGCATTCGGACCGTACGTCCAGCCCGGGATCCCCGCGGCCTGGTCCGACGCACTGTACCATCCTGCCGGTTCTACGGCCGCGGTCACGGGGATCGCCATCAGCTCAAGGAAAAAGGGCCAGACGTGGTGGCCGCCGAAAGCGTGGAAGGTGATGCACCCGTTCGAGCCCCCGGGTAGCAGCGCCGAGGCCGGGCAGCCCGCCGCCGTGTCGTTGACACTCATCGATTCAAGGATGTCGAGCGGAGTGTTGTTGACCGGCGCGTGCACGCCTCCATCCCACGTGGGATCCCCGGGATCCAACAGTGCTTGGGCGAGCAGCCACCCATTGTTCGTCCCTTAGGATGGGAGCGTGGAGAACGCGAGGTCACGGGCCACTGAGAACATCACGTCGGACGGATAGACGGGCCACGAGGCCCTCGTTCCCGGGTCGTAGAACCGCGCGGAGGACTGAAGGACAAAGGTGTAGTTCTCTTGGTCCGGGCTTTCCAGCGGAACCCCCCATTGGCGAACGCACTGCTCGCTGCCCGGGACGCACGTGGCGAGGACGGGTACGAAATCCTGAGGGAGCGGGCCGAGATCTGTGCCATTGTACGTGATGAGCGTCTGGTAGACGTTCTCGATCGGTTCCTGACCGACCGTCTCGTAATCGATGGCCGGATCCTCGGAGAGCGATCCGCCGGGGGCGAGCTCGTAGGCGGTGAGGTTCAAGGGAGGGTGGGCACCGACGGGGGTCCCTTGACCGACAACCGAAGCGCTTTCGTCCTTGGGGGCGACGAAGACCGTCCAAGTGTAGTTCTCGTCGACCGATGGGGCGGAGGAGGGTGTGATCTTCCCGGTCGCGACGATCACGAAGATGCCGGGATCAGGGAACACTATCGTGCTAGTCGAGGAGTTCTGCCCGACATTCGTCGTCGCGGTGAGGTTGGGCGCCAGCAGGAACGTAGGGGGTCCAACGGAGTAACCCGGGATCGGACCCGTGATCGGATACTGCGCTGCGAGCGTAACCGAATCGCCCGCATGAATGACCACGCTCGGGTCGGTGCCGGTCGTCGAGTTGGAGGTGATCGTTCCCTCGAGGACCGGGAGGCCGGCGAGCTCCGATGACGATCCGAGGGGAAGGGCACGGACGGGAACAAGGCTCCGATTGTTCGTCATCACGTTCGCGAAGTTGCCAGGGCTGAGGATCGCGGTGACCGAGACCAAGTAGTTCCCGGGTCCAGCGTAAGTATGGTTCGCGGTCGAGCTGTTAGTGCTGAACGATGTGCCGTCGCCAAAGTCATAATCAAAGCTGGTCGGGGTCAGATAGGGTAGCTCGATCGAGAACGGGACGGATATTCCTACCTGGACATCAGTGAACGGCTGGGATACCTGCAGGAGGTTGGTCGGGGGCTCGTAGGGGCAAGAACAGGGGTTGGTGGTCGTTCCACTGGGGACGGAGTTGGGACGCGCTTGAAGATAGGCGAGCGCGGCGAGGATCAGGATCACGACGACGAGGATTGCGAGGGCCGTGATCAGTCCACGCTCTCTTTTCCATGATGGAGCAGGAGGTCCATCAGGTGAGACACTGTGCACTTTCCCCCGTCACCAGCAATACCGGCGCTTGTACATATCGCTCGGAAGCGCTCTCAAGGCGTCGCTCTACGCGTTGAGGTCGGCCCGGGCAACGATGGATCCCTGCCACCAACAGATCCGTCGCGTCGTTCGACGATCTTCCTCTGAAGGCTCAAATATGAGGCCCTCCTCTGCCGCCTCGTAGCGGGGTGGGGTAGTCAGGAAAACGGCCGGGGATCCCGCCCGTCCTGAAATCCCGACGGGCTCATAACCCGTAGATCCATGGTTCAAATCCATGCCCCGCTATATTCCGGAACTACCCGCGCCCGGGCTTGGGCCATGTGGATAGGATGACCGCCAGGCGAAGACCTCGGGCCCGGCCATCTTCGGACACGAACGATCCCGTCGACCGCCACGCGCTCTCTTGCATGCTCGCGATCGATGGTCAGAACTACTGCATCGACCCTATGGGAGGTATCGCGGACTCCCTGGGCAAGAAGTGGACCTTGCCGCTCATCAGCCTCCTCGGCAACCGACCGTCGAACCGTTTTGGCGAGCTCCTCTCGGACCTGGACGGGGTCGGACCCAAGGCGCTGGCGGACCGCTTGCACGAGTTCCTGGAACTTGGGCTGATCTCGCGGCAGGTGTTCTCGGAAGTACCGACGCGGGTCGAGTATCGGCTCACAACGAAGGGGGCCCGACTGCGAAGGGCCCTCGTGCCACTGCTCGAGTGGGCGTCGATCGAGAACAGCGCGACCGAGGCGTCCTAGAGCGTCGGAGGTCCCGATTCATCGGGATCCGACGAAGGATCCTTCTCGCTTGACGAACCTTCCGATCTTCCGGACGCGGCACCACTGCTGGAGGAACCCCCTTCGGTCCCGGTCGCCTTCGGTTTCCGGGTACGTTTCCGCACGAGCTTCGCCTTAGGCTCGGTAGCGGAGGGGACCGCGGTCGGCGGGGTATCAACCGGTTCGGGGGAGCGGGCCCCAGGTCCCTCATCGAGCATGGGTGGACCCGAAGGGATGGACGAAGGGGAGGTCGGGGCCGGAGGATCCGGCGAGGTCCACGGAGCGACAGGTACGGGAGGCGCGGGAGGGCTCGGAGAAGGGGACGGTTCCACGGGAGCCGGTGGGCTCACTGGCAGCGGCGCGGGTGGCGCTTGAGCGGGCGGGGCCAGCGGGTGTGGCCCGTG
>JBARHO010000109.1:0-3059 GCA_049799275.1 Thermoplasmata archaeon
GCATATGCTGCGGGGAACCGAAGGCCCAGTGGGCGCTGGCGTCCCGTCCTCTGTGATCATCCGTCCGCTCCGATGCGCCCCGGATCCGAGCGTCCGAGGGGGCCCGCACGATGGTTCGGACGTCCGGATGCCTCATCGTCCCGCCGGGATCACCGAACAAGGTAGTGAACCGCTCGAGACCCCTCGGCAGCGGTAATCCTCTCGAGTGGGCCGAGGTCCCGTCAGGGATCTGAATGTGATTAAGCATGTAAAGTTACTATTTCGGTAACTTTAACGTATCTAGAACATATTGCCGGAAGATGGAGACGCGCTCGCTCTCTCGGTCCGAGGCCAAGGTCGTGCTCGCGCTCGAGGCCGAAGGCGCCGAGGATCTGACGCTCGAAGGACTTCGGCAGCGCGCCGGTGTATCTCCGGGGTTCGCACGGAAGATCGCGCATGAGCTGGTGAAGAAGGGATGGCTCCAGAGGGTGGGTCGGGGGAGGTACCTGCTCAACCCGAGCCGACACGGCCCGGACGCTATCCCGGACACGGATCCCTTCCGACTGGGGAGCCGGATCGTTTCCCCGTACTACTTCGGGTTCGCCACGGCCGCGGAGCTGCTGGGGCTTCTCCCGCAGACGAGCCGTCTCTACTACATCGTATCGCCGAAACGCGGAAGCGCGCCGTGGGTCCACGCGGCCCAGTTCCGCCGCATCACGGTCGATCCAGGCCGGTTCTTCGGCTTCGAACGGATCGAGCGCCGGGGAGAATCGATCAGCATCAGCGACCCGGAGAGGACCGTGATCGATTGTCTCTCGCGCCCCGAATTCTCGGGGGGCATGGGCGGCGTGGTCAAGGTGATCGAGAGCGCCGCCAGAACCCTGAGATGGGCTCGGATGGACCGCTACCTCCGGCGGATCGGCTCGCGCAGCCTGACCCTGCGACTCGGGTACCTTGTGGAGTCGTTCGCGCCGACGGGGCTATCGCCGGCCCGCTGGCTCGACCGGGCCCGGGCCCGACCGGACGATCCGTACATCCCGTTGGGTGCACCGAAGGAGTTCGGCCGCCGCGGGATCCGCGATGCTCGCTGGCATGTCGTTCTCAACGTTCCCGAGGGTCTGCTGCGCGCGGAGGTGGACGTCCGTTGATCCCTCGGACCGCCGCCAACCGATTCGCCGACCGGATGGGCGTCGACCTCCACGTCGCCCAGCAGGAGGTGGTCCTGCTGTACGCACTGGACGCCCTGCACGCGGCGAGCGTGCTCGGCCGGCTGGTGTTCAAGGGGGGCACCTACCTCCGCCTGATGGTCACCGGCGACGCGGGGCGGCTGAGCGAGGACCTCGATTTCACCAGCCGCGGGCTCCCGGAGGACCCCGAGGCGATCCTTCGCGAGAGCTTCGAGAAGGACCACTATGGAGTGGGCTTCTCGGTCGTCGGCCCGTATCGGACCGCCCGGCGGAACTGGGCGTGCCGGATCGGCTACCGGCACGAGTGGGACGAGGGTGAATTTCGCCTCGAGATCAGCTACCGGGAGGTACCGTTCCTCGCTCCGCGGGTATGGGCGCCCCTCCCCCAGCCGTACTTCGCTGACCTGCCATTCGTCCCACCGGAGATCCCGTGCCTGCGGGTCGAGGAATCCATGGCCGAGAAGCTGCGGGCGATCCAGCAACGCGCGACCGAGCGGGATCTCTACGATGCGACCCGATATGGGCGTAAAGGGTTCGACGAGGCTCTCGTGCGGCTGCTCGCGGTGGGCAAGCTCTGGAACGATCGGGAGGGGTTCGACCCAGAGAGGATCTTGGGCACGCTCTCCAGAGGACGACGGGAGTGGCCGGACCTGGAGCGCCTCATCGGCCGAGCGCGTCGACGGGACTGGAACCAGGAGGTCGCGGCGGCCGGCCGTCGCTTCGGATTCCTCCGCGAGTTGACGCCGTTCGAGCGTGCGCTCACGGTGGACGCTCGCCGCCACGCGCTCCGCGCGGAGCTCGAGGCGCGTCTTGAGAGGTACGGTTGAGCTTCGCCACGGGTCGGGCCCACAGGGGATCCGCCGAACGACCTGGCTGGAGCTCGGGGGGGTAGCGTCCGACCAAGTGACCCTCCGGGTCAGTTCTGACCGACCCGACCGCCGACCTCCGAGAAGAGACCACCCAGGAGAGCTGCCGGGTGATCGAACCGTATTGATCCGGGCGCACGGCCGAGGAACGGCTCTCTACGTGAGCGGTGGGTCGGAGGCTTCGCGACCCGACCGGGGCATCGGGGGCCAAGACGTGGATATCCTCTTCCTGGACCGATGGGTCCCTCGACGGATTTCCGAGGACCCGTTCAGCGGGTCGGAGGGGGGGGCGGGGCCGGCGGGTTCGGCATAGCCAGCCACATGCCGGATAGCCCGAACAGGAGCAGGACGATGGCCACGGCGTAGACGCCGTTGTCGAGCCAGGCGCCGTAGAAGAGCCCCCACCAGAGGTAGAACATCGCCGCGAGGACGACCAGCGCGGCGAATCCCCAGAACTCGACCAGTCGTGTCAGGGTCCAGCGCATGCGCGGCCGGGGCAGGCTGGCATCCACGGTCGGGGTGGCATCCATGGTCACGGGTCGACGCGGCCGGCCCAAGATAACCATTACGGCGCTCGCAGCGCTATCTCTATGACCGAAGGCCGACCATCGTATCGGTATGTCCTGGCCCGAGGTCGAGGCCCCACCCCAGCCACCGGCGGGGGCCATCCCTTCGATCGAGACCCTCGGCCCGGACGACCGACGGACGCTCGCCTACGCCAGCGCGATCGGCCGGGACTTCGATTTCCACCTCCTCGCGGCCGCACTGGGGGCCGAGCAGGAGGATCTCGCGGAGCAGCTCGAGTCCCTCGCGCACGCCGGGATCCTCAAGGAACATCAGGGGGGCGACCGGTTCGTGTTCGTCCACGACGAGCTGAGGGTCCAGATCTATCAGGACCTTACCGCGAGCCGCTTGAGGGTCCTCCATCGGAAGATCGCCGAGGCGATGGAGAAGATGTACCCCGGTCCTCCGGAAGAGGCGCTCGCGGAACTGGGCCGTCACTTCTTCCTCGGCAAGGTCCCCGAGA
>JBARHO010000110.1:0-3613 GCA_049799275.1 Thermoplasmata archaeon
GGCCCGGAGCGATCGATGCCGTCGAAGACCAAGGCCCGCCCCAGCGCCCCGGCACGCCGACCGGTCCGCAAAGCGGCCCCCGCTCCGTCTCCGAAGAAGAAGGCCCCGAGCGCCAAGGCGCGCCCGCCGGCGCGTCCCGCCTCTCGTCCGACCCCCGCTGCGAAAGCGGAACCGGTCGAGCCGGCCGCCGCACCGGCCCCGCGATCCCCGGACGAACGTCGCCATGTTCTCTCTCTCTCGTTCTTGCGTGACGGGGACGAGTTCTTCGCGCGTCTCGAGACCGATCAGGGACAGATCACCGAGCTCAAGAACCGATCCCTGGACCAGTTGCTCACCCTCGTGGCGAGCGAGCTCGAGGACATCCTAGAGTAGACCGGGGCCGGCCCCGAGCGTGCCGGTCAGCGGGTCCCGGGGAACGATCCCCTCTGCGATCAGGAAGGTCCCGCTGCGCCCGCCCAGTGTTTTCAATCGTACGAGCTCGGTCGGATCTCGAGCGAACGGGCCGGGCGGATAGCGATGCAGGACCGTGAGCGTGGTGTCGCGGTCCCGGGGGAACCGGCGCGCGCGTCCGTACCGGTCCACCACCACCACCGTCTCGTCGCTCAGCGTGATCGACCGCGGGACCCGCGCCAGCGTTTCCCACCAGACGATCACGACGAACGCGGCGAGGAGCGCGGTGAGGACCAGGACGGCGAAGTAGTTCGTTCGTACCCCCGGCAGCGGGGAGTCGATCGTGAGCACGAGGAAGAAGAGGTACAAGCTCGACATCCCGACGACAAAGAACAGGAACGTCCGCAGGCCCCGGACCCAGCCCGCCTTGTTGCGGACCGTGCTCCCGGGACCAACGGGCGTAACGGCCGCGGCGGGAGCGGACGTCGCGAAGGGGCCGCCCGAGGACCTCGGGATCCGGACGGCCCTCGACATCGATGATCGCCCCCTTTCCCGATCCCCCCAAGGATACCCTTAAGGGTGCCGGTCGAGATCCACCGGTGATGCGGAGCGCGACCGAGTACATCTGGTTCGAGACCAAGGAACGGCGCGAGTTCGTCAACATCACGGAACGCGTCCGGGCGCTGGTCCGCAAGAGCGGCATCCGCGACGGGCTCGTCCTCGTTTCCGCGATGCACATCACCTCCGCCGTCTACGTCAACGACAACGAACCTGGCCTCATCCACGACATCGGCGAGTGGGTGGATCGCCTCGCGCCGCCGGGGGACTACCAGCATCACCAGACCGGCGAATCGAACGGGGATGCGCATCTCAAGAACCTCCTCCTGGGGCATCAGGTCATGCTGCCGATCACCAAGGGGGATCTCGACCTCGGACCGTGGGAGCAGGTCTTCTACGCGGAGTTCGACGGTCAGCGCAAGAAGCGGGTCATCCTGAAGGCCATGGGCGACTAGCGACCGGTCGACGGACCCGTTCCGCGGGCGATCGGATCAGACGACCTCGAGGTGGGGGTCCGGGGCGCCGCCCGGTCGGATCGAGGCCGGCCGGGGCAAGGGGGCGGTCAGATCGACCAACGGCACCTTGCGCGCGATCTCCTGGGCCATGGCGCTGCACGTGGAGGGCGGCACCGGCCGATCGGTGTACCCGGGGAGCGCGAGATCGTAGGTGACCACCCTCTTCTCGGCGATCGTCTCCCACACGGCGCGGAAGACCCGGGCCGCGGCCTCCTTCTCGCCGAGATGATCGAGGAGCAGCTCGAGGCAGAGGATCTCGGCCGCCGGGTTCGCCTTGTTGAGACCGGCGTACTTCGGTGCCGAGCCGTGGACCGGCTCGAACATCGCGATCGTGTCGCCGAAGAGCGCCCCCGGGGCGACGCCGAGCCCCCCGGCCAGGCCCGCGCACAGATCGGAGAGGATGTCCCCGAAGAGATTGGTCGTGACGAGCACGTCGTACTCGGTCGGCTTCTTGACGAGCTGCATGCACATGTTGTCGATCAGTCGCTCGTCGGCCTGGATGTCGGGGTACTTCGGTGACATCTCGTGGAAGGCGGTCTGGAAGAGCCCGCCCGTCGTCTTCATGATGTTCGCCTTGTGGACGGCGGTCACCTTCTTGCGCTTCTGCTGCCGGGCCAGTTCGAAGGCGAACCGGATGATCCGGTCCGAGGCCTTGCGGGTGACGATGTTGACCGTCTCGGCGGCCGAGTGATCGCGATCGACCCAGTGCTCGACCCCGGAGTAGAGGCCTTCGGTCGCTTCGCGCACGACGATGAGGTCCGTCTCGGGAAACCGCGTCCCCTCCCCCGCGATCGCCCGGGCGGGGCGCACCGAGGCGAACAGATCGAGCTGCTGGCGCATCGCCACGTTCACCGATCGGAAGCCGCTCCCGATCGGCGTGGTGATCGGCCCCTTGAGCGCGACCCGGTTCTTGCGGATCGAGGCCAGGACATCGTCGGGAAGGGGCGTGCCGGTCCGCTTCATCGCCTCTTCCCCGGTCTCGACGATCTCCCACTCGATGGGCACTCCGGTCGCTTTCGCCACGAGCTGCGCCGCGTTCGTGACCTCCGGGCCGATGCCGTCCCCCGGGATCAACGTCACTCGGTAGCTCATGATCTTCCTCGCCCGCCGTGTCGATGACCAAGCCCTCGGGAACGGTCGCTCGGGCGGTGTAGGACGTGGAACGTCCTCGGAGGCTTTTATCCTCCCCGTATCGAGAGCCGGCGCCTATTTCGCGGGAACGACCTGCGCCGCGGGCAATCGCTCGAGGACCCGCCGGAGGATGCGGTCCCGGATCTTCCCTTCGTTGGGCTCGGTGGTCCGGATGACCACGACGGCGTCCCACGAGGCCACGCTGATGTCCGTCACCTCGACCCGCGCCGCATCGATCGTGAAGCCGACGTTCGGGGTCTTGAGGCCCGGGTCCGCCAGCACGTCCTCGACCACCTGGACGGGAACGGACTGCGGGAACGTCATGCGGACCCGATGGGTCCAGTCCGTGCTCGCCGTGTCGTTGATGATGAGCGCATTGAGGACGAGCAAGTTGGCGACCTCGGCGAGCCGCCCCCCCTCGAGCATCACCACGGTGTAGATGAGGCCGATGTCCTGGACGGTCCCCTCATAGTGAGGGTAGAGCATCTCGTGCGGGTACGAGGGCGCGACGACCCCATAGCTCGACGAGACCAGGCCGATCCGGTCCCCGACGCGGAACGGATGGGTGAAGAGGATGGTGAGCCCGGCGAAGACGTTCCCAAGGACGGTCTGGCCCGCGAACCCGATGACGATCCCGAGGAAGGCGCTCCCGAAGAAGATCGACTCGAGCGAGAGGCCGAAGATCGTGAACACGCCGGCGAAGACCAGGATGGCCACGACGATGTCGACGAGGATGCCGATGCCCGAGGCATGGTGGAGGGATCGGACCTGGCGCATGTAGCCGCGGACGCCGCGGTCGAGCGCCTTCGCAAAGGCGTAGCCGACCACGAGGACGACCACCGCCTCGGCGATCTGGAGCTCGAGCCCGTTGAGCGGGTAGGGAGTATGGGCCAGCCAGAGCCGGAGGAAGTAGAGCAGAACGATGAGCCCCGCCCCGAGGACGATCACCCCCGCGATATCCCGGGCCAATCGTCGGCCGGCTCCCGGAGGCGGTCTGGGGTTCGTGGCCACGCCCGGGC
>JBARHO010000111.1:0-4544 GCA_049799275.1 Thermoplasmata archaeon
ATCATCGGTATCGATCTGGGCACGAGCAACTCGGCGGCTGCCGTATTGGAAGGCGGGCGACCGGTCATCATCCCGAGCGCAGAGGGAACGACCATCGGCGGGGGCAAGGCCTTCCCGTCGTACGTCGCGTTCACCAAGGACGGACAGCTCATCGTAGGAGAACCGGCCCGTCGGCAGGCCGTCTCGAACCCCGAGGGCACCGTCACCGCGTTCAAGCGCAAGATGGGGACGGACTTCAAGTACCGGCTCCAGGGCAAGGAGTACACCCCGCAGCAGCTCTCGGCGTTCCTCCTCCAGAAGATCAAGCGGGACGCGGAGGCCTTCCTCGGCGAGAAGGTCGAGAAGGCCGTCATCACGGTCCCGGCCTACTTCAACGACAATCAGCGCCAAGCGACGAAGGACGCGGGCTCGATCGCCGGCCTCGACGTCGTGCGGATCATCAACGAACCGACGGCCGCCTCGTTGGCCTATGGGCTCGATAAGGCCGGCAAGAGCCAGAAGATCCTCGTCTTCGACCTGGGCGGAGGGACGCTCGATGTCACGATCATGGACTTCGGCGAGGGCGTCTTCGAAGTGCTCGCCACGAGCGGCGACACCCAGCTCGGCGGCACGGACATGGACAACGCGCTCACGGAGTACATCGCCTCCGAGTTCCAGAAGGAGAGCGGCATCGACATCCGGAAGGACAAGATGGCGATGCAGCGGGTCCGCGATGCCGCGGAGAAGGCGAAGATCGAGCTCTCCTCGACCCTCGAGACCCAGATCAACCTCCCGTTCCTGAGCGCGACCTCCGAGGGGCCGAAGCATCTCGCCCTCACCCTGAACCGGGCGAAGCTCGAGGAGCTCATCCGGCCGATCGTCGATCGGTGCAAGGGTCCGGTCGAGCAGGCGATCCGGGATGCCAAGCTGTCCAAAGAGCAGATCGACCGGATCGTCCTCGTCGGAGGCCCGACCCGGATGCCGATCGTCCAGAAGTTCCTCGAAGAGTCGATCGCGCGCCCGATCGAACGCGGCGTGGACCCGATGGAGTGCGTCGCAATGGGCGCGGCCATCCAGGGCGGCGTACTGGCCGGCGAGGTCAAGGACGTCCTGCTCTTGGACGTGACGCCGCTCTCGCTCGGCGTCGAGACCCTGGGCGGGGTGTTCACCAAGCTCATCGAGCGCAACACCACCATCCCCACGCGGAAGAGCCAGATCTTCACGACGGCGAGCGATAGCCAGAGCTCGGTCGAGATCAAGATCTACCAGGGCGAGCGGCCGATCGCCTCCGACAACGTAGCGCTCGGCAACTTCATGCTCACGGGCATCCCGCCCGCCCCGCGCGGGACCCCGCAGGTCGAGGTCTCGTTCGATATCGACGCGAACGGGATCCTCAACGTCTCCGCGAAGGACCTCGCCTCCGGGAAGAAGCAGGGGATCACGATCAGCGCCTCCAACAAGCTCTCGAAGGAGGAGGTCGCCCGGATGGTCCAGCAGGCCGAGCAGTTCGCCTCCGAGGACCGGAAGCGGGCGCAGGCCGCCGAGACGCGCAACCAGGGCGAATCCCTGGCCTACGAGGCCGAGCGGCTCTTGAAGGAGTCGAAGGACAAGATCTCGGAGACCGAGGCCTCGGACATCCAGGCGAAGGTGACCGCGCTACGTGAGAAGCTCGACTCGAACGACACGGCCGCGATCAAGGAGAAGGTGGATGACCTCACCAAGGCGCTCCACGCGGTCTCGCAGAAGCTCTACCAGCAAGCGGGCGCGGGCCCCGAATCGGCCGGGGAAGCGGGCGCTCCCTCGGCCCCGGAGCCCGAGACCCCGGGCGGCCCCGGCCCCGTGGACGCGGACTTTAAGGTCGTCGACGACAGTTCGGGCGAGAGCAAGGGCCAACCCTAAGGGCCCGGCGTTCACGTGGCCGCCGGGGGCCTCGACCGGCCCTTCGGCGGTCCCACGTAGCGGACGTCCGGACGGATCAGGCGGTTGTCCTTCGACTGCTCGAGCGCGTGCGCCACCCACCCCGCCGTCCGCCCCAGGGCGAACGTGGGCGTGAACAGATCCCGTGTGAGACCGACGGCCTCGAGCACCACCGCTCCATAGAACTCCACGTTCGTGTAGAGCCGCTGTCCGGGTCGCTCGCGATGGAGGGCATCGAGGGCCACCGCTTCGACCCGCTCGGCGAGCGCGAAGCGATCGGGCCGGGCCACGCGCCGGGCGATCGTCTTCAGCACGACCGCGCGCGGGTCCTCCACCTTGTAGGCTCGGTGGCCGAAGCCCATCAACCGCTCCCGTTTGGCCAGGGCGTCGGCGATCCAGCGTTCGGCCTCTTCCGGCCGACCGATGGCGTCGAGCATGTCCGAGACCTTGGATGGGGCCCCTCCGTGGGCCGGGCCCTTGAGCGCGGCGAGGGCGGCCGTGGCCGCCGACATCAGGTCCGAGTTGGTGGAGATCACGACCCGCAGCGCGAGGGTGGAGGCGTTCATCCCGTGGTCCGCGAGCAGGATGAGGTAGCTCTCCAACGCTCGGAGCTGGTCGGGTCCCGGAACCTGGCCGGTCAGTTGGTAGAGGTAGTTCTCCGCGTACGACTGGTCCTGCCGAGGTTCCACGGGGGCCGCGCCCTGGCTATGCCGGACGTACCGCGCGAGAAGGCTCGGGGTCCTCCCGATCAGAGCGTAGCCCTGCTCGATGGTCGGAGGGTAGGTCACCGAACCGTCGCCCATGGCCGAGACCAGCGTTCGCATCGCCTCGAGCGGCGGAAGGCCTCGCGGCAGGGCCTCGATGACCTGATCGAGCTCGGGAGGGACGGCCCGTTGAAGGGCGAGCGCCCGACGAAGGTCCTCGGGAGGATCAGTCGAAGGGAGATCGCCGAACAGCAATAGATGGACGACGGACTCGTAGCTCACATGGCCTGCGAGCTCCTGGATCGGGTAGCCCCGATAGACCAGCTCGCCCGTCTCGCCGCCGACGAAGCTGATCGCGGAGTCCCCCATGACGATATTCTCGAGCCCTTTGGCCGCCATCATGTTCGTTCCACCAGGGCCGGGAACACTTAGCATCCTCGCCGGCGCGTGCGCGCTGGGGAAAGCTTATTCCTCGGGGGCCCGTCGGCGCCCTCGTGGCGGCCCCTCCGGCGGCGCTCTTGGAACGCGTCATCCAGCAACGGGTGGTCCTTCGCCTGAAGGACGATCGCACGCTCGCCGGTCGTCTCCTGGGCTGTGACGAGCACATGAACCTCGTGCTCGATGATACGGAGGAGACGACCGAACAGATGACACGCCGGCTCGGCCGGATCGTCGTCCGGGGATCGAACGTGATCAGCCTGCATGCGCCGGACGGCGCGAAAGCGAAGAGCGGATAGGTCAGGTCGCCGTCGGTGCCGGCCCGCAAGAGCGCCTCACGTCTCAAGGCCGAGGAGCTGCAGCTCCTCAAGGTCATCGCATACGCCGGGGGCGGTCATTCCAAGGTCTCCATGACCTCCCGGGAGGCCGGCGAGAAGGTGGGGGCCAGCCAGCAGGCCGCCGACCGCTACCTCATGCGCCTCGCCAAGGAGGGATATCTCACCCGGAGCCTTTCGTCGCGTCGCCAAGAGCTCACGTTGAGCCCCTCCGCGATCGAGGTCCTGCGCCGGGAGTACCATGGGTACCAGCGCATCTTCGAGGGCCCGGCGCGCCTGCGGATCCGTGGGACGGTCGTCTCGGGCCTCGGCGAGGGCCGGTACTATCTGAGCCAGCCCGGCTATGTGCTCCAGTTCTCCGAGCGGCTAGGCTACCCTCCCTACCCCGGTACCCTCAATGTTCGGGTCTCGCCGGAGGATCTGCTCAAGGTCGCCGCGGTCAAGGACTGGAACGGCATCCGCATCGACGGGTTCGAGGCGAGCGGGCGGACGTTCGGAGGGGCGACCTGCCTCGCCGCCCGCCTCAACGGACGGGAGAGCCACCTCATCATCCCGGACCGCTCGCATCACAAGGACATGATCGAGTTCATCGCCCCCGAGTACCTGCGTGATACGCTCCACCTCAAGGATTCCGACCCGATCGAGGTCGAGCTGCTGGAGGCCTAGAGCGTGCCCGAATCGGTCGCGCGGAGCGTTGCCCGGGAGCGTCGACCCGTACCGGGGTCGGCCGGCTCGGCCGGGCGCTACGTCAATCTCTGGAGCGAGGACGAGGCGCTCGGGGACGAGCGCGTGAAGGCGTTCGTCCTGATCCTCCGAACGAAGGGCTGCTACTGGGCCGACCTCAAGGGCTGCTCGATGTGCGGCTACGCCCGGGACACGCTCGGCCGCTCCACGACGCCGGAAGAGCTCGGGGAACAGCTCGAGCATGCGCTGCGGGCCTACGCCGGCGAGCCCTACGTGAAGATCTACACCTCGGGGAGCTTCCTCGACGACCGGGAGGTGGGCCCCGCGTCGCGGGAGCGCATCGTCCGTGCGTTCGCTCCGAGCGCTCGCCGGCTGCTCTTCGAGTCCCTCCCCGAGTTCGTCGAGGCCGAGCGCGTCGCGCCCCTCAAGGAGGCGTTCCCCGGCGAGCTCGAGATCGCTCTCGGACTGGAGTCGACCCAGCCCGAGG
>JBARHO010000112.1:0-3356 GCA_049799275.1 Thermoplasmata archaeon
CTCGGCAAGGCACGGATCGTGGTCGACCAGGTCCGGTACAACCTGATGGACCGGACCGATGGGGATGAGATCCGCGAGTACTGTCAGGCGAACGGGATCCTGATCGAGGCCTATACTCCGTTGGCGCGCGGGCTCCTCGCCGGGCGCTATCTCGACGGGCAGCATCCTTCGAGCGAGGTGAAGCAGTACTCGCACCGACTGTTCGAGGAGGACCGGTTCCCATTGTTGAGGGGCCGCGCCCAAAAGATCCGGGACCTCGCCTCGGAGGCGGGCGTTCCGATGGCGTCGATCGCCCTCCATTGGCTGGCCGAGCGGGGGGCCGCCCCGGTCGTCGGGGTCAGCCGCCCGGAGCAGGTCGATGACCTCCTCACGGCCTGGGGCCAACGGCCGTCGGAGGAGGTCCTCGAACGGGCCGACGCCATCGCGCGAGGCGATAGTGATTAGGTTCGTGGCGTTCGATATGGACGGGACGCTCGTCAGTGTCGAGAGCTCCTGGGCGGCCGTCCACGCCTACTTCGGCGAATCGAACGCGGACTCGGTCAAGCTCTTCGAGAACGACCAGATCGACGATGAGGAGTTCCTCCGTCGGGACATCCAGCTGTGGTGGAAGCACGAACCGAACATCACGGTCGATGACCTCGAGCGTATCCTGGCGACCGTCCCCCTCATGCCCGGAGCCTCCGAGCTGTTCCGTGCCCTGCACGCCCGCCGGGTCGGGACCGCGATCATCAGCGGAGGGATCGACATCCTCGCGCGTCGGCTCGGTCGTGAACTGGGGATCGGATACGTTCTGGCGAACGGGTTCCGGGTGAACCCGGACGGCCGCCTCACCGGCGAAGGGATCATCCGGGTCCCCATCAAGCACAAACAAGAGGCCCTGGCCCAGGTCCAGCGCCAACTGGGGGTCTCTCCGGCCGAGTCGGCTGCGGTCGGGAACTCCGAGATCGATGTCGGGATGTTCCGGCAATGCCAAGTGGGTATCGCCTTCCTCCCCGCGGACCGGACCGTCCTCGAGAACGCGACCCACGTGGTGAACGAGCCCGATCTCATGCGCGTGTACGAGCACCTCTTCCCGGCTACCGACGCAGAAGGGCCGTCCGCCTAGGTCCGGATCGCCCGCAAGGACGCGCATCCCACGGCTCTGGGCGACCCACGCCCCGGACCCGAGGGAACGCTTTTGTGCCGTGTCGGGCTCCTCTGCTCTCTCTATGGAGGAATATCGTGCCCTTCTGGACCGCGCACGGTCCAAGCTCCCCGAGGTCAAGGTCGGCGGGGAGCGCTTCCAGGTCCCCGAGCCGGACGTCATGTCCGACGGGAAGAACACCGTCATCCGGAACTTCCAGGAGATCACCGACGTCCTCCGGCGCGAACCCGCGCACTTGATCGGCTACCTGGCCCGGGAGCTCGGATGTCCGGGAGTTCTCGATCTTCCGCGCGGCGTGCTGAAGTCCCGCATCCCCAAGGACGCCATCGCTCAGCGGATCCGCGAGTACGTCGAGAAGTACGTCATCTGTTCCGAGTGCAAGCGACCCGATACACACCTCGTCAAAGAGGGTCGGTTCACCCTCTTGGTGTGCGAAGCATGCGGGGCCCAGCGACCGGTCACGATGCGTCGGATCATCGCGCCCGAGAAGCCACGCACACCCGTCGTGGTCGGTGAGACCTACCGGTTGACGATCGAGGACGTCGGCCGGCGCGGGGACGGGGTCGCCAAGAAGGAGGGCTTCGTCATCTTCGTGACGGGCGCGACGAGCCGCGGCGTGACGGTCAACGCCAAGATCACCAAGGTCCTCGGCAACAACGCTTACGCGGTCGTCGAGCCATAGGCCGCCGGTATGCGGTCGGTTCGCTCGTTAGGTCTTCTCGGCCTCTATGTCGGCGCCCAGATCGTCGCCCTGCTGCTCGCCTTCCCGTTCAAGTCCGCGGGACTGGCCTCGACCTCGAACCCGAACAACCCGCTCGACCCGGTACTGATCATCGGGGTCATCGTGGTCGCCCCGCTCGGGATCCTTTGGATCTCGCGGAGGAGCGGCGGCCTGGCGACCTTGAGAGGGCTCATCCTGGTGGCGATCGCCGCTTCCTTGGACTTCACATTGTTCGCGACCTTCTCGCTCATCTTCCCGACGACGTTCTTCTTTCCGCCCGCTTCGGCCGGGCAGGTCGGGGACGTGGCCATCCTGCTATCCGCGTTGGTCTCGGTAGGACTTCTGCTCGCGTTGTGGCTGGAGCCTCAGTGGTATGTGATCGACCTCGTGGGGTTCCTCGCCGCCGGTTCCTTGATCGCCCTCCTGGGGATCTCCTTCGGGATCCTCCCGGCGTTCATCCTGTTGATCGCGCTGGCGATCTATGACGCGATCGCCGTCTATCGGACCAAGCACATGGTCTCCCTCGCGGACGTCGTGACCGAGCTCAAGCTCCCGATCCTGATGGTGATGCCGGCCTCGTCCGGCTACGACTACACCCAGGCTCCCACCCTGCGGGAGCAGTCCCAGGTCCCCACCGAGGAGAGGGAGGCGATGTTCATGGGCCTCGGCGATGTCGTCATTCCGGGGACCCTCATCGTTTCGTCCTTCATCTGGCTCCCGACGCATCCGGTGCTCGCGGGCCTCGGTGCGAACCTGCTGGCGGCCATCGGTGCCCTGATCGGGTCGCTGATCGGCTACACCGTGCTCATGCGGTTCGTCATGCGCGGAAATCCCCAGGCCGGCCTTCCGCTCCTGAACGGGGGCGCCCTCCTCGGCTACATCTTCACCTATCTGCTGGTCTTCCACAGCTTGGGTCTGGGGCTCACACTGAGCCTGTAGCCTGGGGGCGCGATGCGTCGAAAGGTAGAGGACATCCGTATCGACGACGCCCCGAGCCTGGATACGCTCGCGCGCCGAATGGAGGCGGCGGGAGGGTTCAGTGCGAAGTCGGTCGCCCAGGGGGTCGATCTCCTGGTTCGGATCATGAAGGACGAGGAGATGACCACCTTCCTTTCGTTCCCGGCCGACATCGTAGCGACCGGAACACGGGGAGTGCTCTTCGAGCTGATCCGCTCCGGGTACATCGATGCCGTCGTCACGACCTGCGGCACGCTCGATCACGACGTGGCGCGATCGTACCGTCCGTACTTTCATGGTGAATGGTCCCTCGACGACGCCGAGCTTCACCGAAAAGGGCTCTATCGTCTTGGGAACCTGGTCATCCCCGAGCGGAACTATGGTTACATCGTTGAACGGACAATGCAACGACTGCTCAGCCGACTTTGGAGGGGCGGTATGCGTCGCATCTCCTCCCGCCAACTCACGTGGGCCCTGGGGCAAGAGCTAGGCGAGAACCACGGGAAAGGAAGCCTGTGTCGAGCGGCCTTTGAG
>JBARHO010000113.1:0-2871 GCA_049799275.1 Thermoplasmata archaeon
CCCCTTACCCTGCCGAACCCAGCCCCCATGGACGTCGAATCGGTCCTCCTGAGCGTCCAAGAGCGCGACAAGTGGCGCCGGCGGCTGGACGTGCTCCAAGCGGCCCTCTTCGAGGCCCGCCAGAAACGGGTCAAGTTGCTCCATCGCGTCCGTCGGCTTCGACGGGAACTGGCGAAGCTCTCGGACTATTCTGAGACGGTCCTACGCAATGCGGCCCGGTTCCCGATCTCGGTTACGGTCCATGCGACGCACGATTCCCACACTGCTCCACGATAGGCAGCTCACCCTCCTCTCGGCGCGCGACGCCGCGGAGGCCGAGGTGGGACGCCTAGCGCGCGAAGAGGAGTTCCTCGCCCACCAGATCCGAGAGGCGCAGGCCCAGCTCCGGTACTACGAGGACCTCCTCGTGGACCTACGCCGGGAATGGGGAAAGGACCCGCCGCTCCAGAAGTTGTTCCGACGCCACGACTGATCGGCTGGGCAAGAGCGTGCGCATCATCGTCCTCGGCGCCGGGGCCATCGGCAGCCTTCTGGGCGGACGGCTCCAAGCGGCCGGCCACGAGGTCCTCTTCGTCGCCCGCGGGCCCCAGCTCGAGCATCTGAGTTCGGACGGGCTCACGATCATCGGTTCCTTCCAGGCCCAGCTCCGGGTCGAGGCCGTCGACCGGATCCCTCCGGACCGATCGGCGGATCTTGTGCTGGTCACGGTGAAGACCTTTGATCTGGGTGAGGCCGCCCGAGAGATCGCGGGTCGGCTGGCCGGGGCGACCCCCGTCCTCCTCCTGGAGAACGGGCTCTCGATCGAGGCCGGTGTGATCGACGCGCTCCGGACCGCCGGTTGGCCTGACGCCGCGGATCAGGTGATCCGTGGGATCAACTCCATCCCGGCCACGCTCCTCTCGCCGGGTACCGTCCGTCAGGCCGGCGAGGGCGAGATCCTCCTGGGGGAAGGTCCGAGGGAGCGGACCGACCGGATCCGGGCCGCGCTGACATCCGCGGGGGTCCAAGTCCGGGTCGTACCCGACCTCCATACGGAGATCTGGAGAAAGGCCCTAATCAATGCCGCGATCAACCCCGTGACGGCCGACCATCGGGTCGCGAACGGGGAGCTCGCGCGCGAACCTTGGCGGGGGCAGGCCATCGCCCTCTTGCACGAGGCCCGGGCGGTCGCCGAGGCCGAAGGCTTCCCCTTTTCCGAGGAGGGGGCCGAGGCTGACCTGTTCCGGATCGTTCGAGGTACCGCGGAGAACCGCTCGAGCATGCTCCAGGATGTCGAGCGGGGCCATCCGACCGAGATCGAAGCGATCTCCGGAACGATCCTCCTTCTCGGGCAGCGCCACGGGATCGCCCTCCCCGCGACCGAACGCGCCGTCGAGCGGATCCGCGGGGCCAGCCGGAACGCAGGCGCGGGCCGGGTCCGCTCGTCCGCCGGTCCAAGTGCGGACGCAGCGTAATCCTCATCCTGTCGCCGTTTTCTGCCTCCCCCACGAACCTTCTCAAGAAGAGCGTCACCGATGCCGCGGTCCGCGGGCGGCGCGTGCTGCTCCGGGTGGACTACAATGTCCCCTTGACCGATCAGGGGACCGTGGCCGACGACCACCGGATCGTCGAGTCGCTCCCGACCCTCCACCATCTCGAGAGCGCGGGTGCCCGGACGATCCTGATGTCGCATCTCGGCCGACCGGAGGGCCGACGGGATGAGCGGCTCTCTCTGCGACCCGTGGCCCGGAGGCTCTCCTCCCTGCTCGGGCTACCCGTGCCGATGGTGGACGATGCCGTCGGCATCCGCGCGCTCGAGGCGACCGCGCGGCTCAAGAACGGCGAGTTCATCATGCTCGAGAACCTGCGCTTCCACCCGGGCGAGGAGGCGAACGACCCGGCGTTCGCGGCCCAGCTGGCCGGGCTCGGGGAGGTGTTCGTCGAGGACGCGTTCGGGGCCGTCCACCGGGCCCATGCGTCCACGGTCGGGGTGCCGAAGCGCCTGCCCTCCTTCGCCGGCCTGCTCGTCGAGCGGGAGATCCGCGAGCTCGCTCGATTGGTCGACCGGATCGACCGGCCGTCCGCGGTGATCCTGGGCGGCGCGAAGGTCTTCGACAAGCTGCCGCTCCTCGAGAGCTTCCTCGGCCGGGCCGACACTTTACTGATCGGGGGCGCGCTCGCATTCCCCTTCTTGAGGGCGCAAGGGGCGCAGCTGGGATCCTCACGGGTCGAAGCGGGTCTCGACGAGGCCGTGGCCGCGTTCCTCGCTACGGCCGAGCAGAGGTCGACGAAGGTCGTTCTGCCGGTCGACCTGGTCACGGAGTACCCGGGTCAAGCGGAGCCGGTCGTGACCCCGTCGATGGAGGTGGGCGCTCACGGCGTCGCCCAGGACATCGGTCCCGAGACCCAGCGGAACTTCCTGCGCGCGCTGGCGGGCTCCCGCACGGTCTTCTGGAACGGTCCGCTCGGCCGGATCGAGGACCCCCGCTTCGCCGAAGGGAGCCGAGCGGTCCTCGCCGGTCTCGCGGACATACCGGGCTACCACGTCGCCGCCGGGGGCGATTCGGCGCGCGCCCTCCAGGACCTCGGGATCAGCGCCCTGGCGTTCCAATATGTTTCGACCGGCGGTGGGGCGGCGCTCGAGTTCGTCCAGGGCGTCGAACTGCCCGGGCTCGCGGTACTGCCGAACGCCTAGGGTGCGGATCGCCGCCTCCGAGCGGGGGCGGCGGCGCATCGGGGTCGATCGTCCCGGCGAGGTAGGCAAGATACGGCCGATGCACTCGTCCCACGTCGATCTCCACGATCTCGGGCACGTCGTACGGATGCGAGGACGCGAGATGCTCGAAGAGCGCCCCCACACGCTTCGGGGCGGTCTTGTAGAGGACCAGGACC
>JBARHO010000114.1:0-1716 GCA_049799275.1 Thermoplasmata archaeon
GCGACGACCGCGGCACCGTGGCCACTGATCGGGATCGAGAGGCCCAGTGCCGGTGTCGCTAAGCGAGCGTCACACCGGACATGCATGTCGGGGTCTGGGACACTGGACCTCCTACGAAGCAAGGCAGGGCGCCCTCCGAAAGACCCTGTAGTCCGTCCAGAGAGGGCACGCCCACTCCTCTGAAAGAGGACCCGCCTTGTGATTCGGGGTCATCCTCTCGTCCCCGATAAGACTGCTTTCGTCGGAACCGTCAGCCGCTCCCATCGGCTCACCAAGTCACGGACTGGGAGAGACCGTGCCCTCCCCTTCATCCGGACCAGCTTCGCGTGGGTCTTGTCGGCTCTCTCCTCGGAGTACGGCTCGTTGCGGGCGAGCAAGGCGAAGATCACCTCGATCATCTTGTGCGCCACCGCGACAATGGCCTTGCCCTTCCCCAGTCGTTTCTCCCACTTCCGGAAGAGCCGCTGGAACTTTCCGGGACTCTTCACCGCGGCGTGAGCGCAGGTGGTGAGGATCCAACGCAGGATCTTCGGACCCTGCTTGTGGATCCGCCCCATCCTCAGGGTCGTGCCACTCTGCATCACCCGAGGCACCAACCCGGCATACGAGGACAGGTGTTTCTCCGAGGGGGATCGCGTGATGTCCCCGATCTCCTCCAGGATGACCTGCGCCGAGTAGAAGTCCACCCCGGGTAAGGTCATCAACCGCTGGACGGCCGGATCCTTCATCCCGAGTTCGGCGAGCTGACCCTCGACCTCTTCCATCTGTCGACCCAGGACATCCACCTGAGCGAGGAGACCCTCGATCAGGTAGCGCTGAGTGAGGGAGAGCTTCGAGGTCGTCTGGGCCATCTGTTCTCGTCCCGTGACCCCGAAGACGTCGGTGAGTTCCGAGGTGATCCCGTTGTGGACCAGGAGCGCATGGATCTGGCACTTGACCGTGTTGACCTTCCGGCCGAGATCCACCCGGAAGCGCAAGAGCTGCCTCCTCTCGTTGAGCTCCGGAGGAGGGACGTACGCCTCGGGCAGGCGCTTCATCCGAAGAAGGTCGGCCAGCTCGTAGCTGTCGATGGCATCGGTCTTCTTCTTCGTCCCGGCCCGACGACGTACCTCCAGAGGGTGGGCCATCTTCACGTCAAGACCCAAGCTCTGCAGGTGCCAGTAGATCCGTTTGGCGACGGTGCTGGCCTCCAAGGCCACCACGGCTCCCTTCGGAAGCCGATCGGCCCAGGCGGTCAGGGCGCCGAGGTTCGACGGGAACCGGGCGGTGGAGACTACCTCTCCTTGGTCGTTCATCACGGTGGCGTGACAGTCGCGTTTATGGGCGTCGATCCCTACGTACACTCGATCACCTCCCCGGTGGGGGTGGTCAGGGTGGGGCATGCAGGCAGAACCCGACACACTCCTCTTCGGGGGCGAACCCCAAGATACCGGGTCGACGGCGGGCAAACTAGCGACGGGGTCCAAGCCCCATAGTGTCGACGCCCGCCACCCGTGTGCTCCACCCTTCATCCCTCGTGAAGGGCGGGTCCTCTTTCTCGGTAACTAGTGCGGTCGGATGTCCCGGACCCCAGTCACGGTCCCGTTCTTCCATGATGTCCTAGACCGTGTTCCCCACGCGCTGGTCCGGCCCAGGGCTGACCCACCTGAACACGGCCACCTGATCCTTGACCGAGAGCCCGAGGTGGTCACGATACCAGTTCGCGAGCTTCCCGGG
>JBARHO010000115.1:0-22932 GCA_049799275.1 Thermoplasmata archaeon
ATGCCCGGCATCCCGTGATCAGCGTGAACGGCAACGTGGCGACCCTCGCGGCCGGTCCGGTCGCCCGGCTCGTTCGCCGGCTCCCCGCTCTCCGGGTGGAGGCGAACCTGTTCCATCGGAGCGAGGAACGCGTGGCCCTGGTCCGCGACCGGCTGATCGCCGCCGGCGTCGGGACCGTGCTCGGACTGCGCCCCACGGTCCCGGTGCCCGGGCTCACGTCGGATCGCGGCCGGGCCGATGCGGAAGGCATCGCCGTGGCCGACGTGTGTCTCATCCCTCTCGAGGATGGCGACCGTACCGAGGCCCTCCGCCTCTGGGGAAAACGGGTGATCTCCATCGACCTCAATCCTCTCTCCCGTACCTCCCAGGAGGCGGACCTTCCGATCGTCGATGAGCTCCTGCGCGCCCTCGCGGGGTTGGATCGAGCGCTACCGGGCGCGATCGCCCACGCCCGCGAGGGTCACTTTCCTTCGTTCGATCGACAGGCCGCGCTCGATGGGGCGCTCGAAACGATGGCGCGGAACCTCAGGCGGAGGACGCCGGCTCGCTCGGTGTCGCCGCCAGCACCGGACCGAGCTTCGCCGCGACGCCTTCCAGGAACCGCTGGTCGCTCGCGTCGTACGCGTTGACCTCGTTCCCGTCGATATCGATCTCGCCCAGCATTGTCGGGCCGGACCGGATCGGCACGACGATCTCGGCGCGCGTCTCCAGGAAACAGGCGAGGTACTCCGGAGCGGCGCGTACGTCGGGGACGATCACCGTCCGGTCCTCCCGGACGGCCCGGCCGCAGATACCCTGGTTCACGGGGATGCGGACGTGCTCCGTGGCCTCGGGTCCGTCCCACCCGGCCAGCGAGAGCATCTCCCCATCGAGCCGGTAGATACCCGCCCATCGGTAGTGGGGGAACTCCCGTCGCAGGAAGCGGCAGACCTCCTGCAGGGCCTGGGCGCCGGTGAGCCGGCCGAGGATCGCATCGAGCTGCAGCATCGCGGGCATCACCCGCCGAGTTTCGATAGTCATGCTATGCGTGGGTGCCTCCGCGCGAAGGGAGCGCCGAGGGGGAGATTTTCCTCCGGACCGGGTACTCCGTTTCCGGTGTTTGAACTCCCGAGGCGTTTTGCGCCACGAGCTTTCCAGACTCGCGCCGTACCGGACTGAGCCACCTCGGCACGCCCGAGCCTTCGGACGGGGTCCGAGCGATAAGCTTAGCGGCCCGTTCCCGACTATGCCAAGGGCGGCGTCCACCCGCAGGTCGGACATCCCATCGGGCGGTCCTCGCCGGAGAGCAGGGTCCCGCAATCGGGACACGCGCTCGTCTCGATCCCGGTCAACGCCAGGCAGTCGAAGCAGGCCCCGCCCCGCCGATCGTTCGGCAGCACGACCAGTCCCTTCCCGCAGAACATACAGTGCTGGAAGCGGTCGTCGTTCGAGGAAAAACTTCGAGCGTCGGCACTCGCCAACATCGAGCGCGAGGACCAGTTGGCCGCTACATAAGGCTGTGGTGCGCGACGAGTTATTCGTCGCGGACCGCGCGCGTCGAAGGACGTCGGCCTCATCGTTCCCGCCATCGCGCCTTGAACGCGGCGATGAGCAACAGGGCCACCGTGAACGCGATCAGGATGGACCAATCGAGGAGCGGGGAGAGCGCGCCGATGGACGGCAGGCCGAACGCCCGGTGGAGCAGGTCGCCGGCGTACGTCGTGGGCGAAAGGTAGGCGAGGATGATCCATTGGTGCAGGTAGCTCGCGGGGTAGTAGACGGGGGCGAGGACCGTCATCAGGAGCGAGATGAGCGGCGAGAAGACGAACGTCTCGCGCACATCCTCGAAATACGTCGCGAGCGTGAAGCCGAGCGCCGAGGCGAACGCCCAGGTGAGGAGCAGTACGCCGATCACGACGATCGCCGGCACCAGCTGGATGTGGATCGCGGTGGCCCAGAGCGCGACGAAGATGGCGAGGCCCGGCACGGAGTAGATGAGCTCGGAAAGAGCGAGGCCCACGACGTAGACCGGCGCCTCGACGGGGGAGGCCACGACCACGTCCTGGAGCTTGAGGTCCTGCCGGTAGTGCGTCATGTCGGACTGGAGCGACGTCCCGATCGAGAGCACCGTGAGCAGCATCCCGCCCGATACGCCGTAGAGGAACAGCGAGCCGCTCGAGGCGATCGTGATGAAGAAGAGGAACGAGAGCGGGCTCGCGAGCAGGTTGATCAGATAGAGCGGCTGGCTCCGCATCGGGAGGATCCCGTTGATGTACGCGAGCGTCAGGACGGACTGGAGCCGGTGGCGCCTCATGCGTCGGCCTCCGCCTTCTCGCTCTCGTCGTCGGTGGTGAGGGGACGGCCCACGACCTGCAGAAAGATGTCCTCGAGGCTGACGGGGCCCATCGAGACCCGGGCGCCCTGAGAGAGGGCGACCATCGAGAGCTCCCGGGCCTCCTTCTCGCGCGCGAACACCAGGTACCCGCCCTCGATGTCCGAGACCGAGCCGTACCCGTCCAGCGAGGAGCGTGGGAGGACCCGGTCGAGGGTCACTCGGTACGGATAGGAGCTGCGGGCCCGCAGCTCCGCGGGCGTGCCCTCCAGGACGACCCGACCGTTCTCGAGGAGGGCGAGCCGTGCAGAGAGCTCCTCCGCCTCGTCGAGGTAGTGGGTCGTGAGGAGGACCGTCCGTTTCTCCCGGCTGGCCCGCCGGATCGCGGCCCATACCTCCCGGCGAGCGAGGGGGTCGAGCCCGGTGGTCGGCTCGTCGAGGAAGAGGACCTCCGCATCGGAGGCGAGGACCATCGCGACCATCGCGCGACGGCGCATGCCTCCCGAGAGGCGATTGACGATCGTACGACGGACCGGGGTGAGCTGGAGCTCCTCGAGGACCGCGTTCGTCCGCCGACGGGCGTCCGTCCGTTCCATCCCCCGCATCCGCAGGTAGAGGAAGACCAGCTCATCGACGGTGAGGAAGTAGAGCGGGCGGGACTCTTGAGGGACCGAGGCGATCCGTTCCCGCACCGGCCGGGGGTCGTGGAGCGCATCATAGCCGAGGACCCGCACGCTGCCGGAGGTCGCCTCGAGCTGCGTGGCGCAGATCCGCACGAAGGTGGTCTTCCCCGCCCCGTTCCGACCGATGAGGCCGTACACTCCGGCGCGGGGGATCGCCAGGCTGACATGGTCGAGCGCGAACTGCCCCTTCTTGGAGTGCGGATAGCGCTTGACGAGGTCCGTCGACTCGATGGCCAGGTCCATGCGGCCGCGCCGAGGCCCGGGGGGCCTCATAACGGCGACCCTGATCGCGCGGGGCCGGCCTAGCTGATGATCTCGTTCAGGCGTCCTTCGGCCCGGGCCCGCTTGATCTCGAGGGCGATGCGCCGACCGGTGGAGAGGTCCGGCTGGATCAGGTCCGAGTAGCTCGAGCCCGAGACAAAGAGGTTCGTCCCGGCGACGATCCGGGTCGAGATCTCGAACACCTTGAACTCGAGCTGTTCCGTCATGATGCCTTCGACGCAGAACGGCCCGACCATCCCACCGAAGAGCTCGATGGACCGCTCGATGACCCGGCTCCCGACCTCGAAGATCTTCGGTAGGAGCGATTCGCGAAGGACCACGGCCACGTTACCGGTGACCACGAACGTCGGCCGGATACCGGCCTTGAGGAGCTCTTCCTGGGCCCCGAGCTTGTAGAGCTCGTCGATGTTCGCCTCGTCCCGGCGGTCCATGCCGAGGAGCTCGAGGGAGCCGTGCCCGACCCGGTAGCCGCGGTCCGAGAGCGGCGAATAGAAGAAGTGGACGTAGTAGCGCGTCCCGAGGACGTACTCCTGGATCACGTACGGTCCGGTCGGCCGGAACTCGTCGAGGGCCTCCCGGTTCTTGGCGAGGAAGAACCCCTTGCCTCCCTTGGCCCCGTAGTACTTCACGATGACGGGGCCGTCCACCTCGCTCGGGTCCGCGTAGCGCTTCGGCATCTGCACCCCGGCCGATTCGAGCCAGATCCGCTCTTTCTCCCGGTCCGATTCCCACTCGATCACCTTCCGATTGCCGAAGACCGGCACCTTGAGCTTCTGGAACGCTTCGGGACCGAGGTATTCGACGAAGGATCCGTGAGGAACGATGATCGACCGTTCCGCCCGGAGCTCGGGGGCCCGGCGGACGATCTCGGGGACCTGGTCGACGACCAGGAACTTGTCCGGCCGTCCGAGCGGGAACGCGTCGTAGAAGCGGGGAGGCTCCTTGACCGCCACGCCGAGCGTCGGGAGCCCCTCGGTCCGAGCGCCGTGGAAGATCTGCAGCGAGGAGTGCGAACAGAGCGTGGCAACGGTCGGCGGGGGCCCCGTGAGGGGGGCCACGAGCTCATCGGACGATAACGCGATCCCCATGCGACCGCGTAGCCGGCCCCTAGATTAGGTTTTGCGAGGTCACTCGGCCCGAAGCCGGATCAGGATCCCGGGTCCCGCTCGATCTCCCAGTACCAACGCACCCGTCGCGTCCCCGTCTCGGCGAGCTTGCGCCGGAGCTCCGGGTCGATCGAGGGGTCACGGATCATCGCGCGGACCTTTTCGGAGCCGAGGCCGGTGCCGATGGGAGCGAGGCCCGCCGTGGCGAGGAGCTGGGAGACCCGTTCCGGGGCGAACTGCCACTCCTCCTCGACCCGTCGGATCACGACCTCTCGGCTACCGGGGAGCCGGTGGACACCGAGCCGCTCGGCCTCCTGATGCAGCTCCTTCGCCGTGAGCTCGAGCTCTCGATCGAGCTGGTGCTCATCGGTCCGCAGTTGGGCGAACCGGTCCACCAGAAGGCCCAGCCGCGGTCGGTCCATCTCCGGGATCTCCCGGAACTCCGGACAGCGGGACTTGAACTCGCATCGATTGCAATGACGGCCCGGGGTCGGCTCGTACGCCTCGCTCCGGATCCCGTCGCTGACCTGACCGACGCGACCGTAGAGGAGCTCGAGGCGTTCCGTCGGCCGTTTCGGCACCCGCAGCGGGGTCTGGCTCCGGAGATGATAGAGGGTGAGGTGCTCGACCGGGCCGGAGTAGTTCTTCTCCACCAGGACCTGGTACAGACTGAGCTGGTCCGACTCGGCCGCGTCGATGTGGGAGAGCTCGCGCGTGGTCTTGTAGTCCAGGACCTCGAAGCCTCCCGTCGGGGTCCGGTCGATGCGGTCGATGTAGCCGTGGATCGGGATCCCGCCCCAGCTGGCCTGAAGATGTTCCTCGATCGCGACCGGGGTCGGCGGTGCCCGCTGGACCTCCTCCCGATACCCGAGGAGGAGCTCTCGCCCGAGACGCCGGTACCGGCTCTCTTCCTCGCTGGACCCGTACCCTTCGGCCACCCACAACCGCTCGTAGGTGGCGAGCAGCTCATCCGCGGTCATCATGCCGGGAACGCCGGTGACCGAAGGGGTCCGCTCCCCCCAGTCGTCCAGGGTCCGTTGGCTCGCGCCCGAGGCGGTCACCCGGGCCGACGGGATGACGAGGGGTCGAAGGAGCTCTTCGAGGACCGCATGTACGGTGCGACCGAACGAGAAGTAGCTCCGGGGGGTCTCGGGGATCCGGTCGATGTAGAGGAACTTCCAGCGGAGCGGGCACTCCAGGTAGGCCCGGACCCCGGAGTACGAGAGCGCTGGGACCGCGGCCATGCGATCCCGAGCGCCCGGGACGGTTTAAGATTGGGGCCGGACCGGTCCTTTCGGACCGGTCCGGTGGGTGGTTGTGGTGTTCAGTGGCCGGCGATGATCATGCTCGCGTCGAGCGGTTCCTCTCCGGGGCGAGGCAGCGGCGCGAGGCTTCCTCGGGCCTGTGGGTTCGTGAGGTTCTTGGGCAGGCCGAGCAGGTCGAGGAGCTCCTTGTAGTGGTTGCGGATGGTGACGGGCGTCACGTTCGCGACCGCCGCGATGCGGTCCTGACTGCGGGGCTCGCCCATCAGGTTCGAGGCGATGTAGATGATCGTCGCCAGGATGCCGTTAGGGAGCACGCCGCTCGTCGAGTAGACCTGCTCCACCTGTTCGAGGAGCTGCAGGACCTTGTGCCGCACCTCCTTCGAGAGGTTGAGGTCCTGGGTGAACCGCACCAGGTAGTCGCGCGGCTCCACGGGGCGCAGCCCGAGCTTGAGCTCGCGGGCCAAGAGGGTGTAGGCTCGTCCGACCTCGATCTTGGTGGACTTCGAGTGCGCGATGATCTCCTTCATCGTCCGGGGGACGTGGCACTGACGGCACGCCGCGTAGACGCTCGCGGCCACCAGGGCCACGATCTTCTTGCCGCGGGTCGCCTTGTGGTCGAGCGCACGCCGGTAGATGTAGGTGGCCGACTCCTTGACCTCTCGAGAGAGACCGAGGACCCCGGCGAGACGGTTCAGCTCGCCGAGCGCCACGACCAGGTTCCGCTGGTGGGTGCGGGCCGCACGCAGCCGGTGATTGAGCTTCCGGAGGTGGTAGAACTTGAGAGAGGTGTTCCGGGAAAGGCTGTTCCCCTGGAAGTCGCGGGTCGGGACCCCGATCTCGCTGAACAGCCCCTTGTCGGGCATCAACGGCGAGATGACCGGGCCCCAGCCGCGGGCCTCCCGTCCGGTATCCTCTTTGCTCCCGCGCTGGCCCCGGTCCGAGACCAAGGCGCTGGCGTCGATGACGAGCCCGCAGTCCGCGCAGACGATCTCTCCGCGTTGGTCGTCCCGGATCAGGTGGCTCGACCCACATTCGGTGCAAACCTCGGTCATGGGGGCCTGGTCGGATACCGACGGATCCGCAACCATGGGCCTCACCGCGTGCGAGGTGGGTTGGGCGTTGGGCCGTGTGGGGGGGGATGGCTTCATATGGCGCGCTAAAGGATCCCCTCTATAAATGTATTGGTAGGCCCAGTGTAACTATTGAATGTACAATTGTTACACCAAGTGTCACAATAGCACGGAACACGGCCCGTTGTCGCCGGCGAGAGGGACGGTCCTGGGCGCCGCGCGCTCGAGCGGCCGGGGACCCCGGGGACCTCACAACGCGGCTTGGAAGTCCTCGATACTGAGCGGGAACGCCACGTCAGCGGAACCCCCAGATCGGGTCCGCAGCACCTCGCGAGCGAGGAGCCAGTAGACGGTGGCCAGAGCGACCCGACCCTTGTTGTTGGCCGGGATGACCAGATCGACGTTCCGGGTCTCGTTGTTGACATCGCAGAGCCCGACGACCGGGATACCGATCGAGACCGCCTCGCTCAACGCCTGCTGGTCGGTCGCGGGATCGGTGGCCAGAAGGACCTTCGGCTCGAAGTACTCCGCCAGGTTCGGGTTCGTGAGGCATCCCGGGACGAAGCGCTCGGCGAACGAGATCGCCCCGGTCGTTTTCGCGAAAACGCGAACGGGCTTCTGCCCGTACTGTCGCTGGGAGACCACGAGCACCTTATCGGCTGGGAACGCGGCCAAGAACTTCGCGGCCAGACGGATCCGCCGGTCCGTCTCTCGGATATCGAGCACATGGAGCCCATCGTAGCGCACCTTGTAGACGAACCGGCGCATGCTCGCCGATTTCTGCTGCGTGCCGATGTGGACGCCGCTCGTGAGGTAGGTGTCCTCCGGGACCAGGAGCTCACCCGGGCGGGTGTCCTGACCTTCGTTCTGGTCCTGGAGCTGCTCGGCCATCACATCATCGGGAGCCATGAGTTCAGATTCCGGTGGACGCGGCCAGACGAAGGAGCTCATTTAACTTTGCCACCCTCTCTCCGCCGAGAAGCCCGCACTTGAGGCCGGCCGATCCGAACCCGACGGCGAGCTGCGCGAGCCAGGCCTCTGGAAGATCGCCCGATCGGTGGGAGGTCACGGTCCGCCAACCATTCTTCCGGGCCAGCTCCACGGTCGAGAGGGTATCGGTGAGCGTGCCGACCTGGTTGACCTTGATCAGCACGGAGTTGGCGGAGCGTTCCCGGATCCCTCGCGCCACCCGCTCTTCCGAGGTCGTGAAGAGGTCGTCCCCCACCACGAGGGCGCGTGATCCCACCGCGTCCGTGAACGCCGCGAAGGAGGCGAAGTCCTCCTCCTCGAACGGGTCCTCGATGTATCGGAGATCGAACCGCTCGACGAGGTCCACGAGGAACCGGAGCTGACCATCGACATCGAGCGTCCGGTCCCGGTAGTGGTACCGACCCTTGTCGAAGAACTCGCTCGCCGCGAGATCGAGCCCGGGGTGGACCGGGATGTGCAGCTCGTCGGTCACCGTCCGGCACGCCGCGCTCAGGATCTCGAGGGCCTCGAGGTTCCCTGCGGGGGCCACCCAACCTCCTTCGTCGCCCCGACCGAGGGCATGGTCGGGCCACCGTCGGTGGATCTCTTCGCCGATACGCCGATGGACCGCGAGGGCGGCCGGGACGGATCGTCGCGGATCGGGGTCCGGGGAGAACGCGTGGAACTCCTGGATGTCGGGTCCCCCGATCGCGTGCCGGCCGCCGTTGAGGCAGTTCCCGACGATCGCGGGAAAGACGGGGGACGCGGTCCCGATCGTCCCGATGGAACTCCAGAGCGGCGACCTGTTCTCATTGCTTCGGGCGAGGGCGCAGGCCACCGAGAGCGCCGTGGCCACGTTGCCCCCGATGGTCTGGAAGCCGGGAGTGCCGTCGACCTCATGGAGAGCCCGGTCGAACTCGGGCTGGGCCTGAACGTCCAGCGTCAGGAGCCGCGGCCGGACACGCTCCCGGAACTGCTCGAGCGCCACCGGCACGCCCCCCGTCGGCAGGGCCTGGACCTCGTGCCTACCGGTGCTCGCCCCGCTAGGCGCACCGGCCCGGCCGACCGACCCGGAGGCCGTGCGAAGGGTCGCTTCCACGGTGGCCGTGCCCCGGCTATCGTAGATCAGACCCAGCGACGCCTCGACGATGCGGCTCACGGTGGCGCCTCGACGAACTCCACGAGCACGCCGTGGAAGGCGGAAGGGTGCGCGAAGCCGACCCGCCGGCCCCGTGCCCCCGTGCGTCCGACCCGGTCGATGACCGCAAGCCCTTGTTCCTGGAGCCCCGTGAGCGTTCGATCGACGCTCTCGACCTGGAAGGCGATGTGATGCATCCCCTCGCCCCTCCGCTCGAGGAAGCGGGCCACGGGGGCGGAAGGGTCCGTTGGCTCCAGGAACTCGAGATGGCTCTCCCCGACCGGAACGAACGAGACCCGGACCTTCTGGGACTCGACCGTCTCGGGCGCGCTCGGCTCGAGCCCCAGCGCCGTGCGGTACGTCCCGACCGTCGCCGTAAGATCGCGCACCGCGATCCCGATGTGATCGACCTTCACTGGGACACGGACCTCAGAACTGCCGGGACGGTCGATGCTCGCCAAAGAGCTCTCGCCATTGTCCGGCGATCTCACCCAGGGTGGCGCCGGCCTTCACCGCGGCGAGCACCAGGGGCATGACGTTCTCGCCTCGTTCGGTACCCAGGCGCAGTCGCTGGAGGCCCTCTTGGAACTGGTGGGAGTCCCGCCCGGCCCGCCAGCGGCGGACGCGAGCGATCTGCTGCCTCTCCTGGGCCGGCGAGACGCGTAGGACCTGGAGGCCCTTCTTTCCGTGCCGGGGGAAGAGCGAGAAGTCCGGGTTCGCGTCCTGGTAGTCATTGACCCCGACCACGATCTCGCGCTTGTCCTCCCGGGCGCGCGCGGTCCGGTACGCTTCGCGGGCGATCTCGGCCTGGAAGAAGCCCTTCTCGACGGCGACGACGCTCCCGCCCATCTCCTCGATCCGGTCGATGTACTCGCGCGCCTCGCGCTCGATGCGGTCCGTCAGGTACTCGATCTCGTACGCCCCGCCGAGGGGGTCGACCGTGGACGGCACGCCCGACTCCTCCGCGATGAGCTGCTGGGTCCGCAATGCGAGGCGGGCCGAGTCCTCGGTCGGGAGACCGAGGGCCTCGTCGAGGGCATTGGTATGCAGGGATTGGGTCCCTCCGAGCACCGCGGACAGGGCCTCGAGGGCGGTCCGGATGACGTTGAGCTCCGGTTGCTGGGCCTGGAGCGAGGAACCCGCCGTCTGCGTGTGGAACCGGAGCTGTTGGGATCTCGCCTGTCGGGCCCCGAACACGCCGCGGACCGTGGAGGCCCAGAGACGGCGCGCGGCCCGGTACTTGGCGATCTCCTCGAGGAAGTTGCGGTCGGCGGAGAAGAAGAAGGACAATCGAGGCAGCACCTCGTCGAGATCGAACCCGCGGGCGGCCACCGCGCGCACATAGGCCATGGCGTTCGCGATGGTGAACGCCACTTCCTGGGACGCGGTCGCCCCGGCCTCTCGCATATGGTAACCCGAGACCGAGATGTAGTTCCAGGACGGCATCTCCCGGGTCGCGAACTCGATCAGGTCGGTGGTGAGGCGCAGGGAGGCCTCGGGAGGGTAGATGTACGTCCCCCGGGCGATGTACTCCTTGAGAATATCGTTCTGGACCGTTCCCCCCAGCCGGGCCCGGGGGACGCCGGTCTCCTCCCCGACGGCGAGCAGCAGGGCCGTGAGGATGGGCGCCGTCGCATTGATGGTCATCGAGACCGTGGCGCGATCGAGCGGGATCTCCTCGAAGAGGGTCCTCATGTCGGCGAGGGACGAGATCGAGACGCCACACCGGCCGACCTCGCCGTTCGACCGGGGGTGATCCGAATCGTACCCGATCTGCGTCGGCAGGTCGAACGCGACCGAGAGGCCGGTCTGACCGCCTGCGAGGAGGTATCGGAACCGCCGATTGGTCTCCCGCGCGCTCCCGAAACCGGAGTACTGTCGGAGCGTCCAGAGACGACCCCGGTACATCGTGGGCTGGATCCCGCGCGTGAACGGGTAGCTGCCCGGGAACCCGAGGCGATCGACGTACTGTCCGTCGGGGTCCTCGTCGGGTCCGGCCAGCGGCGGGATGGCGGAGGTGAGGTCCTTGGCCGTGAAGGTGCCTTTGACGGCCTCTTCCCATCGATGCCGCTTCGGATCGCGAAGGGCCATGGCATCTGGACCGAGGATGGCCCTATTAAGCCGCCGGCCGCGCCCCCGGGGGGCCCCGGGTCGGATCGTGGTCCTTCGGACCCGTTCCGGCAGAGCGGCCCGGCCCCGGGGCCCGATCCGTGTCCCGGCGGACCAGGGGCCACAGGGCATGAAGATCGATCTCCATCCAGGCCACGGGGACCGGCACGCGAGAGGCCGACAGGATCCGCGGGTGGATCTCGCCGAGCTCCGCGACGACCTCGCCGGCGATCCGTACGCGGGCCCCTCGGCCGGGGATGACCCCTGGGAGCTCCACCGGCTCGCGGACGCCCAGGGCACCGAACGAATCGAGGAGGTAGTCGGCGAGCGCGGCCGCGTCGGCGAACCCGGCGGACTCACCGGCCAGGCAGGCGGCCGCGTGGTAGCAGGTCTCGGTCCCCGTCTCGGCGTTGGGGGCTCGGCGAACGATGGGGCCGACCTCGAACATTCGCTGGGGGTAGCCGAACCGGACATTGTCCTCGAGCGCGGCGAGGAGAGCGAGCTGGAGCGCGTCGCGCATCACCGAATACCCCTCGGAAGGAGGATGGTCCAGTCGGACCACATCGGCCCGGCCCAGCAGACCGGCGCGGGCCTCGGACCCCAGGACGGGGGTGTAGAGCTGACTATAGCCGAGCCCGAGCAGGAGCTGCTCCATCCGGAACCGGAACCAGCTCTCGGGTCTTCTTCGACCCCGCGTGCTCGAGGGAGGGACGAGAGCGTCCTCCGAGCGGACCCCGCGGGCCCAGATCAGGTCCTCGACGAGATCGACCTCGGTCAGGAGGTCCGGGCGCCAGGCCGGGACCTGCAGGGTCCACGAGGGTCCGTCCGCCCGCGCGCCGAGCCGTACCTCCCCCGCCCGCCGCTCGATCTCGGATGCCTCCCATCGAAGCCCCGAAGTATCCTCGAGGGTCTGGGCCCGCAGGAGCAGCTCCCGGGGAGCGAAGACCGATCCGCCGTCCTCGATGCGCGCACCGTACCGCACCGGGACCCGGCCGACGGTCCACCCGCGTGCGACGAACACAGAGAGCAGGAGACCGAGGACCTCGCGAACGCGGTTGGGCCGGAGCCCCGTCGACTCCAGCAGCAGGATCCGGTCCCCACGGCGCGCCTCACCCGGGCCCCGCGCGTTCAGCACCGGCGGCAGACTGAGTACGGCCCCCATCCGATCCCGAAGGGTCAGGCACCGTTCCCCCTCCCGGCCGAGCGTTCCGTACCGGAGGGCGAGCGGGTGCTCCGCGAAGAACTGGGCCGCCCCGGTCTCCTCCGAACCGTCCAGCGGCACGAAGCGGACCTCGGACATCGGTTCGAGCGCGTACCGGATGGGGGGCGTGAGCTGCTCCCACGGGTAGATCCCTAGGCTCGCGACCCGACGCTGGCCACCGGCCGTCGCGTGGAGGACCTCTTGGTACCGGATGGCCTCGTCGAGCAGTCCGTCGTCCAGCGCCCCGTCCTTAGGGGCGGTCACGAGCACGGCCGCGATCGACGGTCGTAGACGTTCCACACTGGGATCGACCTCGATGTGCACGTGCGGGCCGGGGGCCGGACCCTCGTGGACCGGGACGAGGCCGGTCGTGACGCCGACCGACCCGGAGAGGAAGGAGGCGAGCCCGGCCTCCGTCAAGAGATCGAGACGATCGGGCGTGACCTCGACCACGAGATCGTCCCCGTCCCAGGAAGCGATCTCGGCCTTCGAGCGCGAGAGCGCGGCATCGATCTCTTCCCGCGAGAGCGAACGGGGGACGAGCGCGAGCACACTGGCCGCGGAGAGCGTGACCTGCGGCATCTCACATCGGTCCGTGCGTGAGCCGCTCGAGGTCCGTCATGAACAGCTCTCGGATGTCGTTGACCCCAAGGGCGACCATCGCGAGCCGGGTGATCCCGATGCCCCAGGCCGCCACCGGGACGGTGATCCCAAGGGGACGGGTGACCTCGGGTCGGAACATTCCCCCGGGGAACACCTCGATCCAGCCGAGCCGAGGATGGCGGATGTACCCTTCGATCGAGGGTTCGGTGAAGGGGAAATAGCTGGGTCGGAACTTGAGCTCGTGGATCCCGATCGCCTGAGCGACCTCCCGGAACATACCGATCAGATGCCGCAGATTGATCCCCTCGCCCCCCAGGATCCCTTCGCACTGACCGAACTCGATGTGGTGCGTGGCGTCCACGGCCTCCTGCCGGAAGTTCCGATCGAGGCTGTACATCCGGAACGGGGGTGTCGGGTTGCGGGCGAGGTAGCGGGCGGAGACGGCCGTCGTCTGCGAACGGGGGATCGCGATCGACGCGAGCGATCGGTCGTACCGGGCCCCCCAGCCCGGTCCCAGCGGGTCCTCCCCGGGGGAGAGCGCCCGGCCCTCGTGGGCCGCGGCGACCCGGTCGACGAGCGCGTCGTCCGGCAATCGGCCGGTCAGGCCCTGGACGGCCAGCATGTCGTGAACGGAGCGGGCCGGATGGTCCTGCGGCATGAACAGCACGTCGGCGTTCCAGAAGGCGGTCTCCACGAGCGGCCCTTCCGATTGCTCGAACCCGAGGCCGATCAGGATCTCCTCGAACTGCCGTACCCAGGCGACGTACGGATGCGGGCGGGCCCCATGCAGGTACGCGACGTTCGCCCGCACGTCGTACGGACGGAACGGCCGTTCCGTCCAATCGCCCGAGACCAGGAGGGACGGGGTCAAGGCCCCGATCGATCCGGCTTCGGTGGCGAGGACGATGGCCCGGCCTTCCTCCGAAGGGGCCCAACGACGCTCGGTCTCGTGCGCGATGAGGGCCAGGCCCCGTCGGACCAGCTGTCGCAAGGCATCCGACTCCGGTACCGGCTCGCCCGCGCGGAGCTTCCTAAGGGTCACCTCCTCCTCGATGGGTTCGGAGCCTGTGGTCGATCCGGCCCGCGGTCGAAGGGGAACCCCGTCCTCGATCAATCCGCGTCGGCGTAGCACTCCGATGGCCGCGGACCGTTCCTCCGGGGTGAAACCGGCGGCCAGGAGATCGCCGGGGTCGATCCCGGTCGGGGACGCGGCGATCGCATCGAAGAGCCGGCGTTCGGGAAGTCCACGTTCCGCAGCCTCCTGACCCCGCCGCGTCAGCTCGGGCCGGCTCCTATGGGTCTCCTCGACGACGATGAGATGCTTCGATCGCAATCGTTGAAGGGTCCCGCGCACGGCATCGAGCGGCAATCGGCTCAACTCGGCGATCTCGTTCTCCGGCAGGGCCGCGGGGGCCCGTTCGCGGACGGCCATCAGGACCGCCCGCTCGAGCTCCGAGAGCGTCAGCAGGGCCGCGGTCGGGGGCGGACCATCCTCGTCCTCGTCCGCCATCGCGCGTCCATCCGGGACGAGGGTTAAGACTTTGCTTGGAGCCATGGCCAGGGGCGGCCTGCGTACGCACGCAGGTCGACCTGCGTACCGACCCAGGGGTACTGAACTTGCTCCAGCGGTGGCTGCTGAGCGTGGCCGAGGTCTCACTTCAGTGCGAAGGACCCTGCTGCTCGGGCGGTGCGCGCGGACGACCGGAACCGCGAGCGTTCAGGCGCCGGGAGGCGGTGACCCCGGCGGAGGGGACGGGGGCTCATAGGGCGGGTACGGAGGTGGTGAGTATGGCGGTGGAGGGTACTGAGGCGGAGAAGCCGGAGGGTAGTTCGAGTACGTCGGGTCTGGAGAAGGGACCGTTCCGTCGTAGGACGAGTAGTACGGACCGGCACCCATCGCGGGCGGTAGGACGGGTTGTCGGGCGGCCCGGCGGCGTTGGCGCCGTCGCCCGATGAGCACCCCCACCGAGATGGCGACCACCATGATCAGCAGGAACGCGATCACATTGTACGGGAACTGCTGGATGAACGCGAGGAAGCCGGCGAAACCGAGCAGGTTGATCCCGATCGAGGTGGAGTTCTCGCCGAAGTACCCGTCCGAGAACAAGGTCGCGCTCAGGCTGGCCTTCGAGCCGATGTAACACCCGGGGACCCCGAGAGAGACGACCGCCGAGCCGTTCGCGTTCGTGGTCCCGGAGGCGGAACTGAGCGTCCCTCCGCATGGCCCCGTGAAGTCCTCGGCCTGGAGGAGGAAGTTGACGGTGAGACCGGCGATCGGCCGATGGCTCGTGGAGTTGAGGACCGTCACGGTCGCCGAGACGGCCGAACCTGGGGCCGCGTTGGAAGTGCTGGTGGTCAGGTTCAGCTGGACGAACGTCGAGGTGATCTCCTCGTACAAGCGCAACGCCCGGGGGGATCCCCAACCGGTCACCGCATCCCAGCCCGGCACGGCCGGGGCGATGCAGTTGCTGCCGTCCGAGATGTCGATGAGGCCCCCGGAGGACCCGGCGGAGCCGTTCCCGGCGTTGATGGCGTAGAAGCGGGGGGTGAGGAAACCGAGGGAGCTCCCGTGGATGGCGTCCATCTCCGCGATCATCCCCGCCCACATGGGGGCCGCGAAGCTCGTGCCTTGACCGAACTCGGTCTGGCCCGAGAAGTAGAAGAAATTGTCCGCCGCAGGTCCGGCGACATCCGGAATGCCCCGGTGCCCGTTCGCGCTGATCGGCGCCGCGGCGCTGCCGACCTCCTGCCAGGACGGGGCCGAGTACACGGTAGAGAACCCACCGCCCGACTCGCTCCAGGCCGATTCGTTCTGGATGGATTCCGCCTGCCCAGCCCCGTTCACCGCGAAGTTCGGTCGGGTCCCTCCGACCGCGATCACCTGAGGCGAGGACGCCGGGAACTGGGGGTCCGCCGGACCCGAACAGGAGGCCGACTCGTCCCCCCCATTGTCGCCGGAGGCGGCGAGGAGCGTGATGCCCTCGTTGGTGGCGGCGGCGAACGACGTGGAGAAGGCCGCCTGGAAGGAGGGGTCCTGTCCGTCATCCCCACCGAACGACATCGAGATCACCCGGACCCCCGAGATGTTGGTCACGGCGGTGTTGAGCGCGTCCTCGAGCGAGGCGTCGGTCGGGGAATAATCGTCCGAGGAGTTCAGTCCGTTCGGTCCGTACACCGCATCGATCGTGGCACCAGGGGCCATGCTGGCGGACCATTCGATGTCGAGGGTGAGCTCGGTCGGGGCCCGGCCGGGGTCGTTGACGGAGCTCGCCGACGGCGGAGAGGCACCATCGACCGGGTACGCCTGGACGATCGGGGCCGGGAGCTCGGACCCATAGTAGTTCGCAAAGAAGGTGGTGAGGTCGCTGGGATCGTAGCCGTCGCCCCAGAGGATCACGGCCACGCCGATCCCAGAGGCGTAGAGCGGGGTACCGCTCGCATTGATCAGATCCGAGATGCCGTACGCGTTCCGGGCGTCCGAGGGATAGATCATCGACGTCGTGGTGCCTTGCAACGCGCTCTCCGACGGGGTGCGGTTCCCTTCCGAAGGGGCGGGAAGGTACGGGATGGTCTCGGACGTGAAACCGGACTGGAGGCCCGAGATGGCCGCGATCTCGGGCTCGATCGAAGCCGGAAGGACCGGGGCGGCCGATACGTACTGGACCGAGCGGCCCTGCCAGTACCCGGAAAGGACCGTCGTGCCGAACGCCTCGGAGACGTTGGCGGCGGTGCCGGACAACGAGATCGCGAGCCGGTCCGCCCAAGAGTGGGTCACCGTGAGGCCGAACGATCCGAAGTAGGTCTCCAGGTCCGCGTACTGGGTGGACGTGATCGCGAAGTGGTCCGCGACCCCTTGGGGCGAAAGAGCGGGGGACCCCATGGCCGGGGTCGCGAAGAGGCTCATGTTCCTGGGCCACAGCGTGACCACGACGGGGATCACCGCGGTGGAGGGCCCCAGAGCCTGCACCTCGGGGAGGACCGACGCGTCGAAGCCCGTGCGTTGGCCCCACGGGGCCTGGAGCGAGGGGGGCAACAGCTCTGCTGCGGGGCTCAGTGAGCGAGACCCGAGATGGGTCGGTGAGGGGACGCTCGAGGAAGCGGGTGAGCCGGTCGCGCCGCTGACACCCGCGAGGAGCAGCACCGCAAGGACCACCCAGAAAGGACCCCGCGGCAGCGAACGGACGACCATCTCGAAAGTACAGTGTCGCTGGGGCTATTATCTACCTTCCCCGCGGTATCGAGGCAGCATCGATGCGTAGCCTGGAGCGACGCATCGTTGGACCGGCTGCGTCCCGCCGGACGCGGCTCAGACCCGGATCGGCGTGGTGTAGCCCGGGGGCAGATGGAAGACCTCGGGCCCACCGAACGGGTCCGGCCGTGGCGTGCCCTCTTCCCCGCGCTTCTTCGAGAGGTAGGCATCGATCGCGTCGGCGACCTCGGTCGCGGTCCCCATGGCGTACACGACGGAGCGCCCGCCGGCCGCGAACACGCCGGAGAGGGCGGTCTCATGCCCCGGGCCTTTGCCCTCCGGCCACCCCTGGGACGTGAGCTTGAGGTCGAGCTCGGCCGGCATGCCGGTAAGATCGGCCCTCTGTCCGACGGCGACGATGAGAGTATCGCAGGCCAGGGTCTCCTCAGAGCCAGGCACCGGGACCGGAGCGCGTCGGCCGCCCGCATCCGGCGGACCGAGCTCGATCGACTGGACGACGAGCCCCTCGACGTGGCCGTGGCCGACGATCCGCACAGGGGCTTTCTGGAAGAGGAAATGGATGCCCTCGTGCTCCGCCCCTTGGATCTCCTCGGGGTCCGCGGGCATCTCGTTGCGACTGCGACGGTAGACCAGGGTCACATCGCCTCCGTGCGAAAGTCGTAGGGCGCTGCGTACCGAGTCCATCGCGACATCGCCCCCGCCGACGACCACGATGCGCGAACCCATCAGATGCTTCTCCCCCCGGTTCAGCCGCTTCAGCATCGAGAGGGCCGGTAGGACGCCGTCGAGGTCCTCCCCGGGGATGCCCAAGGTGCGGTGGAGCGGGGTGCCGAGCGATAGGAAGACCGCCTGGTACCCTTCGGCCAATAGCTGCTCGGGGGTCGTGTCGGGACCGATCCTTCGATCCCGGACGAAGGTGACGTCGAGGTCCCGGAACCGGGCCCGGTCCTCCTCGACATCCACGTTGGTCATCCGGTAGGCCGGGATCGTCTGCATCAGCCCACCCAGGACCGGCTCCTGCTCGAACGCGGTGACGGAATAACCCCTCACGCCGAGCTCCCAGGCGGCCATCATCCCCGCCGGCCCTACGCCGACCACCGCGATGCGCTGGTTCTTCGGTCGGGACGCCACGTAGGCGATCTCCTTCGTCCCATAGTCCAATGCCGCCCGCTTCAGCTGCCGGATCGCGATCGGCACCCCCTTTTTCTTGACGACACAGGAGTCCTCACAGTAGTGGTAACAGACCTTGCAGAGGCAGGTGGAGAGCGGATTATCTCTGATCGTGACCCGTGCGGCCCCATCCCAGTCCTCCTCGGCGATGAGCTTGATGTACTCCCGGCAGTCCTGGCTGATCGGGCAGGCCTCCACGCACCACGGCCGTCGGCACTGTATGCATCGTTTCGCCTCGAGGACGGCGTCGGCCTTGGTGTAGGCGTGGAGGACCTCCCGGAAATCCTTCGTGCGGTCCTCGACCCGCTCTTCCGGTATCGGAACGCGGACCGGGTTCAGCTTGGGAGGAGTGACCGGCCTGGCGGCGGGCGCGCGGGCGGCCATGGTTCGTCCTATCACCGGTTCGTACCGTTAAGAACCTTCCGCGGCCATGCGCCCACACGGCACGGGAGCCCCGGATCGGGGCGGTTAAGAGGGGTCCGTGCACGAGGGTCGCCCGATATCCCTTGATCGGGTGGGTCCGCCGCCCTCCGCGGAGGCCTGCGGGAATTTATGAGGGTGGGGCGTTCTTCGAGGGACCGACGGACGGAGGAGGTGTAACGTGGTCCTCGACGCATTGGGCAAATCGCTGAGGGGGGTCCTCCAGAAGATCGCTCGCGGCTCGGTGATAGACGATGCCCTGCTCGCCGAGGTCGTTCGGGACATCCAGCGCGCGCTCCTCCAGTCCGACGTCAACGTCCAGTTGACGATCGAGCTGACCACACGGGTACGTCGGCGGGCGAAGGAGGAGAAGCCCCCTGCGGGCGCGAGCCTCCGGGATTTCCTCATCCGGATCATCTATGAGGAGATCCGGAGCGTGCTCGGAAAGGAGCGACCGCTCGATCTCAAGCCGAAGCGGATCCTCTTGGCCGGGCTCTTCGGGCAGGGGAAGACCACGACGGCGGCGAAGCTCGCCCGGTACTTCCAGAAGAAGGGCATCCGCGTGGCGCTCGTGGCCGCGGACGTGCATCGACCGGCCGCGATCGATCAGCTCGAACAGCTCGCGAAGCGGGTGGGTTGCGAGATCTACTCGGAACGCACCGAGAGCCGGGCCGAGGTCATCGTCGAGCACGCGTTGGCGAAGTTCCCGGCCCACTGGACAGTCATCGTGGATACCGCGGGGCGCTCCGGGATCGATCCCGAGCTCATCGAAGAGATCAAGCGGGTACGACAGGTCCTTCAACCGCAGGAAACGCTCCTGGTGCTGGACGCCGCGATGGGTCAGGCCGCCGGACGGAGCGCGCGGGCGTTCCACGAGGCGGTCGGTCTGACGGGCGTCATCCTGACCAAGCTCGATGGCTCCGCGCGAGGCGGCGGGGCGCTCTCCGCCGTCGCGACGAGCGGCGCCCCGATCCTCTTCGTCGGGACCGGCGAGCACATCGACGAACTGGAACGGTTCGATCCGACCCGCTTTGTCTCCCGCCTCCTCGGGATGGGGGACATCCAGACGCTTCTCGAGCGGTTCGAGGAACTTCAGAACCAGGAGGAGGCACAGAAGGCCGCCGAGCACCTGATGTCGGGGCGCTTCACGCTGCGCGACATGCGGGCCCAGTTGGAATCGCTCGGCCAGATGGGACCTTTGTCGAAGCTGATGTCGCTCATCCCGTCGATCGGCATGGCCAAGGTCGAGGAGGGCCAGATCAAGGACACCCAGGTCCGCCTTCGCAAGTACCGGGCGATCCTCGACTCGATGACCTCCGACGAGCTCGACGATCCCCACCTCATCAAGGGAGACCGGATCCATCGGATCTCCCGGGGGAGCGGGCAAAAGGGGCTCGAGGTCCGCGGACTGCTCAAGTACTGGGAGACGACCCGAAAGGCGGCCCACGGGATCGCGTCGAACCGTCGGTTGAGGCGCACCCTGGAACGGCAGCTCGCCTCGGGTGAGCCGAAGAGCTGAGCGGCACCTGATGTCGGTCCCGCCGTACGAATCGCTCGCGGCCCTTGCGCTCATCTTCGTCCTTCCGGGATTCGCCCTTTCCCGCGCCCTGTTCCCGGAGTGGCGGTTCCGCGGGGACCAGGGCGCCGTGCATCTGATCGGGACCGCCTCCTTCAGCCTCGTGCTGAGCGTGAGCCTCACGATCCTCGCTGGCTTCGCGCTCGAGAACACCCCCACGGTCGGGTTCAGCGCGAGCTGGGGTCATCCCTGGCTGGAAGGGATCCTGTTCGGGATCACTGCGGTCGCCCTCGTTGTCGCGGTCCTCCGTGGTGCCTTCTCGCGAGTACCCCCGGCCGCCCCTCGAGGCGAGCCCAGCCCCGGCTCGACGGACCCTTGGCCGGTCGTGCGAGAGCTGGACCGCCTCGCCCGTCAGGAACGGAGGATACGCCACGCGCTCCGTCTGGCGTCGAAGCCGTCGCCGGAGGCGGACCGCTTGAGCGCCGAACTCGAGGAGCTCCGGGTCCGCGCGGACGACGTCCGTCGGAGGCGACAAGAGGAATATGCGGACTAGACGATCGGGGACGATGGCGTCGTCCGAACCGAAGATGGTCCTCGTGGTCCGCGGCGAACTTCGGATGACCCCGGGTAAGGTCGCCGTTCAGGTCGCCCATGCCGCGGTGATGCTTGCCTTGGCGGTAGAACGGAAGGACCCGGACCGCTTGGCCGCATGGACCCGGTGCGGTCAGAAGAAGATCGCGGTCATCGCACCGACCATCGCGGAGATGGACGAGCTTTCCCGCCGTGCCCGGAGCGCCGGGATCCCCACCGTCTTCGTGGAGGACGCGGGGCTGACCGAGGTCCCACCGGGGACACGGACCGTTCTCGGCCTTGGGCCGGCACCGCCCGCGGTCATTGATCCGATCACCGGCAGGCTCGCTCTTCTTTAGATCCGAGAGGCCATCGCTCAGGTCCGTCGGGCCAGGCAGTGGCCCGGCGCGACCAGCGGCGCGATGGGTCTGTGATCCCCCCGCCAGTGTCGTCCTCGGCGTTTTTCTTGGAATGCATAAATACTGGGACTGGAATCGCTGAACTGGTCGGAATTGTCGGACGGGGATCGCACATGAAGTTGTGGATCTACATCGTGCGGCGGATGCTCCTGTTGATCCCCGTCGTCATCGGGGTCATGACGATCACATTCCTCATCACCTCCGCGGTCCCCGTGAACGAGCGAATGATCTCGCAGTTCGGGGCCAAACCCTCCCATGGCGGAGTCAACCCGTACACCCAGTACGCTCCCTGCACAGCCTTAGGGATCAACAAACCTGGAAACTGCGTGAACCCACAGTATACGTATTATTTTGATAAATTAGGACTGAACCAGCCGGTTCCGGTCCAGTGGGGACTGTACATCTACAATGCGTTCACCGGGAATTGGGGCGTGACCAACCCGGGTAGCGCAGCTGTCGCATTGGGGATTGTACCCGCCGGATACCCCGTCATCACGGTGATCGGCTGGTTCCTGCCATTCACGCTGGAGCTGGCGTTCTTGGCCTTGATCCTGATCCTGGCCTTGGCCATCCCGATCGGAAACCTTTCGGCCGTCTATAGGAACCGACCGTTCGACCAAGCGAGCCGGGTCATCTCCTTCTCTGGGTTCGCTTTGCCGTTCTTCCTGCTTGGCACTTTGGGCCTGATCGGGGCGACCGAGCTACTGGGTGGGGCCGTGAAGCAATGCGACGGCTTCTCGAGCGTGTTCTTCCAGTTCTACAACTCTTGGCCTTCCTGGTATTGCCTCCCTCCCGGGGGCGTGAACGTTCAGCCAGCCTTCATCCATACGTACCTGAACACCGGTCCGACGGGCTTCCCCACGATCGACTCGATCATCTATGCCTTCGGTGGAAAGGTCGGCTCGACCCAATGGAACGTCGGCTGGTACTTGGCGGGCGACACCATCGTCCGATTGATCATCCCGGCCCTGGTCATCACCTTTGGGTCACTCGCCGGGATCCTCCGGTACGTTCGGAACAGTATGCTCGAGGTCATGAACCTCGATTTTGTCAGGACCGCGCGTGCCAAGGGGGTTCCCGAGCGGCTCGTGGTCCGTCGTCATGCTGGTCGTAACTCATTGATGGTCACGATCACAATTCTCGGTCTCACTTTCGCCTTCTTCATTGTGGGCTTTCCGGTACTGGAGGATGTCTTCCACCTCCGAGGCTTGGGACTCCTGTTCACCGACTCTATACTGCCCCCGACATACGATTATGGTCTGATCTTTGGTACTACCATCCTGTTCACGCTCATCGTGGTCACCGCGAATTTGATCGTGGACGTGCTATACGCCTATCTCGACCCGCGGGTAAGGCTGGGATAGAACGATGGCCGGGTCCCCGATCACCACACAGCTTCCTCCGGACGTAAAGGAGGTCCTTACCCGAAAGCGACCCAACCCCCGTATTGCCCAAATGAAACGGACGTGGTACTTCCTTCGACGGAACAATCTGGCGATGGTCGGCCTCGGGATCATCGCGTTCATCGTGGTCGTCTTCGCCTATTCCTACTTCCTGAACGCCCCGTCGACCTACCTGACCCAATTTTGCGGGACCGGTTCCCAGACCCTCAGCCCGATCTCGAACAATACCGGATGCGTCTGTACCTATGCCTCCGGCGCCACCCCGCCGGGACCCAACTGCTACGCCGTACCGATCTCGGCCCCCTCGCTCGTCGCACCCACGTTCGATATAGGTCATTTCAACGGCGGACCTCTCCCATTAGGTTCCATCACTGTGGATCCCGCCGGCGGCTACTTCTACAACATCTACCAGGGCCTGATCAAGGGGACCCCGTGGGACCTAGGGATCTCCTTGTCGATCGTGGTGGCGGGGGCGGGGATCGGGATC
>JBARHO010000116.1:0-5039 GCA_049799275.1 Thermoplasmata archaeon
TCATGTTGATCTTCGCGCGTCCGATGGAACCCGGAGAGCGGGTCACCATCACGACCTGGCAGTACGGGTTGATCGCGCCCGCCTACCCGCCCAAGTTCTACTCGCAGGACTTCCTCATCCCCGGCTATACGGGAACGGTGGCGGAGTTCGGGTTGGTCTATTCTCGGTTCCGGGTCGACGACGGCACCGTGCTCCGGATCCCGAACAACATCCTGATCCAGGCCGCCGTGGTCTCTCACGAGATCGATCGACGATGGGTGCGGCTCAAGTATGAGGTCCCCTCGGCCGTGGATCCCGTCCAGCTCTTGGAGACGCTCCGCGCGCGGCTCACCCAGAACGAATGGGTGGTGCCGGGAGAACCGATCCGATTGTGGGTGAACCAGGCGATGATCAATTCGTACGTGCTCGCAGTCGATGCGCTCTGCCGGGGGAACCTCGAAGAGCCCCCCCGGAGCGCCTTGCTGATCGAGGTGATGGCGACAGTGCGAGCGATGGGGGCCGGCTCGCCACCGGCCCCCCCTGAGGCTCCAGGGCCGAAGCACGACGGGACGGCCACGCGCTCCTCGAGCTTGACCGAGTCCAGTCACACCTCTCTCCCGCCGACGTTGGGGCCGAACCTCCAATAAAGGGTGGGGGCGCGGCCCGGTCGTCCGAGGCTGAGGGCGGCGCACCCGGTCCTGCAGGTCAGACGATGTGGCCGTCCTGTACGACCGGGTGGTCGTCGATCGAGACGTTCGCTCCCCGGATCACGACCCACACACCGAACGGGCAGTTGTTCTTCCCGCCCACGAACGAGTTGCCGCCGATGCGCAGCATGACGGCCCCCAGCTCCTGGTCCTCCATCTGTGGGCTCATGGTGATCTCGGGATTGAGGCCGATCGAGAGGAAGCTCATCCGGTCCTTGCCTTTCGGGGCCTTCGCGTAGGTCTTCTCGAACGCTTCCTGGCCCATCCCGTACGCATGGTCCGTCAAATGACCGTCACGGAACGTCCACTGGATCCCGTCGGACGGGCCCCACGGATAGTAGGCCGTCCGGTTCCCTTCGACGGTCCCTTCCGCGGACGTGTGATCGACCGCGACGCCGACGACGCCGCCCGGGATGGTGGCCATATTGTTCCCGGCGCGGAGATCCTCCTCGTCCACCAACGCGTCGTCCAGCTGGACCGGGAATCGCCCGAGCTTGAACTCGAGCTGGGTGCCGTTCGAATGGGAGACCGTCACTCGCTTTCCCGTCGCGAGCTTACGACGGAGCTTCACGCCCTTCTGATGGAGCTGGGAGGGCGGGACGAGGCTGGCGCGTACGAGCTCCTCTCTCCAAGCGTCGAGATCGACCTGGAACCGGTCGGCCGACATCTGGCTCGTCCGCCCGATCTGCATCCGGGCCCCCCGGATCCGGGCCTTTTTCGCCCGACGGTACCAATCCGGGTTGTACCGGAACAGCGCGTCGGGGTTCTTGATGCGGAGGGCCTCCATCCGGGCGGGCTCGGAGGGGCCGAAGAAGAACACATAGGCCGCGGTCTTCGCGAGCGCGCTCCACTCGTGCGAGCCCACGGTCCCAAGGGCCTGGGGTCGGGCGGTCTCGACCGATTCCCAGTAGCTCTCCTCGTCCTCGAGGAGCATCATCGGATGCGCGCCGATCCGCCTCGCCTCCGGAACAAAGGGCCGAGCCCAGGGCAATGCTCCGGACCAGCTCTCGACGATGATGTTCTCCCCTGAGCGTACCCGGAGCGAGTTCCGGAGCACGACCTTCGCGACCTCTTTCTCGATAGGGCTGGATGCGCCGGGCACGAGCGACCGAACCCGGCACCCATACATGTAGGCCACGCCCCCTCCGTTCGGCCTCCGCCCGATCGGGACCCGGGAGGCCAGGTCGTCCGGGCCAAAGTGGCGCCGATCCGACACCTCGGTGCCCGGCTCTTTGCGATCAGAACGGACCGAAACATCGGAGGTGGTAGCCGGGCACTCCAGGTCTCGATCGGGCGAGTGGCAAGCGGGATCCCAGGGTAGTTTTATAGACGACCTGATCCTCCACAATCCCGAAGGTGGACGGGGGATGCCGACCTGGTCGTTGCGGGCGCTCCAGATCACCTCCGTCATCACCACGGCCCTGCTGGTCGTCCAATACATCGCCGGGCTTCTGACGAACGCCTACGCTCCGGCCTCGGGGTTCACCTCCAACTCATCCTGGTGGGCCCTCAACATCCATTACACCGTCGGCATGGTGCTCGGGATCCTGGCCATCATCCTGGTGATCGTGGCCGCCCTTACCCGACGGGGACTGTACATCGCGCTCGCGGTGGTGACCCTCGTGGGAGTGCTCGTGGCCGGTTTCGCGGGCATGGCGTTCGTGGGATCGAGCCCGAACGCGCCGATCTATTCCGTCGAGATGGGCGTCGCATTCCTCGTCGCGTTCATCACGAGCTTGATGCTCGCGGGAAGGACGATGATGAGCGGCGGTATGGTGCGCACCTCTCCCCCGACCTCCAGCGCCCCCTCCCCCTGACCAACGGGGCAGCGTCCGGCGCCAGATGCGACCGACCGCACGTTGCTCAGACGAAGCCAGGTTGTCCCGTATCCGAGAGAGGTTCGAGGTCCAGGCCACTGGCATCGGCCCGTACACGATAGGCGCGAACCGGTTTGGTCGCGGGGCCGACCAGCACTCGCCCCGTCGTGAGGTCGAACTCCGAACCGTGCCAGGGACAGGTCACCTTCGTCCCGTCGATCTCCCCTTCATCGAGAGGGCCGCCCACATGGGTACACTTAGAATCGATCGCGCAGAGCTTCCCCCCCACCTGGAAGACGGCAATGGAGCGGCCCTCGACGGTGATCCGGATAGAATGGCCTTCACTGGGCGGCTTCGCCCCTTCGGCTCGCAGCATGGTTCTCCTCGTATCCCCGGAGCCGGGCACTCCGCGCTCGCCCAGGGTGAGTTCCTATCAGGGGAGTACTTGCTTTTGAAACTGCCTATAGGCGGATCCGGGCCACGGGCGGCCGTACGACTTGGTCGGCGTGGTGCGCAGGGGGTCAACCCCGGCCGAGAGGGAGCTCGCCGGACTCGGCTTACGGGGGGACCGAGAGAGGACGCTCGAGCGCGCGACGACAGAGCTCGTGGATCCCCATGTTAACCGATCGGGTACCCGGCGAGCTCGAGGATCTCGTCGTGGGACCGGGTGAACGAGCTGCGAGGGCTCTTCGACGGATCGACGAGCCGCAGTTCGGACCAGGCTGGGTGGCGCAGGGCCGAGCCCTCCGGGAGGGCGCCCCGGAAGACGAACTCGATGTCCCAATGGGAGTCCCGCTCCGGGTGCCGGGGCGAGCGATAGCTCTCGGAGAAGACCATCGGTGGCTCGAGCCGGATATCCTTGAGGCCGAGCTGCTCCTTGAGGATCCGCTGCGCGGCCGTGTCCGGGGGTTCGAAGTAGAGGAGGTGACAGGACGGGAGCATCCAGCCGCTCGAATTGAGCTGGACCCTGTGAGGGTCCAGCGCGCCGATCCGCATCCAAGGTGCCTTCGGATCGAGCCGTCCGACCAGGACCTCCTCCCTCCGACCCTCCGGGGAGAGCAGGAGGAACGAGGAGAGGCAGAGACCATCCGGAGGGAGGGGCCAATAACCCTCCGATGCGAGCCGGCCCTCGGCGAACCGGGTGAAGCGTCGAGGATCCGCCACCGCCGCGGTGTCCGGATCGCCCTCACCCGGGCGCTGTCCCGGCCTCTCCTTGCCGCCCTTGGGAAGGAACCCTACGTGCTCCTCGTGGCCGCGATGATCGAACCGTTGGACACGCCGAACGAACTGCTCCCGGTGAAGGACCCTGCATGTGGGGCCATCGAACTCGCTACGAAGGCGATCCACACGTGGAAGGCGAGCGAGGAGTAGTCCTCGAACTGGTCAGCGCTGGCGAGGCCGGTCACGTTCCCCGAGCTCGGCAGAACAACGAATCCCGCCGGTGGGGTGACCGTGTAGGCGGCCGTGGAGCCGCTCGCCTCGAGGAAGAACAGGTCCGTCCCCTGCGTGCTCTGCGTGATGCCACCGACCGTGGCGCTCCAGTTCGTCCCGTTCGCGAGACCGCTGGAGCCGGTGTACTCGAACCAAAGCTCGCTGAACCAGAGCAAGTAGTCGCCCGGGTGGCTGGCGAACGTGACGCTCACGCTCGCAGCGGCCGAGCTGAGGGTGAGACCCCCGGACATGGGGCTCGCTACATAGCCCGTCGCTGAGGTCGTGACGATCCACGTGTAGTACCCATTGGGCAACGCGCACACCATGCTGGTCGTGGTGGTGGAGTTGGTGCAGTAATAACTGGCCGAGATCAACGAGCCGTCGTTCTCGACCTCCACTTCCCAGCCGGAAGAGTGCGGAAGTCCGGTCTCGGAGAATGTCACGTTGTTGGTGTGGATCGAGCTGAGCGCAGTGAACACGATGTGCTGCGTCCCTCCTCCGACGGTCACCGTGACGTTCCCCGTAGCCGGAACGGCCAGGTAGCCGATGGCTTCCACGGTGAACGGCTGGACGCCGGTCGGCGGGTGCACCACGATGTTCGCGGGCGCCGCGGCGAAGCCGAACGTTCCGTTCACGTCGACATACCAGTCCGTCCCGTTAGCGACCCCGGTCTCGGTGAACGTTTCCGTGCCGGTAGGGATCGCGGTGAACGCGATGGGCTTGGTCTGGGCAGCACCGGCCACGGTGATCGTGCCCGAGGCCGGCACCGCGGTGTATCCCGTGGCAGAGACGGTGAACGGGTAGGCCCCGTTCGGCAGATGGAAGACGATCGAGGCCGGCTCGGTCGCGCTGCCGTAGAGGGTCCCATTGACCGTGACCGACCAGAACGCGGAAGCGGTCAGGCCGGACTCGGTGAAGGTCACGGCATAGGTCGTGACCGCAGTGAAGACGATCGCCTTCACGACCTCCGCGCCGGCTACCGTGACCGTCCCGGAGCTCGGGGCGGCGGTGTATCCGAGAGCGGACACCGTGAACGAGTAGGTCCCGTTCGTTTCCAAGAACGAGTTGTTGAAGTTCCCGTTGCTGCTCGAGTTGGTCCCGTTCA
>JBARHO010000117.1:0-6517 GCA_049799275.1 Thermoplasmata archaeon
GGCGAGAGAGCGCCCCGGGAAGGAACCGGAGATCCGGTTCGCAGTTCAGCGCTCCGTAGGTCGAGTAGGCCCCGTCGAAGGTTCCGGTCCCGTACCCCTTCGAGACCTCGTCCAGGTCCCGCGCTCGCAGGCGTAGGAAGCGGATCTGGCCGTCGAGTCCCTCCTGGTGCGCCTTCTGCCGGACCACATCCAGCATCCGCTGCGAGATATCCACGGCCAATATCTCGTGCCCTTCGCGCAACAACGGCAGGGTCTCCATACCGGAACCACAGCCGATCTCGAGCAAGTGGCGAGAGCGATGGAAAAGGGTGCGTAGATGGGCCAGGGACCGGTCGCGTAGGAGCCGGTTCATCCGGTTCCCGGTGATGTGGTGATCATAGTCATCGGCGACATTGTCGAACTCCGCCTCCAACCAACCGTAGTATCGGCCGTCCTCGGGGCCGGCGGCGGGCATCGGTTCTTCGAGCCGCACGGTCAGGACCCGGGCCGGGCGCTCGTACCACCGAGCGAAGCGCTCGGGGCCATACTGGTCCCGGAACAATCCGAGGATGCGAACCTGCTCGTCCCGATCGGTCACGAGGGTCGCCGTCCCCGAGAGCGGCCCGCCCGCGAGGCGGACCGTGGCAGCGCCCGCCCGAAGTACATCGATGGGCCAGGCGGCCGACCGTTCCCGAGCGACCAGATAGATCTCCGGACCCTGACGGACGAACCCCAACGACACTGGCCCACGCGAGGTCTCGAGCTGCAGGACCTGCGGGACCCGATCGGTGTCCATCGGGACCTCGGAGGGGTTATGGCCCACGTAAAGGTGACCCCTTCACCGAGCGTGCCCCTAGAATGCCGTCCCACGCGGCCCCGTCCGCGGAACCGGCCGTCGATGTCGTGGTCCGTACGTTCAACTCGGATCGCCACCTGGAAGAGTGCCTGGCCTCCGCGCGCCGGTCCCTTCCGGTCGGAAGACTGATCGTGGTCGATCGGTCCAGTACCGATCGGACCCGCGAGATCTCCGAACGCTTCGATGCCGAGATCTACCAAGAGGAGGTGGGCCTAGGCCGCGCGACCACGCTCGGGATCGAACGGGCGTCCACCGAACACCTGCTGTTCCTGGACAGCGATGTGATCGTTCGACGATCCGACTTCTGCTCGAAGGCCCTCGAAAGGTTCCGGGACCCACGGGTCGGCGCCGTGGTCGGGTGCGCGATCGGCCACCGGTTCCTCTATGGGTTGCCGCTCAGCCTCACCATGTTCCGGACCTCATGGGTCCGGAGCGTGCTCATCCCCGACGCCGCTCAGGGTCGCGAGACCTACTACCTTCAACGGGCCCTGCGTCGCGGGCGTTTGCATGTGGAGTACGTCCTCGATGCGATGGACCATCGGTCGGTCTACCGGCATGGCCACTGGCCCCAATGGCAGGGGGCGCAGACCCGGATCGCGGCGGGGTTCAGCGCTCGCGAGCTGGTCTACTCGGCCATGGTGATCCTTCTGATCCACATGAACAGCCGGAAGCTCCGCAACCTGGTCTATACGCCGCTCTTCTACGGCCGGTTCCTCCAAGGTTTCCTCGCGCCCGAGGAGTGGCGTACCTTGGACCGGCGAGCGGTCACTTTGGGATCATGATCTGACCGGGGTCCCGCTCCGACTCGAGGGCGCGCAGGATCGCGGGGATCTCGTAATCGAGGTTCTCGACGATCTTGTCGCCCACCGGCCGTCGCTCGAAGGTGGCCCCTTGTTTGGAGATCAGGAAAAGGTAGGACCGGTCCTTCATGTCGACGCCGAGACAGACCCCGTGCTGGGAGAAGAGATATTTCAGGAAGAGCCGCTCCGAGTAGATCTTCATGCGCGAGGGTCTCGCTCCGAACGTAGGGACCCGATCCGTCACCATTAGCCGGGCGTCTATAAATCCTGAGGCGGGAGCGCAGTTCCGGCACGTGACCGGCTCGCCGGTGGAACAGATCCAAGGTGTTCGGCCGACCCGTGGGCGCCCTTCGGAAGGGGCCGCGCCTTTCCACCGAGAATTGTGACTGGCCAGCAATTAAGAGGCCGCCCGACTGAAGGGCATCGATGGGACTCGTCGAGCTGTTCCTGGCGGCGCTCCTCACCGGGATCTCGCTCGTCAACCTAGCGGTCCCCGCCGCCGCTTGGCAACGGACCCGGGATCCTCGCTTTCTGATGATCATCGGTGCCAACACCGCTCTTCTGATCACCGGGATCGTCTGGACCTGGGGACAACTCCCCCTCGGGGCCCCTGCGTATGCCTCCGTCCAACTCCCCATCCTCTCCCTGGTACTGCTCGCGGGGTTGTTCCTGCTCGCGTCCAGTCTTTGGCCACGACGCGCGTGAACGATGGAGGAGGACCCGCTCGCGCTCGATACGCGACGACGCATCTATGAGGCCGTCCGAAGAGCCCCTGGATCGGGAGCGCGGGAGGTCCAACGCTCGGCTTCGACCGCATGGGGAGAGACCGTGTACCACCTCGACCGTTTGACCCACGCGGGTCTCGTTCAGCGCGAACGGAGCGCCCACCAGGACCATTACTTCGTCGCCGCGGTGCCGCTCGGGGATCGCAACCTTCTTCGATTGTCCCGATCGGCCTCGGCCCGGCGCATCCTGAACGCCCTGATGGATGACGCCGGCCTCACCGTTCCTCAGCTCATCGAGCGGACCGGATTGAGCGCCCCGCGCGTGTCGGTCTACCTCCATCGACTCATGGATACTGGGGTCCTGCAGATCGGGCGCCGTGATCGCTGGCGGATCTTCAGTTTGGTCGATCGCGAGCGCGTGGCGAAGATCCTCGTGGCGTACCGACAAGGGTTCGCCGATGAATGGATCGAACGACTGGTCGAGACCTGGTCGGAGATGTTCCGCCCATGAGCGTCTTGCAATCGCACCAAGGTTTTCCGGCATTGGACCAAAAACAAGGTCCTCCTACCGGGGGATGGTAGGATCTCCATGGGACGAGACCGAGGAGCAGGCTCACATCGTACGAGGGCCCTCGGCTACGCTCCCGCCGCGATCCTCGTCGGGCTCCTGGTCAGCGCGTCCTTGTTCGCCGCGCCCACGTCCGCGTCCGGGACTTCGCCATTGCACGAACACCTGGATTGGTCCGGGGCCTGGAGCAACGGGCTGGTGCTCTGCGAGTTCCAGTTACGACAGCCGACCGTCTCGGTCTCGGCCCTTTCGCTCGATGACACCGGCCTCAATGCGACCCTCGACGGGGTCCAAGAGTGGGGACCTTCGGGCCTCGTCGCGGGGTGGTATGGCTTCGGTGTCAACTGGTCCGAGACCAATGTGAGCAATTCGAGCGCCTTGACCCTCGAGTATTCGGCCCAGCTTCCGGAGGGGGTCCCGGGTGCCCTACAGTTGGGAGATCTGACCGCGGGCGTGGCGTACTCGCTGCCGGTGTCCCCGTCCTCCGGTTCGAGCGCGGGCAACCTCGTCTCGATGACCATTCGACTCTCCGATCTGACGGTGCCCGCGTCGGCAGACTCAGTGAGGCTGATGTTGGCCCTCTCGCCCGCATACGTTCAGAACGAGCATTTGGAGGGCCAACCCGGCGGGGGCCGAGTGACCAGCGTTTGGGACCTGAACAGTACGCCGCTCGAGGTCTTCGATGCCGGGACCAGTGCTCGGCTGACGAGCTCGTCCGGATCGTCGAATGTAGGGGCGATATCCGGGTCGATGGTGTCGGAGGAGTCGGCCTTGGTCAACGTGAGTGTCGGTTCGGCAGCAGGCGAGTATCGCTCCGTTTCCTATGTTTCTCAGGTGGGCATCGTCCTTCCGTCGACGGTCCTCGGCGTTCCGACCTACATCTATGTGGGGGTCGTGGCCTTTGCCGGGCTCATCTGCGTCGTGGTCGCGATCGGCTCCAGCACCGTGCGCCGGCGAAGATCCCCTCTCATGTCCCCGGACGAGGACGAGTGACCATCATGGCCGGACAGCGCTCAGAGGACGAACCCCGCGCGGTCGGCGCCGATGGGGATGTCCCGTCCCGAGCGAAGTACCGGGTCCATGCGATCATGACCGTCGCGCGGCACCACGGCGTTGAGATGCCCAGCGAACAGCTCCGAAGATGGCTGCCCGCCGAAGCGACGCCCAGCGAGGAGGAACTGAACGGGTGGATCCGAGAATGGCGCTCGAGCAGATCGGTCTCCGGCGGGGTACCGCCCGGCGCCGACACGCGACCCGACGATGGTCGAACGGCCGAACGTAGGGAGCGCGGCTCGCGCTATCTCGAGCGCGCGCATCAGATCGTCCTCGGGCCGCTCGCCCCCGCCCTTCCCCTCACCATGTCGATCGGGGTCACAGGCTCCTCGGCCTATGGCGAACCCGAAGCCGGTGACGATCTGGATTTCATGGTCATCACCAAGGACGGAGCATTGTGGGTCTTCCTACTCATGACGTTCGTCCGGCTCCGGCTGGTCCGCCCAATGGCCGGATCCGGTCCCGGCCCTGCTCCGTGCTTCAACTACCTCATGGAGGATGCCGCCGCCCGGGAGGAGTTCGGACGACCACGGGGGTTCCTCTTTGCGCGCGAGGCCCTCACAACGCGGGCCATCACGGGCGGATCCTACTATCGCGGCCTGCTGAAGGGGTCCCGGTGGCTCGAGATGGAGGTCCCGGGAGCTTGGGAGGAGTACACGGCATCCGAGGGGATGGGCCCGTCAAAGGTTCGGGTCCCCTCGGCGATCCGGGCGATCAACGGGGTCCTTTTCCCGGTGGTGGCCGCGTTCCAACAGGCGAAGTCGCTCTTCCGCAACCATCAGCTGCGACGCTCGGGCCGTACGGAGGAGTGCTTCCGGACAGTGACCCTTTGGTCCCGGTTCGCCCTGCTCACCGAAAAGTTCGATCGACATTCGCGCGTGTTCTCGGAGGCAGGCTGGGAGTGGACCGACGACGGGGAGATGCGCGACGGCGCACGGCCCACGATGAGACTCCAGGCCACGAACCTTCGGGGCGGGGCACAGACGAACGGCGGGGAGCAGGAGACGTAAGTTGACGGCCGCGATCGCCGGGGCGAGATCGAGGCCTTCCGACCGCTCGAGCACCGAACCGACCTTCGTTCCCTCCTCGGGAGGGGTCCCTCGGGAGGATCAGGGGGCGATCGGATCGGGCCCGGGGCCCGCTCGTTCTGCGACGCTGCTCACGGGCGGTATCGTCGCCTACAACGAGGAACGATGCATCCGCGGGGCGATCCTCTCGCTCCTCGGGCAGGACCTCCCGGATGGGTTCGCCTGGGATCGTATCCTGGTCGTGGCCAGCGGATGTACCGATCGCACGGTGGAGTTGGCCCAAGGGATCGATCAACGGGTCGACGTCCTCGTGGAACCGGAGCGACGAGGGAAGGCCTCGGCCTTACGACAGATCTTCGCGCGGGCCACCGGGGAGTTCCTGGTCCTCCTGAACGCGGACGCGCAGGCGGATCCGGGTGCGGTCGGTTCGATGTTGCGGCTCGGCAGAGGGTCCGACGAAGCGTTCGTGGTCATGGGCCGTCCGATACCTCGAGAGTCCCGGGAAGGGCCGACCGCGGATGGGATCCAGCTCCTCTGGGACCTCCATCACGAGCTCCATCGGGCCGCGCTAGCGGCCGGGACCGGGACCCACGTCTCCGACGAGCTGCTGCTCCTGCCCTCGCGCCTCATCCCCCCGCTCCCCGCGTCGGTCGTCAATGATGGCGCCTTCATCGGCGCATGGCTCAAGCGGAACGGCGGTCACCTCGCCTACGCCCCGACCGCGGTCGTCGCGATCGAGACCCCTCGGACGATGTCGGACCACCTGTCCCAGCGACGTCGCATCCTATGGGGTCATGCCCAGGTCGGTCACCTGACGGGTCTCGCGCCCACCACATTGCAGCGGTTCGCCCGCGACCACCCCGTGATCACGTGGCGGATGATCACGCGTTCGGTACGTGCCCGTCCGCATGGGGTGCGAGCCCTGTGCTGGTTGGGCGCGTCCGAGTGGTTCGCCTCGGTCCTCAGCCTGAAGGACCGTCTGCGACCGGCGGCCGACCCTACACGCTGGCGTACCATCTCCAGCTGATCTTCCGCCCTCGCTATCGCAGCCCGTAGCTCGGCCGCCGTCCCCGATGGTCACCTTTCTATCCCGGAGCGCTTGCCAGGGGGATGGCGGCACGAAAGAAGCCCCCGACCAAGGCCCCGCTCGTGATCGAACAGGCCTATTTCCTGGAGGCCCCGGTCCCGGACGTGTACCGGGCCCTGACGGATCCGAAAGGCCTGGCGGGATGGTTCTTGGCGAAGGCGGACATGCCGGCTCAGAAGGGCGAGGAATACCAGTTCTGGTGGCAGGGCGGCTACCACCATCGAGGGTTGGTCCTCGAGCGGGTGAAGAACCGTCGCCTGTCGCTCTCCTGGCCGAACACCTATCGCGGCGAGACCAAGGAGACCCGGGTCACCTTCGCTCTTTCCAAGAAGGGGCGCGGCACCCTGCTCCGACTTCGGCACACCGGGTATCCGGCCGCGACGGGCTGGATCGATATCTACGGGGCCACCCAGTCGGGATG
>JBARHO010000118.1:0-5491 GCA_049799275.1 Thermoplasmata archaeon
GTCCCGGTCGAAGCGTGGGGACCGCTCTTGCGGACCCAGTCCTGAAGCTTCTCGGCCTTCGGGTCCCGTGTGCCGAGCTTGACCGAATGTCCGAGCTGGATGAACCCGGTGCCCAGCGAGCGGGCCACGTCGCCGGAGCCGATGATCCCTACCTTCATGTTGAGGTGCCCCCCGAATGGGCTGGCCATGGCAAGGGCCAGTTAACGTGCTCGGGGCCGACGTCCGTTTCGGGGCGCGGTCCTCCGATGGAGTATTTTGCACCCCGCGTTGGGTCCCGGGCAACGATGCCCGTCTCTCGTCCGAAGATCCAGGTCCGGCGCGGCTCGGTGGGCGACATCCCGCTCCTGGTCCGACATCGTACGGGGATGCATCGCGAACTTCCGCCCTTCGCACCGTCCCGCGTGCTGCGGGAGCACGAGAGAACGTACCGGCGTTGGCTCGGTCAGAACCTGCCGCCCGGTCAGGTGATCGCCCTCATCGCCGAGGACGGGATGGGCCATCCGATGGGATCCGGATGTGTCTGGTTCTATACGGATCATCCCCGGCCCGGTATCGGCGTAGCCGAAACGGCCTACCTCATGTCGATGTTCACGGAGCCGGCCTTTCGACGCATAGGCGTCGCATCCCGCCTGGTCCGGGAGGCGATCCGAACGGCCCGAGGACGCGGCTGTCCACGGATGGTCCTCCATGCCGCTCCCATGGCCCGCGAGCTGTACCCCACGTTCGGCTTCGAACGGACCTGGGAGATGCGGATCTGGCTCGAGCCGAGATTGCGGCGGGCGCACCGCCACTCGGACGCGGTGGACCCGGCCGCCCCTCGGGCCGCGGGCCCTCGCTCGGCCAAAGGACGCCGGGTAGGCCCAAGGAAGGACCCCCGACCCCGCCGCCGGATCCGGAGGAGGACCCCGTGATCCCGTGTCAGCAATGCCTCTATGGCCTTGCGATGATGCCGTAGCGATCGGGGACCACGGGGGGTCGGGAACTTGGCGATATTGGATGCGGTCACGCTCACGGCCCTCGGGACCTGGGCCCTGGTCGTCGGGACCCTCTTTCTGATGTACTGGCAGACCCGGCAGGCCCAGCGCTTGAACTCCGCGAACGCCATCCTGACGCTGAGGGAGCGGTTCGCTTCGTCCAGCATGCGCGCGCACCGGAAACGGCTCAGTACCCGCCTCCTCCACAAGGAGCACGAGGACATCACGAACGTGGAGGTAGCGAACTTCTTCGAGCTGGTCGGCGCGCTGACCCATCGCAGGGTCCTCGAGGAGGAACTGGTCTGGGAGGCGTTCGGGACGTGGATCGAGAACTACTACTGGGCCCTTCGCCACCCGGTCGACCTGATCGACCGGGCCCGAAAGAGCCTCTCCGATCCGCTCGTCTTCCACGAGTTCCAATGGATCCACGATCGCATGCAGCAGATGGACCGTCACGCGCTCGGCCCGAAGCACGCGGAGGAGCTCGAGAAGGAGGCCGAGAGCCGCGTGATCCTTGGCAGGGAATCGACGTTAGAGCTCGACTGAGGCCCCTCCCCCCGCGAGCCCGTCCGTCGCCGTCGCGCCAACGATGGAAGGTCCCCTCGCCGCGGGCGGGGGGACCCAGGGCGCTCAGCCGCTCGATGAGGGGGCCGAGGAGCTCACCGGAACGGTGGGGTGGCCCGAATGACCCCCCAGAGCTTGGATGCGTCCGACCCAGCCGGAAAGATTGTGAAGCTCGGCCGGGATGCTCTCGCCGATCGTGAGGAGCGGGGAAAGACCTCCGTAGACACCGAAATCCGCGACGCTGGGCTCGGGTAGGATCCAGGAACGGCCTTCGAGCATTCGGTCCACGAGGGCGAGGTGCGTCACCATGTCGCGATGGAACTCGTCTCGTCGTGACTGGAGGACGCTCCATGGGCCGCGGGCCCGGGTCTGCATCTCCTCGAACACCCAGCGCTCCTCGTCGCTCCCCAGCACCGGCGGTACTTTGGTCACCACGGCCCTCCAGACGCGCTCCTCCAGGACCTGGTGACCCCAATCCTCCAGGACGACGGCGGTCCCCTTCCATCCGGCGGGGTAGAGGGTGGGGTTCGGCTTGAGCTTCTCGAGGTAATCCGGGATCTGCTGCCACGTCACCGCGCTCTGGCCATGGATGAGCGTGGGGACGTAGTCCTGCCCGCTCTCGCGGATCAATTGCTGTCGATCATGATAGGGGGTCGGGACGGCGTCGTACGCGATCCCCTTGAAGGCGAGCATCCGCTCTACCGACACGCAGTAGTGGCTGATCGGGAGGGTGAACAGCCGCGGTTTGGGACCCATGGGTCCTCGGACCCTCCTCGGGGTCTTTAGTGAGGCGGTCCGTGTTCCACTGCCCAAGCGCCGACGAAGGGTCAGCTTGCATCCCACCCCGGGGACGGGGGCTCGGTACCGCGGGCCGCCCGGTGCTCAGGCCTGGGGCGGGGCATCGACCGAACGAAGGAAATCCCGGAGGACCTGGATGTACCGTTCGCGTTCCTCCCACATGGGCAGATGGGAGCTGTTCTCGAACATCACGAGACGAGAGCCCGGGATGTGGTCCTGGATGCTCTGCGCCACCTGAGAGGTGACCTCGTCGTAGCGGCCGGTCGTGATGAGGCACGGGACCCGGATCTGGCCGAGGTCCGCGGTGACGTCCACATCCTTGATCCTCCCGGTGATCGTGAACTCGTTCGGACCGTTCATCACCTGGTACACTCGGCCCATGTTCGAGAAGGTCCGCATGACGTCCTCGGGCCACTCGGCGAGCCGGCAGATGTGCTTGCGATAGAACACGTCCACGGCCTTGAGATACTCCGGGTTCTGGAACTCCCCGAGCTCCTCATAGTGCTCCAACACGGAACGCACCTCTTGGGGCAGCTCCGAACGGAGCCGGCGCATCTCGGCCACCGTGAGCGGGATGCTCGCGAGCCCACCGGTCGAGATCAGGGACCGGAGATGATCTTGGTACTTGAGAGCGTAGCTCAGAGCGAGGAGGCCGCCGTAACTGGATCCCATGAGGTGGACCCTCCCGAGGTCCAGCGCCCGTCGGATCCCTTCCACCTCCTCGACGTGATGCGCGAGCGTGAAGAGGCTCTCGTCGTGCGGATCCTCGGATCGGCCGCAGGCCAGCTGGTCGAAGAGGACCACCCGATAGCCGAACTGGGAGAGATCGGCCAGCGGGGACAGGTATTCATGGCTGGCCCCGGGACCGCCGTGAAGGCAGAGCACCGTTCCAGCCCCCCGTTCTTGGCCATAGGATCGGTAGAACAACTGGTAGCCCAGCACGGGAACGGTCCCTTCCTTCGACGGCTCGATCATCGGTCCGACCGTCGGCCCTTAGTCGGCGGCGGTCAAAATGTCTTGGGCCGGCGCGGGTGAGAGAAGGGCGCGGCCTAGGCCGCCTACATGAGAGTGGGCCGTCGCTCGGACGGAGCGACCTTTGGCGCCTTGGGGCGCTCGAGGAGATGCCGGCGGACCCACCAGCCATCTGGTTCGGAACGGGGATGCCAAGGCCTCCGACCGACGAGCGAGCGCCATTCGCCTGGGCTCACCCGTAGTGGGCGCCGGGAACGACCGCCGGGCGTTCGCCGTCGGGGGTAGGTCACGAGGGCCAGTCCGCCCGGCCTCAGCATTCTCCAGGCCTCGCTGAGCGCGCCCGCCTTATCCCTCAGGCAGCAGAGGACCAGCGACATCAGGACCCGGTCGACCGAATCCGAGGGGATGCCCGGGACCTGCGCCGCTGAACCAAGAACGAATCGGGCCCTCGGATCATGGTGGACGGTCCGACGTGCGATCTCCAGATTTTCCTCATCGATGTCGACCATCACCAACCGACCTTCGGGACCTATCTGGTGAATGATCTCCGGACCGAAGTACCCCGGTCCGGCCCCGAGGTCCGCTACGGCCTGACCGGGCCCAAGGTCCAGGAATCTCAGTTCGTTCCGCGCCGGAGCGAGCCACCGGCGTAATCGATTGTCGAGGGCCCAGGCGTAGCACATCCGGTCCGTGGAGATCGCTTCTTCCAGCGGGTCGCGACCACCCGGCTCCATTGAGTCCCCTCCCGATCCCCGCCGGCCAAGGACCGTTAGCGAGGGAGCCACTCGCAAGCCCTCCGGGCCCGTGGCACGATCAGGCGGCGGCCAAGATCGTCCCCAATGCGCCGATCGGGGGGAGCCCGGACCGCAGCAGGGCGTCGTGGAACCTTAGGAGGGACCCTTCGAACTTGGTCGTCAGGAAACGCGAGCGTTGTTCGAGGATCGCGAGCTTGCCCAGCGTGTAACAGAAGTACTCCGGATTGTAGGTCCCGCGGACCGCCTCCCGCTCGGCATGGACCCGTTCGAGGTGGGCCTCGGTCTCGAAGAGCTGGGTCGCCTGTTCGACCGTCATCCCTTGGGTATGGAGGCCGATCGCCGCGACGAGGCGACAATCACGGGTGAGCGCGTCCTTGATCTGGGCGACCTCGGCGAGGACCGAATCCTGCCCGAAGCCTTGCTCGATGACGAGCTGCTCACAGTAGTGGGCCCATCCTTCGACGAACGAGGGAGAGACGTAGACATCCCGGATGAGACTGGAGCGGAACTGTCGCGTGTGGAGGGCGTTCAGGTAGTGGCCGGGGTACACCTCATGGGATGTGATGTTGCGGAGCGAGACGTAGTTCAGGGTCCGCAACCATTCCTGTTGGGCCTTCTCGGTCCACGTCGGGTCGACGGGGGTCACCCAATAGGTGCCGTCGACCGGCCCATCGAAGACCCCGGGCCCCGACATCGCGGCGGTGAAGAGGCCTCGGGCGAAGGAGGGGGACTCTTGGACGTGGCAGATGGCCGGTCGGGGGATCGTGACCAGCTTCTTGGTCTCGACGAACCGCTCCAGGTCCTCGACCATCGTCCGGGTGTCGGGGATGAGCGACTCCGACGTCGGGTGCTTCTCGGAGAGGGCCCGCAGTAGGTCCATCGGCTTCTTTCCCTCCTTCTGCGCGATGGCCGTCAACCGTTCCTGGTTCGCCGCCAGGTCCTCTCGCCCGGCGTACAGGAGGTCGGCGAACGAACGTTCGAGGCCCTCCCGGACCCACAGCATGCGTTGGAACCGTGCGGGACCGAGCGAGAAGTCATCCGTGGCCCGAGGAAGGTACTCGGTCCGCAGGGCCGCGATGAACCCGAGCACGGCGCTCGAGGCCGCCTCTCGGGCCACGGAAAGGCGGCGCCCCAGTTCGGTCGACTCCTTGTCCGCGAACGTCTGGGCGTCCTGGAAATGGGAGGGAAGGCCCTCCCCGATCGCGATCGCGAGCTCGACGAACGGCCGGGCCAGAACGGGTTGGAGGCGTTGGAGCCCCGCCTCGAGGAGCTTGGGCACCCCCGCCAGGACCTGCTCGATGGCCGCCACCCGGTCGGCCGCCGGGGCATACTCTCGGGTGAGGTAGGTCAATAGGGTCGGGATGAGCACGTAGCTCATCGGGTTGCTCTCGAGCTCCCGGAGCTCCTTCAGGTCGAACAGCGCGCCCT
>JBARHO010000119.1:0-2884 GCA_049799275.1 Thermoplasmata archaeon
CTCGAAGACGGCGGCGATGAGGATGCGCTCACGAGGGGCTCGTAGTAGGCCGAGCTCATAGCGCTTGTCGGTCCGCTAGGCCGAAGCGGGCGACCGCCGTTAGGGACATATTACCAGGTACAAAGGGTGGGACCGCTCGCGACCAGATCAGATTCTGTCACGGTCGCTGAGCTCCCGAGGGCAAGGCGTTCAGGACAGGACGGCCCATGGGTTCAGCGCCAAAGGATCGGAGGTGCCGCGGGCCGGGCTTGAACCGGCGGCTTCAAGATCTTCAGTCTTGCACTCTCCCAAACTGAGTTACCGCGGCGTCCGGGGGAAGTTGACCCCCCCGTTCCTATAAAGACCGTCGGGCGCAAGGAGCCGGGGGGACCTCCCGGCGCGCGACCTCGACCTCCGCGGCGTGCCGAACACGCGCGCGCGCGTTCGCGATCCCTTTCGCCGGATGGTTCCCCTGCGAGGTTATCTAGTCGCGGACGCCTCTTGTGGGGTAGCCGCTCATGCGCACGCTCGTCGTCGCCGAGAAGTTCAACACCGCGCTCCGGATCGCCATCGTCCTCTCCGACGGAAGGATGAAACGCGAACGGACCGGAGGGACGAACGTCTTCCGGTTCGACCGCCCGGAGGGCCCCTATGCCGTGGTCGGATTGCGGGGTCATATCGTCGAGCTTGACTATCCGGAGGAGTTCTCGAACTGGAACCTCCAGGACCTGCCCAAACTGCTCGAGCGGACGCCGCTCAAGCGGGTGACCGAGACGGGCATCGTCCAGACCCTGCAGGGGATCGTCCGGGAGTTCGATCGGGTGATCATCGCCACGGACTTTGACCGCGAAGGGGAGCTCATTGGACTGGAGTGCCTCGAGCTCCTGAAGCAGGTCCATCCGACCATCGAGGTCAAACGCGCCCGGTACAGCGCGCTCACCCGGGAGGAGATCGAACAGAGCTTCGACAAGGTCCAGACCTTGGACCATGCCCTGGCCGAGGCCGGCGAGGCGCGTCAGGAGATCGACCTCGCGTGGGGCGCGGTCCTCACGCGCTTCCTGTCGCTCACCGCCGACCAGCGGGGCCGAGGGTTCCTCTCGGTCGGCCGCGTCCAGACCCCGACGCTCGCGCTCCTCGTCGAACGGGACCAGACGATCAAGGAGTTCGTCCCCGATCCGTTCTGGAAGATCGAGGCCGAGGGGGAGAAGGGCGGCGAGCGCTTCCACCTGGTCCACGCCCATGGCACCTTCACGGAGCGCCCTGAGGCCGATCGCATCTTCGCGATCGTGAACGGGGCCACCGAGGCCAAGGTCACGACCTTCGCCCAGGAGGATACGCGACGTCGTCCTCCGGTGCCGTTCAGCACGACCCTCTTCGTCACGGAGGCGACGCGGATGGGCTTGGGCGCGGCCTATGCGATGCGCATCGCCGAGGACCTCTACACCCAGGGTCTCATCAGCTACCCCCGTACGGACAACACGGTCTACCCCCGGGGGCTCGGCCTCCGGTCGATGGTCGAGCGGTTCAAGGAGAGCCCGTTCAAGGAGGCCGCCGAGTACATCCTGGCCCAGGAGACGTTCCGCGCGACCCGCGGACGCAGCGAGACGACGGACCATCCTCCGATCTATCCGACCGGGGTCACCGATCCGAAGAAGCTGAAACCCGACCATGCGAAGGTCTACGAGCTGGTCGTCCGACGGTTCTTGGCCACGGTCGCTCCCGACTCGACCGGGATCGCGCGGAAGGCCGAGCTCGATGTCCGGGGAGAGACCTTCGAGGCCAAGGGTCAGCTCGTGACGGACCTGGGTTGGTACCAGGTGTATCCGTACTCACAGCCCGAGGTCGTGACCTTGCCGGTCCTGGAACCCGGCGAGACCGTGCCCCTCTCCGAGGTCCGGCTCACCGAGGACCAAACGAAGCCCCCGCGACGCTACACCCAGGGATCGCTCATCCAGGAGATGGAACGTCTGGGTCTCGGTACCAAGAGCACCCGTCATGACGTCATCCAGAAGCTCTTCGACCGGCACTACGTGACGCCGAGGGCCCTCGAGCCGACCTCCACGGGGATCGCCGTGACCGAGGCGTTGCAGGCCCATGCGCCGGTCATCACGAGGCCCGAGATGACCCACCGGCTGGAGGAGGACATGGGGCTCGTCGCCGAGTCGAAGAAAGCGAAGTCCGAGGTCGTTGCGGAGTCGCGCGACATGCTCCGCGAGGCGTATGGGCTCCTGGCCCAGAACGCGGTGGGGGTCCGCCAGACCCTCAAGGGCGCGCTCGACCGGCAGCATTTCGTCGGGCCCTGCGTGAAATGCGGCGGGGCGCTCCAGATGAACCGGAGCCCCCGAGGGACCCGTTGGGTCCAGTGCGTCAACAACCCGGCCACCTGCACGGCGACGTACTCCCTTCCCTCCGCGGGGTTCATCGAGCCCGCGCCCGAGTTCCTCTGCGGCACCTGCAAGGTACCGCGTGTCAAGATCGTCTTCCGGGGCCAGCGACCCGACCTCTATTGCATCAATCCGGAATGTCCCGAGAACCAAAAGACGTTCCGCTTCGGGGAGTGCCCGAGCTGCCACTCCCATCTCTCGCTCCGCTACTCCTTCGCCGGGAAGCGGTTCGTCGGCTGCTCGGCCTATCCCACCTGCCGGGTGACGTACCCGCTGCCCCAACGCGGCAAGATCGAGCGCGCGCAGGTCCCCTGTCCTACGTGCCACGCCCCGGTGGTCACGGTCATCGAAGCGGGCCGTCCGCCATGGACGTTCTGCATCAATCCCGAGTGTCCCACCCGGGTGAAGCCGGAAAAGCCGAAGGTCGAGAAGAAATCGAAGGCGAAGGCCGGATCCGCTCGACCCCGGCGGCGCACGCCCAGCGCCGCCGCGGGAACGACGCCGCGGGCTCGGCGGACGAC
>JBARHO010000120.1:0-14315 GCA_049799275.1 Thermoplasmata archaeon
GAGGCCCACGGATCATCCCGGAACCGACACATGACCCCGATCAACGAGAACTCGTTCTTCCTCTCCATGGAGCAGAACATGGACGGTAACTGGATCAAGGTCAAGAATCGGATCACGACCCTTCCCCCGGTCGGGTTGACGATCGAGGTCCTTGAGGGCCCCATGGCGGGTTCCAAGATGATCAACGTCTATACCGCGAAGGGAAAGAAGACCGGGATCGATGTGTACGGAGAGTTCACCTCGAGCCAGGTCCCGGAGAACCAGCTGGAGCACACGGTGAAGGGATTCCTCGGAGCGATGTTCGACGAGGACTCGCTCGGGATCAAGGAGTTCGCGGGAAAGCCCTGATCCCTCCGCATCTCTCCGCCCAACCTTTTCCCTTTCCTTTCCCCGAGCAGACCCTGGCCTGTGCTTGGGGCGGTTCGCTGTGATCCCACGAGGGTCGCCCCCGAGATCCTCGGACATGATGACACTCGGGTCCACGGGGGGACAGCTAATCCTTTAGGTCGGAGCACCATAGCAACATGATGCGGACACTTCAACTCCTCCTCTTCAACCCCCGATCCGCTCCGGTCGAGGGGAAGTGGATCCACCCCGATCCAAGAGGCGGGGCACGTCGGAGCCTGCGATGCCGATAGATCGCACCGAGTTCGACTCGGTCCGCGTCGGCCCCGAGCTCGAGAAGATGATCCTCGACTTCCTGGGAGAGCATCCGGAGCAGGCGTTCGAGGTCGCGGAGATAGCGGCCGGTCTCGAGCACAAGCTCCGAACCATGAAGCACGGCGCGAACGCCAGTGTCGGGATCATCGATCGCCAGGTCCTCCAAGGAACACTCGAATCGCTCGTCGAGATGGGCCGGGCCGTGGGCGGTCCCATCCAAACGGCGGCTGGCGCCCGACGTTACTATTCCGCCGCGAAGAAGGAACCGGTCGGACCCAATTGAACCTGGCCTAAGGAACCCCTAGGGAGGTGGGGGGACCAGAAGCCCCCCCTCCAGGCGGGCGCTGGCTCACGCAGGGGCGGTGGTAGGACCAGGCGCATCGGGCATCTGGTGCCGATCAGGACGAACGAACGAACCCGTCGAGGAAGCCCCACCAGGCGTCGAGCGACCTCTCGACCCCTCGTCGGACATCACGCGCGGATCGAGGGGACCGAGCGACCTCGGCCCGGATCGCCCGTCGCTCTGCGGCCGAATGCTCGACATCGGCCTCGGTGTGGACCCGGAAGAACTCGTGTGCGGTCGGAGATCGGATACCGTAGAATGCTCGGAGCCCTCGGGACTTCTCTCGGGCCACTTCGGGGAAGATCGATTCGTACCCGTAGAGCGCTCCGAGCCCCGAGCCGGCTGAGCCGGCCAGCGTGAGGGTTTCGTACTCCGAGCACAGGCGCTTCGTCGGTGCCGCCGCCCGAGCACCGATCATCTCCCGTCGGCCCACCCCGAGCGCCTCGCCGAACCGGCGCCAGAGCTCGGGATGGGTCGGGTCACGGCCTTCCTCATCCGTGAGGTTCTCGAGCAGCACCCGTCGCTGCTTCTGATCTTGGATGTGAGCATAGGTGCCGGCGACGTACCGCGGGAAGTTCGATTCGAAGTGATAGTACTGACGGGCGTAGTCCTGGAGGGTCTCCAGGCTCAACTCGCCATTCGACCAGGCAATGTAGAACGGATGTTTCAGGAGATGGCGCCGCCGAATGTACCCGTCCATCGACCAGGGCTTCACGAACTTTGCGAACATGTGGGGGGCTGTAAAGTTTTTGGGGGCGGATCTGCGGCGGGCGTAAGGGGGCCGCCATGGGCTTCTCGCCGCGCTGGAGAGGGCGTGCATTCGGCAGGGGACGCTCGCCAGCGCACGCAGAGAGGCCCCGTGTACTTCCGACCTACTACGGTCTGTCGTAGCTTTTACCGTCGGCACGTCCTCACCCCGAGCTATCGTGGATCGCGAGGGGGCCCGACCGCGGATGGTTCCAAAGGACGTGGTCAACGATTCAGAGGCCGGCCCGGTCCTTGACCGTCCGCCATCGGTCCGGCTCGACGCTCGCTTCTGCGAGGCCTCGGAGGTACCCGAGCGCTTCCGGTGGGGCCTCTTTCCTGACCGCCAGGAAGAGCCCGGTGAGCTCGTTCGCGTTAAGGGAACGGAGGATCCAGCGGTGGAACTCGGCGAGGCGCTCCGGGGGCATGCTCGCTTCGACCGCGGTGCGGATCGCCCGTAGCTGCTCGTCCGTGAGATACCGGTTCATGAGAGGGATCAGCTCGGACTCCTCCCGGTTCATGTGAGTAAGATACCGCGCAAAGAAATCGTTCACCTCGAGATTGATCTGCCGTCCGATCTGGATCCGAGCCTCGGCCTCGCGAAGGCCCTGGAGCCTTCGGGACAGCTCGGAGACCTTCGAGAGCCGCCGCGCGAAGTCCTGGTGATCGGCGATCAGTTCTTGGATCAGCTCCGGCGCGAAGGGCTGGACCTTCGGGAACCCTTCGCGGTCCTCATGACCGGCATGCGCATGGAGCAAGCAGAAGATGCACCGGGTGGGAACCCCGGCTGCGAACTCGTAGTTGAGGTCGCTCAGGACCGCATCGGTGGATTCCCGATCGGTGAAATCGGTCGTCTGGAGGCGAGCCCCGAGCTGATAGATCATGGATCGGAGGGCCTTGTGGATCGGGGTCAGGACGTCCTCGGTCGAGATGGAGGGACCCGGAGCGCTAGCGGCGTCCATGGAGATGGACCCTGATCTTCGCCCGGTATATCAAATCCGATGGGGACCGGGTCCAGAAGTTACTACCTTTCGTAGTAGCTTGATGCAGGGCCTCCGACATGGGGGACCCGGGCCTGCACTCCTCTCACGGCCGGAGACCAGTTTAGGGGGAGGTCGAGCCATGAACCTGTGAAAAGATACTACTGATCGTAGTAGCTTATGTCCACGGTCCGGGCGGGAGCACCCGAGCCCTGCCCCTGTCTCCGGCCTAAATCCTTTAGACCCGCCCTCCACTGAGAAGGATCGTGGAAACGATCGATCTCTTCCTGCTCGGAGGATCGTACCGCGCGATCGAGGGGGGCGTGGTCATCGAGCTCTTTGGCAAGACCCGCGACGGGGGGACGGTGATCGCGCGGTACTACGGGTTCCGCCCCTACTTCGTCCTGACGGGACCGTCGGAGGCTACCGTGGCCCGGTTGAAGCAGGACCCTCAGCTCGTGTCGCTCGATCCAGTGGAGCTCTGGGTACCTGGGGGCCCGAGGTCGGGGATGCGGGTGACGATCCAGTACCCGTGGACCGTCCCGGAGTATCGCGAGAAATATCGGAAGCAAGACGACCGGATGAGCGTTCTGGCGAGCGATATCCCGTTCATCCATCGGTTCCTCTACGACAAGGGACTGGGGCTCACCGTACAGTTCGAGGCGGAGGACGAACCGAAAGAGATCGCCCAGATCTACCGAAAGGGCCGGGTGGTCCGGATCGTGGTGAGCGAAGGTCGGGACATCCGTCCGGCGGAAGCGTTCCGTCCCCCCCTGAGCATCCTTTCCTTTGATATCGAGAACGCGATCAAGGAGCGTACGATCTACACGATCTGCGGTCTGATCGATCGCCCGGGGCGAGAACCGACGACCTTCATGATCGGCGACCCGGACGAGAGGACGATCCTCCAGCGGTTCCAAGAGGTCGTGGCCGACGAGGATCCGGACATCATCACGGGCTACAACATCGGAGGCTACGACATCCCGCTCCTGGTCGAGCGGGCCAAGGCCCTCGGGATGAAAGAGCTCGCCCTCGGAAGGGAGGGGAGCGAACCCCGCGTCATGAGCGAACGCATCTGGCGGATCACCGGCCGCGTCGTCGCCGACGCCTGGTGGTCGGTCCGACGCGACCTTCGACCGAAGCAGGAATCGCTCCAGTTCGTCGCCCGCGTCCTGCTCGGTGACAAGAAGATGGACGTCGACCGGCGCAACATCACCCAGGAGTGGGAGGCCGACCATCAGCGCGTGATGGAGTACTGCCTCAAGGACGCCGAGCTCGCCCTGCGCGTGCTCCAACGCCTTCGGACGATCGACCGGGCCGCGGACCTGGCGACCGTGGCCCATCTTCCGCTCGAGGAAGGCCTCAACGGCCGCACCTCGCTCTACATCGACTCTCTCCTCATCCCGCGGGCGGACCGCGAGCGGATCGGGGTCCCGCCGGGTCAGTTCGCCCGGCGCGACAATCCGATCGAGGGCGGCTATGTCCATTCGATCCGCCCCGGGATCTACCCGTGGGTCGTGGTGCTCGATTTCAAGTCGATGTACCCGAACATCATCATCTCGAAGAACATCTGCTTCACGACGCTCTCGCCCGACGGGACGACCGTCAGCCCGGGGGGGGCGCGCTTCGTCACGAAGGATGTCCGCGAGGGCGTGATCCCTCGCATCCTGGCCGAGCTCTCGACCGAACGGGACCGGCTCCGTCGGCTCGTCCAGACGAGCGAGACCCCCGAGCTCAAGGCCTACTACGACGGGCTCCAGAACGCGGTCAAGATCCTCATGAACTCCTTCTATGGGGTGCTCGCCTCGAGCTTCTACCGGTTCACGGACAAGGAGATCGGCGCGGCCATCACCGCGTTCGCCCGCGAGGCGATCACCTCGATCATCCGGGCCCTGGAGCTCGAAGGGAACGAGGTGATCTACTCGGACACCGACAGCGTCTTCGTGCGATCGCCGGTCCCCAGCCTCGAGGGGGCCAAGGAGTTCGGAGAAGGGATCGCCCGGCGGTTCACGGCCGTGGGGGCGACCTTCGAGTTCCAAGCGGTCTACGAGTCGTTCTTCTCGCACGGGGCGAAGAAGCGCTACGTGGCCCGGGCCCTCTGGCCGCGCGAGGAGCTCGTCGTCCGGGGCTACGAGACCCGGAGGACCGACGCGTTCGACTTCCAGTCGGAAGCGCTCACGGAGATCTTCGAGCTGGTGCTCAAGGGGGATACCGACGGGGCCGTGGCCCGGGCCCGGGCGCTCGTCCAGCAGGTCGTCCGGGGAGAGGTCCCTCCGGAGCGGCTCGTCATCGCCCGATCCGTCCGGGCCGAGGAGCAGTACAACGAATCGACGCGCGATGCGCTCCCGTTCCTGCGAGTCTACCGGCAGCTCAAGGAGGAAGGGTACGACGTCATTCCCGGCATGCGGGTCGCGTGGATCGTCACGGACGCGCACAAGAGCCCTCAGCAGATCGAACCGTGGATCGAGGGGCGTGCCTTCCAGGGGAAGCCGGATTACGCCTACTACGCCGAGCGGGTGGCGCAGACCCTCGCCCGGGTCACGGAGGTCTTCCACTGGGATACGACCGCCCTCCTCATGGGGAGCCACCAGAAGCGCCTGGTCGAGGAGGAACCCCGCCCCTCGGCCCCCCCGGAGGACGCCGTGGGGCTCGACACCCCGATCTCCGGCCTCGCTAAAGGACCCGCCAAGCGACGCGCGACGACCCGCGCGCTATCGGACTTCGAGTAGCCCGTTCACGTCGGCGGCGAGCCGACCTCGGCGCGGATCTCGTCCCCCGAGCCGTACTGCGTGGTCCAAGGCAGATGCTCTCCCCGGAGCGCCAGGATCGCACCGAGCACCGCGATGGGGACCCCGACCGTGGCGAGCCAGGCCGGAAGGCTCCGGTCGATGAGGACGGCGAGAAGCAACGTGAAGACGGGGATCGTCGACATCAGAAGGGCCGGCAGGATCATCCCAGCCCGCTCGATCGCCCAGAAGTAGAGGACCGGCCCGATGTAGAAGCTCGTGACCCCAAGGGCCACGAGCAGGAGCAGCGCCCCGACCGAGGGGATCGCCAGACCGGCGAACCCCCCGGGAAAAAGGGGGGAGAGCACGACCCCGATGAGCCCGCCTCCCAAGGTCGCCTGCCCGACCACGGCCGAGCTGGGGAGCCGGCGGTTCGCCCGGGCCGAGGCCAGGAAGTAGAGGGCGACCGAGGCCGGGACGATGACCGCGAGGGGGAGCGCGACGAGCGGGAGAGCATGGAGCGCCGTCCCTCCGATGATCGTGAGCGAGGCGCCCAGGGTGCTCAGGGTGATCCCGGCCAGGAACGAGGGCGAGCGGGCCTGGGCCCGGCCCTCGCCGAAGAGGAGGAGCAACAGCGCCGGCGTCATCACCACGTCCCCGACCAAGGTGAGGAGCGAGGTCTCGACCGGCCCGGCGAGATACGTGGAGGCCAGGACCGAGAGCTGCATCGTGACGATCAGCGCGACGCGGGCCCAGGCCATCGGTGAGGCCCAAAGGGAGAGCCAGATCCGTCCGTGCCCGGAGCGGAGCGCCCAGCCCGTGTAGGTCAGCCCTCCGAAGAGGAAGGGGTAGGTGAACAGGGCGGCCGATCTCGTGGTCGGCGTCAACGCCAGGATGAAGAAGTAATAGCCGGCCCAGATGAACGCGGCCAGGAGCGCCGCCGCCGCGGCGACCCAGAGCCAGGACCGTCGGTCGGCCATGATCTACAGAGCGAACGGCGAGCGTAAAACGATTTGTTGAGGGAAGAACCCGGCCTCCGCGAGATCGTCCGCACCCGCGGATCCACCGCCAGCGAGCGCTACCGTTGGCAGGCGGACGACCAAGGCCCGAAGGCGGTCCTCCCTGGTTCGAGAGGGCGAGCACCGCGAGCTCACGCGTAGTTCTGGTATCTCAGGTCCATGCCGGGGACCGTGACGCCGCGTCCCCGAGCGATGGTCCCCACCCGTACCGCATCGGGATAACCGGCGCGACCGAGCCGGTGCAACATCTCCTCTTCCGAGCTCGGGGCGACGATCGCCACGAACCCGATCCCCATGTTGAACGTCTGGTAGAGCTCCTTGGGGTCCAGGTCGCCCAGCGATCCCAACCAGGAATAGACCCCGCCCGGGGCCGGCCAGCCATCGAGCTCGAACCGGACCCGGCGGTTCAATCGAACGAGATTGCGAACGCCACCCCCGGTGATGTGCGCCAGCCCGTGGGTCCGCGGGTCGTCGGCCAATGCCTCGCTCGCGCGTACGTACGTCCGCGTGGGGGTGAGGAGCTCGGTCCCCACCGGGCCATGACCTCCCTTCCGTCGGTGGGACAACGGGATCCCGGCCTCCTTCAGCAGACGCCGGATCAGCGTGAAACCGTTCGAGTGGAACCCGGAGGCGGGTAGTCCGAGGATGACGTCGCCGGCGCGGATACGGTCGCCCGTGACGGGCCGACGGCCGTCGGGAAAGAACCCGATCGCGGTCCCTCCGATGTCCAGGCCTGAGACCAGCTCGGGCACGATCGCCGTCTCGCCCCCGAGCAGACGGCAGGCGGCCGCCCGAAGTCCCCGGTCGATCCCGACCCCCAGGCCAGAAAAGACCCGGGGGTCCGCGCGGACGCACGAGATCGAGTCCACGACCCCGATGGGCCGAGAGCCCACGGCGGCGAGGTCGTTGACGTTGATCGCGACGAGGTCCTCTCCGACCTCGGTGAACCGGTGCGTGGCCTCGGCCAACATCACCTTCGTCCCTACGGTATCGGTGGTGACGGCGATGGTCTCGCTACCCGCCCGGGCGAAGCCGGCGTAGTGGCCCGAGAGGGGCGGACCGGACCGGGCCCCTTTCCCGGTAGGGGGGTGGACCCGATGCAAGAGCGCGGCCAATGCGCGTCCTCTTTTCGACGCGTCCACACCGGCACGGGCGTAGGTCCACTTCTTGGTGCTCCCGCGCCGTGGCATCAGGGTACGCAACACCGCGGTGCCAAAAAACCAGTGCTCCCCGGGACCGGGGTCCGCGCGCGGTGCCGGTGGTGTGAGGGCTCAAGACATACCTCGGATACTGGTCGCGATGCCCCCCCGACGGAAGGATCGCGTTCGTCGCGCCTCTCCGACGGTGGAGCTACCCGAGCTCGTGATCGCGGGCCGGGCCTTCGTCCGCGGCAAGCTCCAGACCCTCGAGGTCGGCATCGACGCGGACGGGTGGATCGTTCGTCTCGGAAAGGACCTCCGGGGCCAGGAACGACACGAGGTCGGGGAAGCGATCCTGATCCCTTCGGCGACGGACCTTCACGTGCACTTTCGAGAGCCAGGACCTTCGAGCGGTAGCGAGACGATCCGATCGGGAACGACCCAGGCCGCGCTCGGAGGGACCGCGCTCGTGGGCGAGATGCCGAACACGGTGCCACCCGTGACCCACGTCGAGGACGTGGAGGACAAGGCGGGCCTCGTACGGGGTCGGGCCGCGGTCGACGTGCTGCTGTATGCGGCCCTGACCCCACGCACGAGGGTCGCCTCGGTGAGCCGGGTCGCCGGGGCCTTCAAGTATTACATGAGCCCGACGACGGGCATCGACACCGTCGCGGAACCGTCCGGGCTGCGGGAGCAGTTCGATGCCATCGCCGCGAGCGGTCTCGCGCTCTCGGTCCACGCCGAAAGCCCCCGTCGGTTCGGTCCCGAACTGAGCGCCCTCGACCCCGTCGGATGGAACGAGACGCGGCCCCCGATCTCGGAATCCGAGGCGGTGGACGAGCTCCTCCAAGCGGTCCCCTCGTCCCTCCGCCTCCATGTCGCGCACGTCACGGAGGCGTCGGTCGCGGAACGCCTCCGGGACGCGGGCCACTCCTTTGAGGCGACCCCCCATCATCTGCTGCTCTCGGCCCGCTCCGGGACGGACGCCCGATACAAGGTGAACCCACCGCTGCGGGCCGATCGGGACCGGATCGCTCTATGGGAGGCGTTCCGAGCGGGGAACATCCCCATCGTGGCCAGTGATCACGCTCCGCACGATCTCCCGGCCAAGAGCCTCCCCTTTCCCTGGTCACCCAGCGGGATGCCGGGCGTGGGGACCATGGTCCCGCTCCTGCTCGCCGCCGTGCGCCGGGGGGACCTCGAGCTGGAGCGCCTCATCGCCGCGGCCTGTGACCGGCCGGCTCGGTGGCTGGGCGCGCCCCACGGCCGGATCGCGGTCGGTCATCGGGCGGACCTGCTCGTGATCGACTTCCGGGCCGTCAGCGAGATCTCGGCGCGGAAGATGGCGACACCGTGCGGGTGGACGGCCTTCGAGGGATGGAAGGGCATCTTCCCCAAGGAGCATTTCTTCCACGGCCGCCGGATCGTCGATGACGGGGAGTATGTGGGCCGGCACGATGGTCAGGTCGTCCGTCCCGAGTACGCTCCGGGAGGCAGGCCCGTGAGGGGCCCGGCGTCCCGGGCGGACGAGACTCCGGGTACCTCTCACTAGCGCTCTCTCCAGCGGCAGGACCGGCCGCGCCTCGATCCGGCGCCCCCGTTTCCCGTGCGACCGTTAAGGTTAGGTGGAGCGAACCTGCTCCGATCCGAGCATGGGCGAGGTCGTCGTCGCCGGCAGGGATGTCTGGAAGGTCTACGGCAGCGGGGAGACCCAGGTGCCGGCGCTCCAGGGGGTCGACGTGGAGATCCAGCGGGGAGAGATGATCGCGATCATGGGCCCTTCGGGGTGCGGAAAGACCACGTTCCTCAACTGCTTCTCGGGCCTCGACGAGATCACCCGCGGAGAGGTCACGCTGGAAGGAACGAACATCCACTCGATGTCGGACAACGAACGGAGCGAGTTCCGTTCCCGACGGACCGGCTTCGTGTTCCAGTCGTACAACCTCTTGCCGGTCCTGACGGCCGTTGAGAACGTGGAGATGCCCCTTCTGATCTCGGGGGTCCCGACCAAGGAGGCGCGCGAGCGCGCGAAGAAGATCCTCATCGACCTCGGGCTGGGCGACCGGATCGACCGGCGACCGGCCGAGCTCTCGGGAGGTCAGCAGCAGCGCGTCTCCTTGGCGAGGGCCCTCGTGGCCCGGCCCGCGATCGTCTGGGCGGACGAGCCGACCGGCAACCTCGACGAAGAGGGTTCCCGGCAGGTCACGGCGCTCCTCCGACAGCTGAACCAGCAGTTCCAGCAGACGATCGTCGTGGTGACGCACGACCCGGACGTGGCCGCCTCGTGCGACCGGACCTGCCGGATGCGAGATGGGAAGTTCGTAGGATAGGTCGGCATGGCCCTTCTCGACGGTACGGCGGCCGGCCTCCTCCTGCTCTTGGCGGTCGTCGCGATCATCTCCCTCGTTCTCGCGCTCCGGCACCGCCTCGCCTTCCGCATCGCCATGCGGAACGTACGACGCGGGCGTTCGAGGACCGTGCTGTTGATCCTGGGACTGCTCATCGGAACGACGATCATCTCGGGCAGTCTCATCGTGGGCGACACGGTGAACCAGTTGAACGTCCATTTCACCTACATCGCGGACGGCTTCAACGACGAGGCGATCTACAACCAGTCGCCCATCGGCGCGCACGTCTACTTTCCCTACTCGGTCTTCACCGATCTCTCGAACGCGAGCGCGGGGAACCCGAACATCGCCGGCATCACACCGATGATCATTGGGACCACCCAGATCTTCGACCGGTCGACCCAGATCCCCGAGACGAACCTCAACCTGATCGGGGTCAACGGGAACCAGAGCGCCCAACTGGGGAACTTCGTCACCGATGCGGGGGAGAGCCTATCGGGACCGGCCCCGGGCAGCGTCCTGCTCGACGACCTGGCCGCGAGCTCGATGAACGCCTCCGCCGGCAACCAGCTCGTGGTCTACGGGTCGGGGGCCGTCCCCATCCCGCTCACCGTGCAAGCGGTCGTGCAGGACAATCTCCGGGGAGGGGTCCTGACCGGCGGGCTCGGCGCCTCGGGGAACGTGTTCGTGACCCTGGCCACCGCGCAGGCGCTCGAGAACGCCTCCGGGACCATCAACTGGATCTCCGTCACGAACAGCGGCTCCCAGGTGCAGGGCGCGACCCTCTCGAGCAAGGTGAGCGCGCAACTGAACGCGTCGCTCGCCCAGATCCCGGCCGCGAAGGGGCTCAAGGTCCACATCCTCCTCCAAGAGGACGTCGCGTCCGCCGAGACCGCGGGCAGCAGCCTCACCACCCTGTTCCTCGTCCTGGGTCTCTTCTCGATCGTGGCCGGCGCCATGCTGATCGTCGGGATCTTCGTCATGCTCGCCGAGGAGCGGAAAGGGGAGATGGGCATGCTCCGGGCGATCGGGCTCCGACGTCGGGATCTCGTACACGCGTTCTACTTCGAAGGGCTCGCGTACTCGGCGGGGAGCGCCCTGGCCGGGACGATCCTCGGGGTCGGGGTCGGCTACGGGCTGACCTACGCCTTCAGCCAACTGTTCGCCTCGCCCGGCCTCACGCAGAGCGCGATCCTCCAGTCGTTCACCGTCACGCAGGACTCCCTCATCACCGCGTACGTGGCCGGCTTCCTCCTGACCCTCGTCACCGTCGTCGTGGCGAGCCGCCGGGCGAGCCGGCTCAACATCGTGCGGGCGATCCGCGACCTTCCCGAGCCCCCTCCGACGCTCCGGGCCTACACCTACCTCGCCTACTTCGGGATCGTGCTCACGATCGTCGGCATCCTGATCTTCGTCCCCACGTACCGGGGGACCTCCGACGTCTCCTATCCGACGATCGCCGGGGCCCTGATCATCCTGGGCCTCGCGCTCATCGCGTCGCGGTTCGCGCGCAACCGCCTGGTGTTCTCGCTCGCGGGGGCCGCGTTCGTGGTCTGGGCCGGGGTGGAGCCGCTCCGACAGCTCGTACTGGGAACGAGCCACACCGGCGGGATCTTCATCGTCTTCGTCGAGGGCATCCTGATGGTCGTCGGGGCGCTCCTCCTCTATACCTTCAACTCGACGACGATCGTGGCCGCCATCGCGCGGGTCTTCGGACGGGACCCTCGCCGCCACGCCGTGGTGCGGGTCGGTCTGTCGTACCCGGCCCGCCAACCGGCTCGGACCACGATCAACCTCGCGATCTTCGCGCTCGTCATCTTCACCTTGGTCGCGATCGCCTCCTTCGGTTCCACCCTTCAGGCGAGCCTGAACACCACGGTCGAGAACCAATCGGGGGGCTACTCGTTCGTGGGGTTCTCGACGACCCCGATCCCGGACCTCTATGGGCACATCCAGAACAATACGACCCTGGCCCCGATGTACTCGGCGGCGGTGCCGCTCATATCGGGCGGGATCCAGGTCAACGTGAGCGGCTTCTCCGGCGACCCGTACGGGGACAATGTCTACGCGGCGCCCGTCGTGGCTCCCGGGCCTTCCAATTTCTACACGACGAACCACTTCCCGTTCTCCGCCACGTGGAAGGGGATGTCGGCGAGCCAGGTCATGACGGAGCTCGAGACCAATGGGTCGGCCGCGATCGTGGACAACAGCTACGCCCCGGTGACCACGAGCGTCACCTCGACCTCCTCCGGTCCTCCCCACCCGTCGGTCACCCCGGGTGAGACCATCTCGGTCCAGGACCCCGCCACCGGGAACACGACCCACGTGGTGATCTTCGGCATCCTGCTCGAATCGTTCGTGACGGGGATCTGGCTCGACCCGACCACGGCGGCGGGCCTGGGATACCATCAGCAGGACGTCTACTTCCTGACCACCTCGCCGGGCGTCTCGGAGACGCGCGCCCAACAGGCCGCCACCTCCGCGTTCTACCCCTACGGGCTCTTCCTCCTGAGCTTCCAGGCCGTGCTGAGCAGCTCGCTCGCGAGCACCATCGGGATCATCGGGCTCCTCCAGATCTTCGTCGGGCTCGGGCTCGGCGTCGGCATCGCGGGGATGGGGATCGTCGCGCTCCGCGCCGTGGTCGAGCGGCGCCGGGAGATCGGCATGCTCCGGGCGAGCGGGTTCACCCGCCGGATGACCCTCGCCTCCTTCTTCGTGGAGTACTCGTTCGTGGCCCTCCTGGGCATCGGGATCGGGACGGGTCTCGGGCTCCTGATCGTCTACGACCTCACCCACACCGCGGCCGCGGCCTCGGAGGGGGTCTCGACCCTGGCCATCCCCTGGGTGAACCTCATCCTCATCCTGATCGTGACCTACGCCCTCGCGATGGCCGCGGTGGCGGGCCCGTCCCTGCGGGCCGCTCGGCTGCCCCCGGCGGACGCCGTTCGCGCGACCGAATAGACAGGAGGAGGCCCCTGCGGGGAGCACGTCGTACGCGGACCGGGCGCCCTACCTCGGTCCGAAGGAGGACCGAACGCTCAGACCGGTGGAGAGCCGGGCCCGGTCATGGACGGAGGGAGCTCCTCCTCCTTGGGCTCCGGGGGGGATCGAGGGACCCGCCGCGGCGGAAAGCCCGGGCCGAGGTGCCCGGTCCATCGCAATCCGATGTAGACCACCGCCGCCACGATGACCACGATCGCGATGTAGTCCACGATGTGGAAGTACGGGACGATGACCTCCCAGTGGGAGCGCAGGACATAGCCCAGATACATCAGCGCGATCGTGAAGGGCGCCGACCCCGCGAGCGTGTAGGCCGCGAACCGGGTCGGGTTCATCTGGGAAGCGCCGGCCGGATAGCTGATGTAGCTCCGCACGACCGGGATGACGCGCGCCACCGCCACCGTGGTCTGCCCGCGCCGGACGAAGAACCGGTCCATGCGGTCGAGGTTCTTCGGCTCGAACCCGAGGCGTCGGGCCCACGGCCTCTGCAGGAGCCAGTGCCGACCCCAGCGTCCGACCGAGTAGGCCAACAAGGCGCCCGCCAGGGCCCCGACCATCGCGACAGCGAAGCCGGCGGCGAAGGAGTAGGCCCCCGTGGCGACCAGGAACCCCGCGAACGGCAGGATGATCTCGCTCGGCAGTGGGGGGATCCCAAAGCTCTCCACGACCATCAGGAGCGCAAGCCCGGCTAGGCCGGCCGTGCCCATGATGTAGAGCACGACGTTAACGACCGTTTCAACGAGCGGGATGGAGAGCACGGCTTCGCCTGGACCTCGGGTCTCGGCCCGAGCTCACGGCTCGCCGGGTCTATCCATTATTAAACGGAACGGGGCCGAAAGACCGGTCACCGTACGCGCGGGGATCCCCTCGAAATCGAGGGGGGTGGTACAGCCTCCGCAGGACACCGCCGGGCGGCGCCGACCGAGGGCGATCGAGAGGGCGATCCCGACCTCGATCTCCCGGACCGGCCTACCGGCTGTCCGGACCGCCTCACCGAGATCGTGCAGGAGCTCCTCCTCGCCCGTCACCATTGCCCCCGTGGACATGTGTATGAACTAGGGGTTCCGAGGTCTTAAGCCCGAGGGCGTCCGACGGGCACCCATTCGGGTCGGAAAGGGGGCTTCGGGAGCGTCCCCGGCCGACTACGGCGGGGTCGGGGTCTCGGCCGGCTCGGGGGCGCCGGTCACCGGCTTCCGAGGAGGCCCTCGTTTCAAGATCTCGTTGCTGATGCGGTCGAGCTCCTTCATCAAGGAGTCGATATCCGGGTCCCCCGTCGGTTCGGATTCGTATTCCACCGCCGCGGCCCCGGCCGCCCCCGCGGCGCCGCCCGCGGCGAGGTCCAGGCCCAGGTCGGGG
>JBARHO010000121.1:0-10708 GCA_049799275.1 Thermoplasmata archaeon
CTCCCGGTCCGACCAGTTCGAGCAGTCGGTCCACCATCCGGTCCGCCGCCTCCCCGGCGAAACCGACCGCGTTCCCCAGGACCACGACCTCCGAGAAGGTCCGGGGCCGGAAGGGGGGGTGCACCCCGTCGGCCTCGATACGTTCGGGCCGACCTTTCGGGTCCCCATCGTCCCCCCAGGTCCTCGCGGCGGCGCGCAGCATCTCCCGAGAGAGATCGATCTGGACCCTTCGGGCACCCTGCCCGCCTACCCAGGCCGAGAACCGCCCGGGCCCAGGGCCTACCTCGAGGGTCCAACCGCTCGGGGCCTGGTGACGACGCAAGAAGCGCTCGCGCAGGGATCGGAACAGCTCACGCTGCGCCGTGCCCTCGTACCGCTTCCATTCCCGTTCCACCCGATACTCATCGAGCGCCCGGAAGCGTTCCCTCGGAGTGAGGCGAGAGACCGGGTCCGCTGATGTTCTGGGAGCGGGGCCCATCGGCGCTGCGACGGGACGGACTTATATATGTAAATCTTAGGCAAGGGAGAGTGACCCGATGCCCTACTACGAGTGCCCTAAGTGCGGCGGCGGCTACGTGATCGACGTTCCCCCGAGCGCCCGGCCGGTCTGCGACCGGGACGGGGCCCGTCTCAAGAAGACGAGCGACGCCTCCTACGAGCGGAACGCCCGAGAGAAGTGATCCTCGGCGGCGGTCGTGGCGACCGAAGACCCGTCGGAACCGTCCTTCGGACGGTCGGCCGATCGCATGGGACCCCTGGTCCGTCGGCATGTCCACGCCGGGGCCGGGCTGATCATCCTCGGCGTTGTCCAGTTCGTCCTCGCCATGATCGTGGTGCAGTGGCGGTACGCCGGGTACAGCGACCTCGGGAACTATGTGAGCGACCTAGGCGGTCCGCACTCTCCCTGGGCCGCGGTATTCAACGATTCGATCCGGCTCTTGGCCGTGCTCGCGTTCGTCGGGGTCCTTCTCATCCGTTCCGCGTTCGCGCCCCGTACATCGAGCCGGGTCGGGCTGGGACTCCTGGGTCTCGCCCTCATCGGTGCGTTCTTGGTGGGCCAGTTCCCCGAAGGATCGCCCCAGTTCGGCGGGAACATCCATGACTACGTCTCCGACCTCACGTTCATCGCCTCGGCCCTGGCGCTGCTGATCCTACCGTTCGGGATGTTCCGGGACACCCGGTGGGACGGGTTCCGGTTCTACACCTTTCTCTCGGGTCTCATCACCGCCATCGCCATCGTGCTCTACGATCAAGGGCTCGATGGACCCCTCGGCGTCGGCGGCATGGAGCGGCTCATCATCGCACCGGTCCTGCTGTGGGGGTTCGTGATCGGCGTGCACCTCCTACGCCTCCGTGCCTACGCCCCGAAGTTCCCCCGAGCGGTCCCGGCCTGAGATCGGGTCACGAACGCGTCGGCGGGCGACGCCTCGTCCTCCGGAGACGGCGCGCATCGGCGAGCATCCGGTCGTGGTCGAAGGCCAGCCCGCGAGCTTCCTTGAGCGGGACCCATCTGGCTTCCGCGGCGTCGTCCCCGCCCTTCGGAAGGCGCGGAGCTCCGGTGACGAAGAACACGACGCTCGTGGTGGGATGTCGAGGGTCCCGATCCGGCCCGGAGTACACCCCGACCAGGCCGAGCGGTCGGATCTCCAGCCCGGTCTCCTCGCGGACCTCCCGCTGGATCGCCTCCTCCACCGTCTCATAGTACCCGACGAAACCCCCGGGGAACGCCCACCGCCCTTTGAACGGGGGCCGACCGCGCCGGACCAGGAGCACGGAGCCGCCCCGGATCCACACCGCGTCGACGGAAAGGGCCGGGTTCCGATAGCGGGGGGCCATCGGCCGGACGAACATGTATCTCGAAATAAATCATGTACTGATCCATTCGGCCGCGGGGCGGATGGGCAACGATTAAGGTCCCGACCTCTCTCTCTGACCGGCAAGGATGCAGATCGTTCGGAGCAAGGCGCCCCTTCGGGTCAGTTTCGCCGGCGGCGGTACGGATGTCGCTCCCTACCCCGAGGAGCGGGGCGGGGCGGTGCTCAACTGCACGATCGACAAGTACGCGTACGCGACCTTGGGGGTGAACGCCGGCGGGGACGGCGCCACCCAGGTCCACTCTCTCGACTACAACCTGCGGGCGAACTATGGCAAGCCCGAGGACCTCGTCTACAATGGCGAGCTCGATCTGGTCAAGGCCGCGATCAAGGTGCTCCGCCCGTTGACCAAGGGGAACCACCACGACGACACGCTCGAGCTGTTCCTTCATTCCGACGCACCGCCCGGGACCGGTCTCGGGAGCTCGTCCACCATGGCCGTGGCGCTCGTGGGCGCCTTCCAACGCTTCCTGCGGCAGCCCTGGACCCCGTACGAGGTCGCGGAGCTCGCCTACCAGATCGAGCGGCTGGAGCTCGGGATCAAGGGGGGAAAGCAGGACCAGTACGCCGCTGCGTTCGGCGGCTTCAATTTCATGGAGTTCACCGGTCACACCACGGTCGTGAACCCGTTGCGCATCCCCTCCGATGTCCTCAACGAGCTGGCGTACCGCCTGCTCCTCTGTTACACGGGGACGAGCCACTACTCCAACGACATCATCGAGCGCCAGCAGCAGAGCTACCAGGACCGGAACGTCGACACCGTCGAAGCGCTCGACGCCACGAAGCAGCTCGCGATCAGCATGAAGAACGAGCTCCTCCGGGGGAACATCGACGAGATGGGCCGGCTCCTCGATGCCGGCTGGCAGCTCAAGAAACGGTTCACGACCGGGATCTCCAATCCACACATCGATACGTTCTACGACAAGGCCCGGTCCGCCGGCGCGCTGGGCGGCAAGCTGGTGGGAGCCGGCGGTGGAGGGTACATCCTGTTCTTCTGTGATTTCTCGCGCCGGAACGAGGTCGCGAAGGCCGTCCAGGAGGCGGGAGGTCGCGTCGTCGACTTCTCGCTCGAGCAGCACGGTCTCCAGACCTGGTCGGTGCGCACCGGTTCGTGAACGGGACCGGGCCCGCACCTGAGTTGTTCGGTTAAATCCCGACGACCGTAACCCTCCCGTGGATCCCGGCTCGGCGGCCGCGCTTTTCGAGCTGCTGCTCCTCGTTCTCATCTCGCTCCCGCTCGGGACGTTCCTTCTCGGCCTCGGAGAGCGGCTGATCGGGCATCCGCTCGATCTCACCCTCCTGGAACGGGGCCTCCTCGCCGTCTACCTCGCCGGCGGCGCGTTCTACGTGGTCGCCTCGATCCCCGTGCCGATCTACGGGTGGGACCTCGTCGTAGGGCTCCTCGTCCTCGGAGCGATCGGTACCCTGGTCCTTTCGCTGCGGGCCGGAGCACGGCCGATCCGCGCCCTGCGGAGCGTCCTCTCCTCGCGGATCGCGCTCCTCGCCGGAGCGGCGTTCCTCTTGCTCCTGCTCTTCGAGGTCGCGGTCCTGGTCATCGATCCGCTCCCGAACACGTACGACGGCAGCGTGCAGGTCCTCTTCGCCCGTCTCCTCCTCTTGCACGGGTACGTTCCCACGACCCTCGCCCCGTTCGCGCCGGCCGGGATCATCTATCCCCAGGGAACGGCGGTCTGGCTCTCCGTCCCGGCCCTCGTGCTCGGTTGGCCGCTGGCCCGGACCCCCGTCCTGCTCACTCCTCTCTTCCTGTCCCTTTCCGTGCTGGGGGCGTTCGGTTGGGGCCAGCGCCTTGGCGGGGTCCGCAGCGAACGCGGGGCGCGGACGGGTCTGGTGTTCGCCCTCTTCTTCGGAGCGATCGCGACGTGGCCCCGGTTCTTCGTCGCGGGCTCGTACGACTTCGTGTTCGCGGCCCCGCTCTTCCTCCTGATGCTGGGGTGGCTCCGACCGTTCGTGGAACGGGCCCATCGTCCGTGGCGAGATGCCTTGGCGATGGGGGTCGGCATCGGCGTCGTGCTCTCGCTCTCCGTCACGTGCGCGGAGCTTCTCGTCGCCCTCCTGTTGGGGTACGCGCTCGTCTTCCGGGGGCCGGTCGTGGGATCCCTCGCACGATCGATCGGGCGCATCGCGGTGGCCGCGCTCGTGGGAAGCCTCTTCGTGATCCGAAGCCTTGCCGGGATCGTCGTCTGGGCCGCCTATCCGGGACACGTGCTGACCGAGATGGGCCGTGCGCCATACGCGCCCGTGGTCCCGGGGCTCGGCTTCACCCTCGGCAACGTGCTCGGCCAGCTCGATCCGTTCATCCCCTGGGACCCCAAGCTCTCCCCGGTCCCGTTCCTCGATGTGGAGATCGCCTTCCTGTTCGTGCTCGGGATCGTCCTCCTGTGGGGTCGCGTCGCCCCGATCCACGAGAAGCTGCCCCGGGTGCTCCCGGATTCGGTCAGCGTCCCGATCGTCGTCGGCACGCTCGTGAGCTTCCTCGTCACGTTCCTCTTGCTGCTGGTCTCGGTCGATAGCGCGTTCTTCGGGAGCGTCGGGAACGTCTCCTCGCTGAGCGAGACCTCCGTGATCCTGTTCATCTTCTACCAGGGGATCGCGGTGCTCCCTCTGGTGGCCGCGGTCGAGTACTGGAACTCCGAGGGGCCGCCCCCGGTCCCGGCGCCGGTCCCGGTGATCGAGGCCGGATCCTCGAGCCCCTCTCGGATGATCCATCGTGACTCGTCCGGGAGGGTCGGTCTCGCAACGCCGAACCTCGTGATCGCGCTCGCGGTCGTCCTACCCCTGATCGCCGGCGCGGCGGGAACGGCCGTACTGGGTCCGCCGTTCGTGCATACGTTGACGACGGAGCTCTCGAACGTCACCCAAGGGGACCTCGACGGGCTGCAGTGGGCGGGCGACCATCTCTCCGCCTGCTCCACCGTGCTCGCGGCCCCGGGGTCGGCGGCCCAGTTCCTGCCCGCGTACGCGACGCTGCACCTGGTCTATCCGATGAACCCCGCTCCGGACAATGGATCCTACCACTCGGCCGTCGAGAACCTGAGCGACGGCGTCTACTCGTCCTCGGTGCGATCGGACCTCTTGGTCCTGAACGTGACCGAGATCTTCGTCACGGGGGGCTCGACGGTCCTGTACCCCCCGTTGAAGATCGCCCCGTTGCTCGGCAGCACCGATTTCACGACGCTGTTCCACGAGGACGATGCGTACATCATGGGCTTCGCTCCGGGAGAGGCCGCGACGAACTGCCCGGTGTCCTGAACCGGGCCCGCAGGGGGCAGGGCGCGATGGGCCGGTCAGGCGAAGCGAGCGATCTGGTCCGGTCGGTACCGGCCCGTGTCGGTCCAGAACTCGTTGATCCATGTGCCGGGAGTCAGATCGAAGAGCCTGGGCAGTTGGGCGGACCGGGGTGGCCGACGATTCACGATCTTGGAACGACCCGTGATCGAGATCACCGGGATCTGGAGCCGGCGGGCCGTTCGCGCGAGCTCGCGGGTACCGACCTTGTGGACCGTGGCGCCAGAGCGGAAGATGCTGTCGGCCCCGATCAGTACGAGGGTCGACCCTCGGAGCGCCTCGGTCGAGGCGGCGTCCGGCACGAGCGCGGACCGTAGACCCCGTGCACGCAATCGACGCCATTGACCGGCACCCTCCCCACCGGGTTCGCTCTTCAGAACGCGGACCTGTCGCGGTCGGCTCCGCGGTGGGAGCGCGGCCAGCACCGAGAACACCGCCTCGCTGGAGCTGATCGTCAGGACGGAGGATCTGGGAGGGAAGTACCGGACCGCGTGGGCCACGACCAAGGGGAGCTCGCGACGTATCCTTGGTTCCCAGCCCCGCAACCACCGCTGGAGACTGGCAAGGACCTGGGTCTCCGGACGGCCTCGGGCCAGCTCGTACAGTTCGTCGCTCCATCGAACAAAAGGGCCCATCGCGGACTGCGTTCGTCGGAGCTCTCGGGCGAGGGCCCGGAGGAGTACGGGAACAGATCGATCCCTCAGGAGCGCCCACTCCTCGGCGGCGGCTCGAATGATACCTAAGGCCCGGGAGGCCAGGAAGGTCGCCCCGTGGGTCCGATCGTTGTGTATCCGTTCAAGGCCCCTGCGCACCCCGGTCGATAGGGTCACCTCGCGAGGAACGGGCATGACGTAGATCCGGGTGAGACAGGTCCAAGGCGGACTTGACGCGATCCCCCGCGGGGCCCAATGTCATCGAGAAGCTGGAAGGCCCGTATGGAGGGTGAACAGGCACGGCCTGGACCGGTCGGAGAATCGCCCAAGCGCGGGGTGCCCAGAGGATCCCCGACCCATCGTGCCGGGGCTTTGCCGGAACCCTCAACTAAATAGCGTCCGATCATCGGGGCGTCGTGGAGACCCCCGGGTCCGAGCGGCTCCCCTTAGAGCCCTATCGGATCAAGGTCGTAGAGTCGATCCGCCTGCCCGATCGCGCGGAACGCGAGGCGGCGATCGCGAACGCCGGCTACAACCTGTTCAACCTACGCTCGGAGGACATCTTCGTCGACCTGCTCACGGACTCTGGAACGGGCGCGATGAGCGACCGACAATGGGCGGGGATGATGCTCGGTGACGAGAGCTACGCGGGAAGCCGCAATTTCTTCCACTTCGAGGAGATCGTCCGTGGGATCACCGGGTATCCTCACATCATCCCGGCCCACCAAGGCCGAGCGGCGGAGAACCTTCTGCTCGGTCTTCTGGTGCGCCCCGGCACCATCGTCCCGAACAACATGCACTTCGACACGACCCAGGCGCACGTCCTCCGTAATGGCGGACGCCCCGACAACCTGGTCATCCGGGAGGCCTACGACACCCAGGACCCGTTCCCGTTCAAGGGGAACGTGGACGTTCGCCGGCTCGAGGCGCTCCTTGCGAAAGAAGGTCCCTCGAACGTCCCGCTGGTCCTTGTGACCATCACGAACAACTCGGGGGGAGGTCAACCGGTATCGCTCGCGAACCTCCGGGAGGTCTCCCGTGTCTGCGCGGACCACCATGTCCCGCTCTACTTGGATATGTGCCGATGGGCCGAGAACGCCTACCTGATCCGCGAGCGCGAGGCGGGCATGGGCACCGCCTCCATCCGGGAGATCGGCCGATCGATGTTCGATCTTTCCGACGGGGCGACGATGAGCGCCAAGAAGGATGGGCTCGTGAACATCGGCGGGTTCGTCGCGACCCGCGATCCCGAACTGGCGGACCGGCTCAAGGAGCGACTCGTGGTGTTCGAAGGGTTCCCAACCTACGGAGGTCTCGCACGACGGGACCTGGAGGCGATGGCGATCGGACTGTCCGAGGCGACCGAGCTCGACTACCTGGCGCATCGCGTCGGACAGGTGCGGTATCTCGCACGGCTACTGAGAAAGAGCTCGGTCCCGATCATCGAACCACCCGGAGGACATGGGATCTACTTGGACGTCCGACGTTTCCTGCCGCACCTCACCCCGGAGGATCTGCCGGGGCAGGCCCTCGCGGTCGAGATCTACCGGGAAGGGGGGGTACGGACCGTCGAGATCGGAGGGGTCATGTTCGAGGGCACCCCGGTCCCCGAGGGCGCTTCGGCACTGGACTCGGTCCGGCTGGCGCTACCTCGCCGCGTCTACACCGCCGGCCATCTCGAACACGTGGCGGAGACCGTCGCGGCCGTCCACGGTCGACGGGACCAGATCGAAGGGCTGCGGTTGGTCCATCGGCCCAAGTACCTGCCGCATTTCACGGCCCGGTTCGCTCCGAAGTGAGCGGAGCGCCGGGTCCCGTTCCTACTCCGAGAGGGCCTGGTCCGTCTCGCGCAGCCGCCGGGCCATCTCCGAAAGGACGCCGCGCAGCACTTGTGGGGTATCCGCGACGTATCCCCAGAACTCCCACTGTGAGAGCACGAGGCACTTGGTCGGTTTGGTCGTCACCACGTCCGCCGACCGGGGCTGTTTGTCGACCAGCGCCATCTCGCCAAAGAACTGACCCGGTCCGAGCGTGGCGAGCGTCCTCGTGCCCCGCTTCACCTGGACCTCGCCTTCGATGATCAGGAAGAAGCCGAGCCCGGCGTCCCCCCGGCTCACGACATGCTCGCCCGCCGGGAAATCCCGCTCCTTCGAGGCCGCCACGAGGCCGCGGAGCTGGCGCACGCTCAGGGACTGGAACATTGGCACCGTCGCGAGCATCTTGGCCGCCGCACTTTCGGTTCGCATAGGTTGGGGCCTTACCCTCTCAGGTCACGGGAACGGTCGCTTAAAACTATCTTGATGCCGCCGGGTCGGATATCTCGGCCGCTCCCCTAGCGCGAGTTCCACCCTTGCCCCAGCCCGATCCAACCCCAGAACTCATCCTCCCAGTAGTCGACATCGGCGGGGACCGATCGGATCTCCACCGTTCGCATCCCCTGGGCCTTCGCCGTCTCGTAGTCGGACCGGAGGACCTCGGTCCCCCGCGACGAGAGCCCATCCAGGATGCGCGCGAGGTCGCGTCGGATCCCGAGGTCCAGTACGCGTTCCGGGTGCCGGATGACCAACCGGTAGTAGTGTTTCCCTTGCGATTCCTCGACCCGAAGGACCTGCCACTGGAGCTTCTCCCTCCGCTTTCGCTCGAGAGTGAACGCGGCGAGGTTCCCGATCGCCGAGGCCACGAAGTCCTCTTCGGGCAGATTGGGGACGAGGTGGATCCCGACCGCCACGACGCGGGACATCAACTCGACACCGGGGGCGGCCACTTAAGCATCCGGGAACGGGCCGACGGGCGGCGCGCTGCGTTCGGTCCTGATCCGGATCCGGGAACGCAGACCTCCGACGCGACGACCATCCGGCCGGGCCGACCGCCTTCCGGTAGACTATTTGTCCGCTGGGTCGTTCCCGGATGTACCCATGCCGGGATCTCTTCCGGTCCGTGAGGTGGTGTTGTATCTGCGGAGCCTTCCGCCTCTGCCGAGCGGGGAGCCCCGCTATGTGCTCCCTTCTTCCGGCCTCACCACGTTCTTTGCCGGGGGACTTTCCGGCCGGTTCCTCCGGCCTACCTCCCAGGACCGTGACTATACGACGCTGGATCTCCCCCCGGATGTGGCCCAGTGCGCGCGCCTCGTCCTTTCCGTCGCCGCAGAACACGGCTACGAGGTCCGCGTGATCGATCTCGCGACCGAGCATGTGGCCCAGGAGGTCTCGGAGCGGCTCGTGAGCATTTCCGAGGACTTTCCCATCTTGGTCCGACCGGATGGGAAGTTCCTGGCCGGTCCCGCTTCGTTCACTCCGGCGGAAGTGACCCGATTCTTGAACTGAGCGACCGGTCGCCCCGCGGCTCGCTCGGAGCCGTCGGTCCGCGACGGGCCGGCCGCGATCTTTCGATCCCGAGATCGCAGGGGCCGCGGCGGGTCCTAAGCATCGTTTCCCAACAGTGAGAATAGGACCTACTTCGAACGACGGCGACGTGGTCCGGGACGGGATCGACGGATCTCAAGGGGCGGGCCAGCGCGGACCGTCCGACCTCCCTCATTCCTCCAAGCGAGGAACCCACCGACCATCGCCTTCCGGTTGTCCCCGAGCCGCGCGTTCCGGGGCAGGCCCCGGAGCTTCTTGGCATTCCCGCCACCAATGACGATGTACTCGGGCTCGACCGCCTGCTGGAGCCGGGAGATGACGTCCAGGACATACTTTCGCCACTTCTTCTTGCCGAACTTCTTGAGCCCACGGACCCCCACATAATCCTCGTAGGTCCGCCCGCTCTTGTACGGAAGATGGGCCAGCTCGAAGGGCTCGACGATGCCGTCGGCGATCATCGTGCTCCCCAGGCCGGTGCCTAGACCGAGGAACAACATCCGACCTCCCTCATAGCTGCCCATCGCCTGCATCGCCGCATCGTTCAGGAGCTTGACCGGATGGCCGAAGGCGCGTCGGTAGTCGAAGCCAACCCAGCCACCCCCGATGTTGACCGGGTCGCGTATCGGACGGCCATGGGCGACCGGCCCGGGGTATCCGATGGTCACGACATCGTAGGGCCATTGGGCGGCCAGCTGCTTGACCTTGGAGACCATCCTCCGAGCGGTCATCTCAGGACCGGACACGATCTTGCGTGGAACGCGTTGACCGGTCACCATGACCTTGATATGCGTCCCACCCACATCGATCACAAGGACACGGGGGGACCCCGGTCCAGAGGCGCGAGGGGCCATGCCGCTCGTAAGCCCACCATCCTCAAACAAGCTTGCCTTGCCGACCGGGTTGGGATCCACAGGCGAAAGGGGCATGGCCCACCCACCGGCACCCCCCAGTGTCCATCGGTCGGCCACGGCACGGGCCGGGCGGCGCCGGTTCCGTCACGGGTGGGTCCCGCGAGCACATCGCACTGTCCGGGCGGCCAGAGACGATCTCATCTACCTGAACACCGTTCGCAGGTCGACGGAAATGCACCGGAAGCTGCGGTCCATACGCGGTGGGATCCTTCTCGACGGCGTGCTCTCGATCGTGTTCCTGGCCTTGTCGGCCTATGGCTTGAGCCGTCTCGGGATCACCCTACCGCAGATCGTGGCGGGCATCCGACAGTTCATCGGATAGACCGCCGCTCCTCGAGCGGGGAAGCTCGTCGGCGTTCGCCGGAGAGCTCCGCGGCGGAACCGTGGCCGGTCCAGCCGCGCTGCCCGGTGCCGTGGCGTTGCCCGGCCCCGCACTGGCCGATCGGCCGACCGACGGAATGGCGTCTCGTGATGTCGGGCGCGCTGCCCACGGGCCGGTTCTGGTCAGCTACCGGGAGGGGAGCGGAGCAGGAAGGCCTGGTCCTCCATGTCGATCGTGTCGAACACCCCTCGAATGATCCGTCTTTGGAGAAATCCCGGCA